>NZ_JBARTQ010000711.1:0-5330 GCF_049645325.1 Pseudomonas sp. | reverse complement strand
AGTTGAGTCAGTGCGTCGAGCAACAATGACTCGTCGGCCTGCGGCAGGTCGATGGAGATGGAGTCAAAGGCATCATGATCGTGATCGTCTTCACCGTCGTGGTGGTGATCGTGATGGCTGTGGCGACCGTCAATGTGTTCTTCGGAGCCGGCGCCCAGGCCGATCAATACGTCCAGTGGTACGCGACCGCTGCTGGCTTCGATGATTTTCACCGCTGGCGGCAGTTCTTCAGCGACTTCCAGGCGCACGCGGGCCAGGTCTTCAGGGCTGATCAGGTCGGATTTGTTGAGAATCACCAGGTCGGCACTGGCCAGTTGGTCGGCGAACAGCTCGTGCAGCGGCGATTCGTGGTCCAGGTTCGGGTCGAGTTTGCGCTGAGCGTCGACCTGATCCGGGAAAGCGGCGAACGTGCCAGCGGCCACGGCCGGGCTGTCGACGACGGTGATGACCGCGTCAACCGTGCAGGCACTGCGGATTTCCGGCCACTGGAAGGCTTGCACCAGCGGTTTTGGCAGGGCCAGGCCCGAGGTTTCGATGAGGATATGGTCGAGGTCACCGCGACGCGCCACCAGCTCGCGCATCACCGGAAAAAACTCTTCCTGCACGGTGCAGCACAGGCAGCCGTTGGCCAGTTCGTAGACGCGGCCGTTGGCTTCTTCTTCGGTGCAACCGATGGAGCACTGCTTGAGGATTTCACCGTCGATGCCCAGCTCGCCAAACTCATTGACGATCACCGCAATGCGACGGCCCTGGGCGTTGTCGAGCATATGGCGCAGCAAAGTGGTTTTGCCCGAGCCGAGGAAGCCGGTAACGATGGTGACGGGGAGTTTGGCCAGTGTTTTCATCGGATGCCCTTTGGGGCGGGCATACGGGACGATAGGCCCTGCGGCGGCGCGCAGAAGCGGATTTCGTCACCGGATCACCCCGCCCGGTTGAAGTAGAAAATCGGTGACGAGGCAGGTCTCCTGGCTTGGGGCTTGCAGGTCTTGCGACCGGCACTGGCTGCGCCTTCCCGCCGTATTGGCAGTGGCGTGGCAGTCAGCAGAACCCTTTACAGTTGCGGGGGCAGCCGCGGCTTGAACCGCGTTCCCTTCTTAGCTTCGGCCTGGGCCGAAGAACCTCGAAGGTGCAAGGCTACGCAGTGCGGGAGATATGGTCAATGTCGGCGATTGTCGGTCGCCGAAGCATCAAGCCACAGGTTCAGAAATTCCCCACCGACTTAACCACAGATTGAATTCGCTCTCGCCCCGCACTCGTTAAACGCTTCACACCAAAGGTCTTGGCGATTTCCAATGGCTGGTCACCCGCAGAAATCAGCGAGGCCACGAGCAGTAACTCCTCGGCCGCGATCTCTTCGACGGAACGGGCATCGTCCAGTGCAGCCGGAGTCCGGTAGAGGTTCCAATTCAACACATCATTTTCAGCGTGCCACACAAACTGCCCCTCTACCGGATCGCTTTTCAGATGGTGATGTCGCTCGGTCAACTCAAGCACGCGCTCTCGAATCAAGCGACCGGACCGTTGAAATCCATGCGCCCTGGCAATTCGCTGGACCAACAACGAATCTAAAATCGGCGCTTCGTGCGTCAACACATGGGCGATCAACTCGATCAACACCGGATCGTATGCTTCGGTGTAAAAAGCATCCGCACGGATCCTATCGTTCACGCTGGTGAAATCCGTGACGCGGTATTCCCCCCGGATAGCACGATTGACGGGGACAGCCATCGCGCCGGCGACCTTGAGTTCCTGTGTCTCACTGACCGCTTCCATGTCGACGACGACAACATCCTCTACCTCATCCGATATAAATAGGGAGAGGCTGCTCTCCATTATGACTACCGGCGCAATGAGCTCTGACTCATCGGTAATGAGTTGGGGCGTCACTCGTGACTCCGCCAACAACGCTTCAAGTGCGGCATGCAGTCGATCCAATGCTCCAGGTTTATCTATCCACCAGTCAGTGGACCACAGCCGTACTAGGTTCCAGCCTAGACCTTTCAGAATGGCACCGCGGACCTTGTCTCTGTCACGCGCCGTTGCCGCACTATGGTAGGTGGCACCATCACATTCGACACCGGCCAGATAATCACCGGGGCGATCTGGATGCACAATACCCAGATCCAGGCGGAAACGGGACACACCAATCTGCGGAACGACCTGCCAACCTTTACGCCTCAATTCTTGGGCAACAGCCTCCTCAAACGGCGAATCATACCCACCTACCGAGCCCTGGATTGCCTCGGCCAAAGCTCTCGGCCCACGCTGGGCAAACTCAATAAAGTGCTTCAGATCACGTACCGCCCTCGCATTGGTGCGATTCAAATCGATCATCGATGAGTCGAAAGACGAGAACACCAGCATTTCCCGGCGAGCTCGGGTGATGGCGACGTTCAATCGACGCCAGCCACCCTCTTTATTCAAAGGGCCGAAATTCATCGACATGACTTGCGCGCCGGGCTCCGTCGGACCATACCCGATGCCGAGCATGATTAAATCGCGCTCATCGCCCTGCACCGTTTCCAGGTTCTTGACGACCACTGGCTCTGGCAGATCATCCTGGAAAAATGGCTCGATTTGCGGAAATTGCTGCCGCGCCCTATCCAAAAGATCAGTAATCAGACGCTGTTGATCGCTGTTCAGCGTGATGATACCGATAGTATGGCCCGCAGCGATAAATGCCGGATCCATCAAGCGCTTGACAGTTTCTGTGACGATGGCCTCAGCCTCGGCTTGGTTATTGCGGCCTTTGCCCTTGGCATAGACGCCGTCAACGCGCCGCCATTCCACGGTACTCGCACGTGTTTGTGCTGCCGGGAATGTGATTAAGCTGCTGTCGTAGTAACGATGGTTGGAAAACGCGATCAAACTTTCGTGACGGCTACGGTAGTGCCAACTGAGGCTATGACTTGGAATACCTGCACCCAGGCATTCGTCGAGAATGCTTTCCATGTCTTCCGCCGTGTCATCCTCGGAAGCGGAGGCCGCACGGTTGAAGAAATTGGTAGGTGGCATTTGCCGAGGATCGCCGGCAATCACTACCTGTTTGCCTCGGGCAATCGAGCCAATCGCGTCCCACGGTGCTATCTGCGACGCCTCATCGAAGATCACCAGATCAAAAAGCTCCAGATCCGCTGGCAGATACTGAGCGATCGACAGCGGGCTCATCAGCATGCAGGGCGCGAGCTTGGACAGCGCGTCGCCCATCTCCACAGCCAGTTGCCGCACCGGCTTATGACGCCGGGACTTCTGCAGCTCATGCTTCAAGACGCCAAACCCACCTTGTTTTCCGATTTCATTTTTTGCTGGAATCAGACCACAAAGTTTAGCGCGGATGTAACGCACGGTGAGCTTGGATAACTCGTCATCCAGGCGTACAAACGCCTCGATATCGCTGCTGTGCTCCACCGGTACGAAGTTACGCAACAGTGGCTCCGAATCAATGGCCCAGGTCGCAAACCAACGCGCATAGACTGTTTCGAACACACCTACCGTGCCGCCTTCGGGTAATGCTTTTGCCACCATTGCATCGCAAAGGGGTTTCAGGCCTAGGGCCAAAGCCTCATCCCTAACTCGACACCAGTCGCACCAAGCCTTCAGCTTCGAAGATTGCCGAGTGATCGCGCCGGAAACATCAGACAGTGCTTCAATGGACAATTTGGCTTCGTAGGGGCGATTACAAAGCCCGTAGAACCGCTGGGTCGCTTGATTGAAGTCACTGAGCGCATCCTTGAGCACATGCAGCGCCGACGAAATAAAACCACCCGCGCCCAATAACTCATTGGCTTTCACAACCAGTTTTTCAGCCGCCTCGCGCAAGGAAATAAGATGTTCCGGTGACTGCGCGCTTGCACTGATCATTGCCCTCAAGCGTTCACCCAGCTCACAGGCGGCTATCATGGCAGTGCCATCACTGGACAATGCGTTCCACCCAGGCACCGCAGTCAAATCGGACGACACATCCTCCAAAGCGGTTAGCAAGATTTGCATTTGACTGAGTTTGAGCAGATCAACCTCGACATTGGGCAGTCCTGCCGTACCACCCGCAGTAGCCAGTTGCTTCGCAACTTTTTTCTTGCCCAGCGTTGCGAAGAACCAGAGCTTTTCCTTAGCCCGACTCCATTCGCCCTGGAAAGTGGCAAGATCGAGCGTGCGACAGGCGCCTTCTGTGTAACGTACTGAGAGCGAACTTTCGATCGCCCGATAATCCTCCAGAAGTTGCACCGCTTTTTTTGCCGAACTGATCTTGGCGCTGACATTTAGCGTAAAGACAAATGAAAGGTCGATGCCATGGGCGTCAATCAGCAATGTGACAAACCGTTCAAGCTGGTCGAAATCCTCGGCATTCTCTACGGCGAGCGGCAGGCTCGTGGACTTAAGAAGGTTGGCACTGGCAACGTTGAGTCTTTCGATTTTGCCTGGCATTTCGTGTGCGGCAGCAACAATCGTCTCTTGCCATCCGTTCGACCAGTCTTTGGGCGCCATCAGCGCAAACTCGTGTGAAAGCTCACGCGCAGCCTGGCCATTCAGATCAAGGCGTCGTGCCAGGTCTTTCATCGTCGAATAAGTATCTGCGTCGTGAATAGTTCCAGCTGGCCAGGCAAGACGCGGCAATGCCTCGCTCCAGTCCCGTACTACTCGCCCGATGGCCTGGTGCACCGACAAACCGTTGGGCGAGCGTCGATGGAGCAGCTCGACAATCTGGTTGAGGCGGTTGCGCAGCTTTTGAAGTTTTGCAGTTTCAGCAGCCCACTCATCTGCACTCAGCGCATCACGCACGTCCCAGGCACGCTCAAGCTGCTTGAGCACTTCAACCTTGGAGGTCTTGCTGGAGTGAAGTTCGAGACAAAACTCGCCCAGCCCCTTCTCTTCAAGTCGTCGATACACCACATCCAGCGCTGCCATCTTTTCGGCGACAAATAACACTCGGCGTCCCAACGCCAGGTTGTGGGCAATCATATTGGCGATGGTTTGGGACTTGCCGGTTCCCGGCGGGCCGTCGAGTACAAAATCACAACCACTGGAGGAAGCAACCACGGCAGCCAACTGAGATGAGTCGGCCGGCAGCGGTGTAAACAGATTTGCCGGATTGATCTTTCGGTCCAACTCTTGGGGTTCTGGAAACTCTCCGGTGGTGGCGTAACCGTCACCGCCAAGACTGCGCTCCAGAAGGTGTTTGACCATCGAGCTCTTGAGCAGCTGATCCGAACGCGCCGCCAAATCTTGCCACATCAGGTACTTGGCAAATGAGAACGTCCCGAGTACGAGCTCTGTCGTCACCTCGAATCCCGGCACATCCCTGACGGCGCGGCGCACAATGTTCCAGATTC
>NZ_JBARTQ010000710.1:0-3344 GCF_049645325.1 Pseudomonas sp. | reverse complement strand
GGTCATCCCAGGGAATCATGTGCCCGGCGTTTGCAACGCGTGCGACCTTGATGCTCGGTTGCAGGTTTTGGATTTCGGCGACGTCTTCATCGAGGATCACACCGCCACGCCCGGCCACCATCAACAGGGCAGGGGCCTTGAGCCGGGGCAGGTCCTGGTGGAAGTCGACCGTGTGGAAGTCATTGAAGGCGCGCACAATGGCCGGTTCGTAGCAGGTGTGCAGCCATTCGGCGCGCAATTGCAGTTGCTCGTCGGTCCAGGTGGCACAGAAGGCGCGCATCGCCTCCGCGTCCATGCCGATCAGCGATTGGCGGATCGAATCGACGTACCACGGCAGCTTGCTCGGGTATTCGCGACGGCCCGGCCCGGACACCGGCGGGTCGATCAGCACCACGCGGTTGACGCCCTGGGGATGCTTGACGGCGCTGCGCACGGCAAACCGCGCCCCCATGGAGTGGCCGACCAAGTGGTAACTGTGCAGGTTCAGCGCGTCGGCCAATGCACCAATGTCGTCGGCGCAGGTGTCCGCGCTGTAATCCAGCTCGGGGCCGGTTGAAGACAGGCCGCGACCGCGCACATCCAGCACGTAGGTGTCGAACTGCTCGCCCAGGCGCTCGGCGACAAACCCCCAGGTAATCGCCGGGCTGGTGATGCCGGGGATCAAGATCAGCGCCGGGCCTTTGCCGCCGTAGCGCAGGTAGTGCTGGCGAATGCCATTGGCCTGGACGTTGCCGCCGTAGAGAAAGGTGCTCACGCAGCCACCCCCGACTTGAGTGTTTGGGCGTACAGGTCATACCCGTAGACCCAGTCCGGGTCTTCCTGGGTGCGCAACCAGGTGTTGGCGTTGGACACCGCCTGGACGCGGGAGGCGCGTTCCTTGCGATTGGCTTCGTAGAGTTCGAACGCGGTGCGGTAGTCGCTGATCCCGGTTTCCTGCAGGCAGCGGGTCAGCATGGCGGCGTCTTCGATGGCCATGCCGGCGCCCTGGGCCATGTGCGGTTTCATCGGGTGGCAGGCGTCGCCGAGCAATACCAGGCGACCACGGCTCCACAGCGGCAGCGGGTTACGGTTGCGCAACGGCCATTTGGTCACGCTTTCGGTGGACTCGATCAGCGCCTGGACGGTGGGGTGGTAGCCCTTGAAGGCGTCGAACATTTCGTCGCGGCTGCTGTCGACGAACGCGCCCTGGAAGTCCCATTCGGCGTGGGGTACGCCGGTCACGTAGTAGTACTCGTCGCGCTTGCCGGTGGTGTAGTAGACCATCATGTGGCGGTCCTCGGTCCACCACTTGATGCAGTCTTCGAACGTGAGGTCGTACTTGGCCAACTGGTCGCCACGGATCAGTGCGCGGTGCGCGACCCAGCCGCTGTACAGCGGTTTTTCCACGCCCAGCAGTTCTTCGCGGATCTTCGAATTGATGCCGTCGGCGCCGATCACGATGTCGGCGTAAGTCACTTCGCCGTCGGCAAAGGTCAGGCGCACCTGGGTGTCGGTTTCTTCGAGGGTTTCCAGGCGCTTGTTGAAATGCAGGGTGCCGGGCTTGAGGGTCGACATCTGCAGGGCGTGCAGGTCGCCACGGTGCACGGTGATGTAGGACGCGCCGTAGCCGGTGAGCGGGATGCGCGAGAGGTAATCGCCGCTTTCGCCGCAACGGCTGAACCAATGCTCGGGGTGCGAGCCCATCAGGTCCAGCTGCTTTTCAATGCCCATGCGGCGGAAGATTTTCATGATATTGGGGCCCATGTGGATCCCCGCGCCCAGACGGGAAAATTCCGGTGCCTGCTCGTAGATATCGACGTCGAACCCGGCTTGCTGCAACAGGGTGGCGGCAGCGGCGCCGCCAAGGCCGGCGCCGACGATGGCGATTTTTTGAGTGCTTCCCATGGGGCGTAATCCTCTCTCGTTATTGATTTTCAGCGGCGTCTGTCCGCACCGTTTTTAAAGTGTATACGCTCATTTTTTAAAATGGAAAGCCTGCGCTTATAAATTTATTTTTTGGCCATATTTATCCCGTGTAACGCTTTGTATCCAGTAAATACTAGGCCTGTGTCGATAAGTAACGTTTTGGCTCGACGCTTGCAGTCCGTCTGCAATTCAGGTCTTATCGTCAGTAATTGGCGTATACGCTATAAAAATGCACCAGCGTGAAGCGCGGTGCTTGAACGTGGTGCAGCCCCACAGGAGACAGGAAAATGCCGGTAAGCGATTGCGAACTGACCCAGATGTTTGAACACGTGCTGAAGCTGTCGAAGGTCGACCCGACCCAGAGCGTCGCCGTGCTCAAGAGCCATTATTCCGACCCGCGTACCGTGCGCGCCGCGATGGACGCGGCGCAGCGCCTGGGCGCCAAGGTGTATGCGGTGGAGTTGCCGTCGTTCAACCATCCCAAGGCCATGGGCAATGACATGACCGCCTACTGTGGCGACACCGCGTTGACCGGCAATATCGCGGCCCAGCGCGCCCTGGAAGCGGCCGACCTGGTTGTCGACACGATGATGCTGCTGCATTCGCCGGAGCAGGAGCAGATCCTCAAGACCGGCACGCGTATCTTGCTGGCCGTGGAGCCGCCGGAAGTGCTGGCGCGGATGCTGCCGACTGAAGAAGACAAGGTGCGTGTATTGGCGGCCGAGCAGTTGCTGAAGAAGGCGCGTTCGATCCATGTCAAATCCCGCGCCGGCAGTGATTTTCGCGCGGCCTTGGGGCAATACCCGTCGGTGACCGAATACGGTTTTGCCGATGAGCCGGGCCGCTGGGACCATTGGCCGAGCGGTTTCCTGTTTTCCTGGCCCAATGAAGAGACAGCCGAGGGGGTGTTGGTGCTGGATGTTGGCGACATTCTGTTGCCGTTCAAGACCTATACGCGCGAGAAGATCACCCTGGAAATCGAGAAGGGGTTTATCACCAAAATTCACGGTGGGTTTGAGGCGGAGTATTTGCGGGATTACATGAAGTATTTCAATGATCCTGAGGTGTATGGCATTTCTCATATTGGCTGGGGCTTGCAGCCGCGGGCGCAGTGGACTGCGATGGGGTTGCACGACAAGAACGACGGGATGTGCATGGACGCGCGGGCGTTTTATGGCAACTTCCTGTTTTCTACCGGGCCCAATACTGAGGTGGGCGGGACGCGGAAGACGCCTTGCCATATGGATATTCCGCTGCGCCATTGTGATGTGTATCTGGATGATGAGGCGGTGGTGATTGGCGGGGATGTGGTGGCGCCGGCTGAGTCCTTGGCGCGCTGATGATTTGGGTTGGGTTGGGTCGGGGGCATATCCGTTATTTGGGGGATGGCGTCTATTGGTTCCGCTCTTACAGCGGGTCACTTTTGGTGGAGCGCAAAA
>NZ_JBARTQ010000709.1:0-17233 GCF_049645325.1 Pseudomonas sp. | reverse complement strand
TTTTGCGCTCTATCAAAAGTGAGCCGCCGTAAGGGCGGAACCAATAGCCGCCCTCACCCAAATAACGGATATCCCCCCCAGAGCAGCCCCCCAGGTTTACACACCCCCCACCACAGGTAGAATGGCGCCTCACCCCGACCACCCGAGCACACTCAATGGCGTTGCCGACCCTACGCATCATCGGTTTCATCATCGGCATCTTCCTGATCACCCTAGCAATCGCCATGGTCGTCCCGATGGCCACCCTGGTGATCTTCGAACGCACCAGCGACCTCCCCTCGTTCCTGTGGGCCAGCATGATCACTTTTCTCGCCGGCCTCGCCCTGGTCATCCCCGGCCGCCCCGAACACGTGCACCTGCGCCCCCGGGACATGTACCTGCTGACAGTGAGCAGTTGGGTCGTGGTGTGCATCTTCGCCGCCCTGCCGTTTTTGCTGACCCAGCACATCAGCTACACCGATTCGTTTTTCGAAAGCATGTCCGGCATCACCGCCACCGGTTCCACCGTGTTGAGCGGGCTGGACAGCATGTCCCCGGGCATTCTGATCTGGCGCTCATTGCTGCACTGGCTCGGCGGCATCGGCTTTATCGGCATGGCGGTGGCGATCCTGCCACTGCTGCGCATCGGCGGCATGCGCCTGTTCCAGACCGAATCTTCAGACCGTTCTGAAAAAGTCATGCCGCGTTCGCACATGGTGGCGCGCCTGATCGTGGCGGCGTATGTGGGCATCACCATCCTCGGCAGCCTGGCGTTCTGGTGGGCCGGGATGGGCTTGTTCGATGCGATCAACCACGCGATGTCGGCGATTTCCACCGGCGGTTTCTCCACTTCTGACGAATCCCTGGCCCACTGGAAACAACCGGCGGTGCATTGGGTGGCGGTGGTGGTAATGATCCTCGGCAGCTTGCCGTTCACCTTGTACGTGGCCACCTTGCGCGGCAACCGTCGGGCGTTGATCAAGGATCAGCAGGTGCAAGGCTTGCTCGGTTTGTTGGTCGTGACGTGGCTGGTGCTCGGCACCTGGTATTGGTGGACCACCAATCTGCCGTGGCTCGACGCGCTGCGCCATGTGGCGGTGAACGTCACCTCAGTGGTGACCACCACCGGTTTTGCATTGGGGGACTACAGCATCTGGGGCAATTTCTCACTGATGCTGTTCTTCTACCTGGGCTTTGTCGGTGGGTGCTCAGGCTCCACAGCGGGCGGGATCAAGATTTTTCGCTTCCAGGTCGCCTATATCCTGCTCAAGGCCAACTTGAACCAGCTGATTCACCCGCGCGCGGTGATCAAGCAGAAATACAACGGCCACCGCCTCGACGAAGAGATCGTGCGTTCGATTCTGACCTTCTCGTTTTTCTTCGCCATCACCATCTGTGCAATTGCTTTGGCCCTGTCGTTGCTGGGGCTGGACTGGATGACCGCGTTGACCGGCGCCGCCAGCACGGTGTCTGGCGTCGGCCCGGGCCTGGGCGAGACTATCGGCCCCGCCGGCAACTTCGCCAGCTTGCCGGACGCCGCCAAGTGGATCTTGTCGTTCGGCATGCTGCTGGGCCGGCTGGAAATCATTACAGTCTTTGTTCTGTGCATTCCGGCGTTTTGGCGTCACTGACCGTCGGTGCTTGCAGCAGCCGCGTCCGGTATTCGCCCGGCGTGGCATCGAACCAGCGGCGAAACGCGCGGAAGAAGTTGCTCGGGTCGGCAAAACCCAACAGGTAGGCAATTTCCAGCAAGGTCATGCTCGGCTGTGCCAGGTACTGCTCAGCCAGTTCACGGCGCGTGTCGTCAAGCAGGGTCTGGAAACTGGTGCCCTCTTCCTGCAAACGCCGCTGCAAGGTGCGCTGGGACAAGTGCAGGGTCTGGGCCACCACTTCGCGCTTGGGTTCGCCCTGGGGCAACAAGCGGCACAGCACTTGGCGGGCCTTGTGGGTCACGCGGCTTTCAGAGAACCGCGCCAGGTACTCGCCGGCGAACCGATCATGCAACAGCGCCATGGCCTCGTTGGCCGTGGGCAGCGGTGCGTCCATGTCGGCCCGCTCAAAAATCAACGCGTCATAGGGCGCGTTGAACTCCAGCGGCGCATGGAAGGCTTGTTTATACGGGGTCAGGTCGGCCGGCTGGTCGCCTTGCAACACGACTTTGCGCGGTTGCAGCGTACGGCCTGTCAGCCAGCCGCACAGTGCCAGGGCACTCGCCAGCGAGGCTTCAGCGCTTTGTCGGGTAGGCGGCAAGTGATCGCCGTGTACGGTCAGGATCAGCGCATAGCCTTCGGGTAACAGGCGGAAACTCAGGTCGGCGCTTTCGGCGATGATCCGCTGGTAGCGCACCAGGCGCATAAACCCCTCGGCCAAGGTGTTACTGGACATCAACGCATAACCGGCCACATGAAACGACGCCGGGCGTACCACCTTGCCCATGTTCAGGCCGATCGCCGGGTTGCCCGACAGCTCCACCGCTCGCTGCCACAGCCGGGTCATGGAGTCTTGCGGAAAGCGCGCATCAGGATCACTGAGGGCGGCGTAGTCCAGGCCCAGCTGCTTGAACAGCGCACGGCAGTCCAGGCCGTCCATTTCCAACGCCTTGACGATGCCCATCGCCCAGCTTGCAGAAGTTGTTCGTTCGCTCATGGCGTCTTCTTAAATAAGCAGGCTTAAACGGCAGCCAGGAAGCCAAGGATACTAAAGTGGCATCTATTGTCACTGGCTGTTACCACTGATCACTCTAGACTCAAATAAGCTCCCCGCCGAACATCTGTTGGGCGGCACAACAAACAAAGGGCCGGCTACCGTGGAAAACGTCAAACAATTCAACAGCTTCGCCGAGTTCTACCCGTACTACCTGACTGAGCATGGCAACAGCACTTGCCGGCGCCTGCATTTTATCGGCACCACCTTGGTGATTGGCATTCTGGCCTACGCCATCGGCCGAGGTTCATTGGGTTTGCTGCTGGCCGTGCCGATTGCCGGCTACAGCTTTGCCTGGATTGGCCATTTTTTCTACGAAAAGAACCGCCCCGCTACGTTTCAACACCCGTTCTACAGCTTGCTCGGGGATTTTGTGATGTACCGCGACATGATCTTGGGCAAGGTGCCGTTTTAACCTGTGACGTCTTGTCACTTGCGTTTAAAGCATGAAAATTCGTACATACGTCGACATAAAATTCTTTTTGTCATTTTCAGTGCTGTATCCTGCCAAGGCTTTTTGAGAGCGCGGAATCACCTGCGATTGAAAAAACAGACCTTGCGAGGAGCGACGACGATGCACGAGATACCTAATCTCCCCTTCCCAAGCCTGCACCCTACTGAGCAGCCAACACCGCAGCAGGCCAGCGACAAGCAGCCTGAGGCCAAAGAAGCAAAACCAGTCGACAGCAAAAGCCAGGACTGACGCCGTACCAGACCGTGTGGAAAGCGCCCCTTCAAGCGCTTTCCACACTGCCTGAATCACCCGAGATACCCGCCATGACCGATACCCTCCCGAATTCCCCGGACGCCGCCGTACTCGACACTGCCCTGCAGATGATCGACGTCTGGAACCGCCTCAGTGCAGAAAAGCAGGCCGTGCTGCTCAAGCGCTTCGGTACCCAGGAAAATGCGCTGGCCGCCTTGGTCACCACACAGTTGCTGACCCCGTCCCAGCCCTGACGTCATTTTGATCGGATGTTTTTGCGTTTTGCCGCCCTGCGCAAGCCAAAGCACCGGTATCATTAGCAGCCTATCTTTACCTGCTGCGACAGTGGACCTCTCCCATGCCAGATACCCAGCGCCCCATGGCGGTCACGCTGCAAGTTGTTTCCATCGTGCTGTTCACCTTCATCGGTTACCTCAATATCGGCATTCCCCTGGCCGTATTGCCGGGCTACGTCCATAGCCAGCTCGGTTATGGCGCGGTCATCGCAGGCCTGGTGATCAGCGTGCAGTACCTGGCTACCCTGCTGAGCCGACCGTACGCCGGCAAAATCATCGACAACCTGGGCAGCAAACGCGCGGTGTTGATCGGCTTGGTGGGCTGCGGCTTGAGTGGCGTGTTCATGCTGTTGGCGGCGTGGTTTTCCAGCCTGCCGGCCTTCAGCCTGACCAGCTTGCTGATCGGCCGGCTGGTGTTGGGCAGCGCTGAAAGCCTGGTCGGCTCGGGTGCCATTGGCTGGGGCATCGGCCGGGTCGGCGCGGCGAATACGGCCAAGGTGATTTCCTGGAACGGCATTGCCAGCTATGGCGCGCTGGCCGTCGGCGCGCCGCTGGGGGTCGTGTTGGTCAGCCATCTCGGGCTGTGGAGCATGGGTGTCAGCATTATTTTGCTGGCAGCCGTCGGCTTGCTGTTGGCCTGGAACAAAGAACCCGCACCGATTGTGGTCGGCGTGCGCCTGCCGTTCATGAACGTGCTGGGCCGGGTATTGCCGCACGGTTGCGCGCTGGCGCTGGGCTCGATCGGGTTTGGCACCATCGCCACTTTTATCACCCTGTATTACACCACCCAACACTGGGACAACGCGGTGTGGGCCCTGAGCCTGTTCGGTGCCAGTTTTATCGGCGCGCGGCTGCTGTTCGGCAATTTGATCAATCGTATCGGCGGCTTTCGCGTAGCGATTGCCTGCCTGTCGGTGGAAATCCTCGGCCTGCTGTTGCTGTGGCTCGCGCCGGATGCGCACTTGGCGCTGGCCGGTGCTGCCTTAAGCGGGTTTGGTTTTTCCCTGGTGTTCCCGGCGCTGGGCGTGGAAGCGGTCAACCTGGTGCCGGCCTCCAGCCGCGGTTCGGCGGTGGGGGCGTATTCGCTGTTTATCGACTTGTCATTGGGCATTACCGGCCCGCTGGCCGGAGCGGTGGCGGCAGGCTTCGGCTTTGCCTCGATCTTCCTGTTCGCCGCCCTCGCTGCCGCCGGTGGCTTGCTGTTGAGCGTGTACCTCTACCGCCAAGCGCCCAAGGCCCGCGAGGCTCGCGATGCTTAAAAGTCGACCTTGCCGCGCCCAGCCTTGATGCTGCCGCGCTTGGTCTTGGATTCCAGGCGACGCTTTTTCGAACCCAGCGTGGGCTTGGTCGGACGGCGCTTCTTCTCGACCTTGGTGGCGCTGAGAATCAGCTCCACCAGGCGCTCCAACGCATCCGCGCGGTTCTGTTCCTGGGTCCGGTATGACTGGGCCTTGAGCACCAGCACGCCTTCACTGGTGATGCGGCTATCACGCAGCGCCAGCAGCCGTTCCTTGTAGAAGTCCGGCAGCGACGACGCCGGAATATCAAAGCGCAGGTGCACCGCGCTCGACACCTTGTTGACGTTCTGCCCACCCGCGCCCTGGGCGCGAATGGCGGTCAGCTCGATCTCGGCGTCGGGCAGGTGCACCGTGTTGGAAATTACCAGCATCAATCAAAAACCTTAAGCAACGGACAAGCCCAACTCGGACAACAACATCGACGCCTGGGCTTTGGAAATCACGGCGCCTTTGAACAGTTTGGCATCATTGAGGCGAAAGCCGCTCAAATCCGCGCCCCGCAGGTCGGCCCCGGCGAAATTGGCGCCATTGATGCGAGCATGGGCAAGGCTGCACTCGATCAGTTCAGCCTTGCGAAAGTCGGCATCCGACAAATCGCTGTCGGAAAAGTCCAGGTTATTCAGCACAGTCCGGGCAAACGACAGCCCGGACAAAAACGCGCTGTTGAGCCGGGTTTCACTGAAGCTCAGCCCCAGCGACGCGCAATGGGTAAAGTTGGCGCCGGTCAGCTTGCAGTGCTCAAAGCTCGCCTGAGAGAGCTTGCTGCGCTGCCAGCGCGTGTTGTTCAGGTCGCAACTGTTGAACTGCGCCTCCAACAGGTTCGCCGCTTCGAAGATGGCGTGACCGGCCCGGCAACTTTTCCACTGCGTGCCTTCCAGGCGCGAGCCGAGCAACGAGGTCTGGACCAGTATGCAGCGCTCGAACACCCAGTGGTCCAGCACCATCCGCGACAAGTCGGCCCCACTCAGGTCAACGCCAACCAAACGCAACGGCCCGCTGTGCTGGTCGATCAAGTCTTCCAGCGCGTCACGCTGCAAGGTGCCGCCGTCGATATCGGTGTGCTGCATGAGGCCTCCAGGCAAGGGTCGATGGAAAACGAGGGGCGAGTCTACTCCGTCAGCGCCCACAAAAAACCCGGCAAATCGCCGGGCTTTCGGTCTACGAAACCGCTTACTTCAACGCCGCACTCGCCGTGATCAGCGCCGCTTCGGCACTGCGCTTGTTCTTGATCCAGTAACACAGCCCCATGAACGCCACCCACACCGGGATCGCGTACACCGACAGCTGAATCCCCGGGATCATCAACATGATCACCAGGATAAACGCCACGAACGCCAGGCAGATGTAGTTGCCATACGGGTACCACAGCGCTTTGAACAACGGCACCTGGCCGGTGCGGTTCATGTGCTGGCGGAACTTGAAGTGCGAGAAACTGATCATCGCCCAGTTGATCACCAAGGTGGCCACCACCAGGGACATCAGCAGTTCCAAGGCGTGTTGCGGGATGAAGTAGTTCATCAGCACGGCCACCAGGGTGACCGCCGCCGACGCCAGGATCGAGCGCACCGGAACGCCGCGCTTGTCGATCTTCGCCAACGCTTTGGGCGCGTCACCCTGCTCGGCCATGCCCAGCAGCATGCGGCTGTTGCAGTAGGTGCCGCTGTTGTACACCGACAACGCCGCAGTCAGTACCACGAAGTTGAGGATGTGCGCAGCGGTGTTACTGCCCAGCATCGAGAACACCTGAACGAACGGGCTACCGCTGTAGGCATCGCCGGACGCATTGAGGGTTGCCAGCAGGCTGTCCCACGGCGTCAACGATAACAACACCACCAATGCGCCGATGTAGAAAATCAGGATGCGGTAGATCACCTGGTTAATCGCTTTCGGGATCACCGTGCGAGGCTGGTCGGCCTCGGCAGCTGTAAAGCCGAGCATTTCCAGGCCGCCGAAGGAGAACATGATGATCGCCATGGCCATCACCAGACCACTCACCCCGTGAGGGAAGAACCCGCCGTGGTCCCACAGGTTGCTCACCGAGGCTTGCGGGCCGCCGCTGCCACTGACCAGCAAATAGCTGCCCAGTGCGATCATGCCGACGATGGCCACCACCTTGATGATGGCGAACCAGAATTCAGCTTCACCGAAGACTTTGACGTTGGCCAGGTTAATCAGGTTGATCAGTACGAAAAACGCCGCCGCCGAGACCCAGGTCGGGATCTCCGGCCACCAGTAGTGCACGTATTTGCCGACAGCCGTCAGCTCCGACATGCCCACCAGAATGTACAGGATCCAGCAGTTCCAGCCCGACAGGAAGCCGGCGAAACCGCCCCAGTACTTGTGGGCAAAATGGCTGAACGAGCCGGCAACCGGCTCTTCGACGATCATTTCGCCGAGCTGGCGCATGATCATGAACGCGATAAAGCCGCAGATCGCATAGCCCAGGATCATCGACGGGCCGGCGGATTTGAGCACTCCGGCCGAGCCCAGGAACAGGCCGGTGCCGATGGCGCCGCCGAGGGCGATCAACTGGATATGCCGATTTTTCAGGCCGCGTTTCAGCTCGCCTGAAGAGGAATGGGGTCCACTCATGAAAAGGGTCTCACGCAAGGTTTGATGATGTTGAATGCACGTTGCTGCCGTGAATATCGACTCAAGCAGCGCCGCTCAAACCCCAGCGCAGGCACCAGGAATACAGCGTCGTTCTAATGGTCATGCGTCACCTGTTTGTTTTTATCTGTGACGAAATCGAACCCGTCCGGCTCGTGGCAGGGCGGAGTGATCAGGGTCGGTAAACCCTGGGTCTTGGCCTTTTGCGTGGGTACGCAAGGGGGTCACAGTAAAACGCGGCGCATTGTACACCGCTCGACCGCTTCATGAGGCCGCCGCAGAGCGCCCGCGACAATCTGTCAGGCATTCCTTACAGCGCTGGGCCGCTCAACACTGTGGAGACTTTCTCGTAAATTAATCGTTACAGCACGGAAAATAAGCGTTACAGCCGATACAGATCCCACATAAAACGGAAAAATGTCAGTACGAAATTTCCGACGAATTAGCCTCCCTATTGCTTTGTTTTCTCTAAATAAAAAAGTACCGCGAAAAAACAGAAGAAAAAATCCAAATGAAACCGTGTCAATAAATATTTTGCATTTGGAAACACTCTCTCCTAGGTTCTGTCACTTGCCCAGCGAAGCCCGCTGGCAAGCCGTTCTCAAACACCGTCCTCTAGGAGATACACCATGCAAGCACTGGAAAACGACCTGGAAACCGAACTGCAACTCGACGATTGGTTTGAAGCGCCGACCCATGAGGCCGCCGTTGAAATGATGCAAGCCGATGCCGTTGTGCCTTTCGGCACCGCGATGTGGCCTTTCTAATACCCGGCAGGCACCTGGCAGATGCAGTGCACTGCATCTGCCTCCTTACCCAAGGCACAGAAGGACACCCGTCATGGACAAGGCCCGCGCCGTCGAACACTTTCTTTACTACCTCGCGCATCACCCGGCCCTCCACGGCCTGAGCCGCCCCACCGTATTGCTGGGCCACACCGAGCGCTACGACGCCATCGCCCAGGCGATTACCCACGGCAGTGCTGCCCGCTTCAACTTTCAGCTGCAGCGCCTGGACCTGACGCCCAGCGAAACCCTGGCCCACGCCATCGAGGCCAGTGACCTGTACTTGTTTCTCTACGACTCCTCGACATTGCCCAACCCACGCGCCGAAGGCCCGGACTTTATCCGCGCCCTGCAAGGCGTGATGGCTGAGCACTGGAAGAAATCCCTGTTGTTCAAGGATTACGGCGACTATTTCTACGACACCTTCAGTGTCGAGCCGCAGCGCATCGCCGACCTCAACGCCACGCTGATCCGGCGCATGTCCCAGGCCAATGTGCTGAGCTTCACCGACAAACACGGCTCACGCCTTGAAGCGCCGATGAGCAGCATCAAGAAGTGGACCAATATCAACGGCGTCGGCAACCACGACCTGGCGCCCGGCGAGATTGCGACCCACAGCGAGGCCATCAATGGCCAGGTGCGCTTTGTCGGCACCTTTCTCAGCACTATCCCCTTTGCGCGCAAGTACGGCGTGCTGCAATCGCCGCTGGAACTGTGGATCGAGAACTCGACTGTTTGCAGCGTGGCCAGCGACGTGCCGGGGCTTGCGGATGATTTCAACAAATACCTGAATGCCAACCCGTCCAACCGCCGCGTAGAGGAATTGGGCATTGGCACCAATGAAGGGGTGAAGGATTTGTACGCGCGCAATGCCGGGTTCGAGGAGCGCCATTGCGGCTTGCACCTGGGCCTGGGCGGCGGGCAGAAAGGCAGCCATCACCTGGATCTGATCTTTGCCAGCGGGGTATTGGCGCTGGATGACAAGCCGGTGTTTGATGGCAGGTTTGCGTTCTGAACATCGGCCTTTGAAATGATAGAGATCCACTGTGGGAGCTGGCTTGCCTGCGATGCAGACACCTCGGTTTACCTGGCAACCGCAGGGATGCTATCGCAGGCAAGCCAGCTCCCACACAAGCCTCTCACTTCAGTTGATTGCATTCCACGTTGAAAGCCAAAAAAAACGCCAACCCGAGGGTTGGCGTTTTTTTATACAGCGATTAAATCACTGCGGCTTCTTGCGACCAAAACCAGGACGCTGGCCGGAACCGGCCGGAGCGCCACGGCGCTTGCCCGACGGCTCATCCGCTACCAGTTTCGGGCCTACGCGCTTTTTCGGCGCGGGCTTGGCTGGGCGCTTGGTGCTGGCGTTGTCGGCTGGACGGTCGGATGCCGGAGCACCACGGCCTTCGCCACGGTTGCCGCGACCGCCGGTGGGCGCTTCACCACGAGCTGGGCGCGGCGTGCGGGGTGCACGCTCGCCTTCCTGACGCGATGGTGCAGTTGGGCGGCGCTCGCCTTCAATGTGCGGCTCACGGGAGATACGACCGCCGGTGGCCGGTGCATTCAACGCCGGACGCAAGGTGCGAGCAACACGCTCGGTACGCGCCACAGGACGCGACGATTTACGCTGCATGCGCTCAAGCTTGTCTTTGCTCTTGGCGTTCATCTGCGGCATCGCGACCGGCGTCAGGCCGACTTCGGCACTGAGGATGTCGACTTCGTACTGGCTCATTTCGCGCCAGCGGCCCATCGGCAGGTCGGAGTTCAGGAACACCGGGCCAAAACGCACGCGCTTCAGGCGGCTGACCACCAGGCCCTGGGATTCCCACAGGCGACGCACTTCACGGTTACGGCCTTCCATCACCACGCAGTGGTACCAATGGTTGAAACCTTCGCCGCCTGGCGCCTGCTTGATGTCGGTGAACTTGGCCGGGCCGTCTTCGAGCACGACGCCCGCTTTCAGGCGCTCGATCATCTCGTCATCGACTTCACCGCGTACGCGCACGGCGTATTCACGGTCCATCTCGTAAGAGGGGTGCATCAAACGGTTGGCCAGCTCACCGTCGGTGGTGAACATCAGCAAGCCAGTGGTGTTGATGTCGAGACGGCCGATGTTGATCCAGCGGCCTTCTTTGGGCTTGGGCATCTTGTCGAACACGGTCGGACGGCCTTCCGGGTCGTCACGGGTGCAGATCTCGCCGTCGGGCTTGTTGTACATGATCACGCGGCGCACCGATTCGGCGGCCTCTTCACGCTTGATGACCTTGCCATCAATGGTGATTGCGTCATGCAGGTCGACACGCTGGCCTAGGGTGGCTTCTACGCCGTTGACCTTGATGCGTTTCTGGGTGATCCAGGCTTCGACGTCGCGGCGCGAGCCCACGCCGATACGCGCCAGCACCTTTTGCAGTTTTTCGCCTGCAGGGCCGATTTCCTGGCTGTCGTTCTGGTCTTTGTCGTTCATCTTAAGCACCTCCCGGTGGGTCGATTCAGGCGTGGCCTGAAGAGTGTTGAAAGCGGGGCTTTGGGCGAATACGTCGCCAAAGGGTCGCGAATCATACGCGCATGACGCGCGTTGCGCATCAGAGACTAGCCGATAAGTGCTGGCTCATTTGCTTTTCCGCCGGCCGGTGGCGCCCAAGGCCAGCAGGCGTAGCTCGGCTTCGGCGAGCACCGTGCGCTTGTCGACCTTGTCGAGCTTCTTCCAGGCGCGGATCTCGCGCTTGCTGCGGCCGCAGCCGACACAAATGTCGTCGGTGAATTTGCAGATGCTGATACAGGGGTCTTTGGTGGAACTCATTTGAATCCTCCCAGGCAACGGGTTTTCGGTGGGCGCTGGCTTGCCTGCGATGGCCTCAATGCGGTGCGCCTGAAACACCGAGGTGCCTGCATTTCAGGCAAGCCAGCTCCCACAGGGGTGTGCAGCGCCTGACCGGCCGGGTCAGTCTTCGAACTCGCGCCGCTCGGCCTCGATCGCCTCAGCCAAGGCCCGGGCTTCGTCTTCTTCATCGCTCAGCGGTGGCTGTTCGAGGGCGGCGACGGCAGCCAGGAGCTTTTCGCGGGCTTCGGCGACGCCAAGAATGTCTTCCTCAGGCTCGGGTTCCGGTTCCAGCTCGGGTTCAATGTCGACTGCAGGCTCGACCTCAACGTTCACCTGGGTTTCAGGCTCCACGGCACCGTCACGCAGCAAGTCGTCGAAGTCGGTCTTGATCCCCTGCTCCATGTCGTCCAGCTCCAGCAACAGGGTATGGAAGCTGGTTTCGTCCTTCGGTTCTTCCGGCTCGGCGGTGGCGTCGGCCAGTTCCTGCAGGCTCGCCGGAACGGGCGCATCGTCGAAATCGAGCACCGGCTCGGTTTCCATTTCGCGCAGTTCGGCGAGCGGCGGCAGGTCGTCGAGGTTTTTCAGGTTGAAGTGGTCGAGGAACACCTTGGTGGTAGCAAACATTGCCGGTTTGCCGGGCACGTCGCGGTAACCGACGATGCGGATCCACTCGCGTTCCAGCAAGGTCTTGACGATGTGGCTGTTGACCGCTACGCCACGCACGTCTTCGATTTCGCCCCGCGTGATCGGCTGGCGATAGGCGATCAGCGCCATGGTCTCCAGCATCGCCCGTGAATAGCGCTGCGGGCGTTCTTCCCACAAGCGACCGACCCACGGGGAAAATTTCTCACGGATCTGCAGGCGATAACCCGACGCAACCTCGCGCAGCTCAAAGGCACGGCCGTCGCAGGATTTGCGCAATATCTCCAAAGCCTTCTTGAACACCGGCGGCTCAGGGCGCTCGGCTTCTTCAAAAAGCTCGAACAGGCGCTCAAGGGATTGCGGCTTACCCGAGGCCAGGAGAAAGGCTTCCAGCAGCGGGGCCAGTTCGCGGGGTTCAGTCAAATTCATCGATTCAGCTCTTTATTCGGCTCGCGCCCGCACGTGGATAGCCGCAAAAGGCTCATTCTGGACCAGCTCGACCAAGGATTCCTTGACCAGTTCGAGGATCGCCATAAAGGTCACCACCACCCCCAGGCGCCCTTCTTCTTTAGTGAACAACTCGACAAACGGCACAAACCCGCCGCCCTTGAGGCGTTCCAGCACATCGCTCATGCGTTCGCGGGTCGAGAGCGCCTCGCGGCTGATCTGGTGATGCTCGAACATATCGCCCCGGCGCAGCACCTCGGCCATCGACATCAGCAACTCTTCCAGGCTTACATCCGGCAACAGCTTGCGCGCCCGGGCTTCCGGCGCGTCGAGCTTGGGCACCACCACGTCGCGACCGACGCGGCTCAGGCCATCAATGCCTTCTGCGGCGGCCTTGAAGCGTTCGTATTCTTGCAGGCGGCGGATCAGTTCGGCGCGCGGGTCGTCCTCTTCGGCTTCGATCGTCTCCGAACGTGGCAGCAACATGCGCGACTTGATCTCGGCGAGCATGGCGGCCATCACCAGGTACTCGGCAGCCAACTCCAGGCGCACCGACTGCATCAACTCGACATAGCCCATGTACTGACGGGTGATTTCCGCCACGGGGATGTCGAGGATGTTGATGTTCTGCTTGCGGATCAGGTACAGCAGCAAATCCAGCGGGCCTTCGAAGGCTTCAAGAAAGACCTCCAGCGCGTCCGGCGGGATGTACAAGTCCAGCGGCATTTCCATGACCGCCTGGCCGTAGACCATGGCGAATGGCAGTTCTTGCTGGGCGCCGGCCTGGCTGTCGACGGTTTCCACGACCGACATTCAGGCCTCGACCATAAACGGCGTCGGGTCGCCGCAGCCCACGCGCACCACTTCCGGTTCGCCGTCGGCCAGGTTGATCACGGTGGAGGCCTTGTTGCCGCCGTAGCCGCCGTCAATGATCAAATCGACGTGTTTTTCCAGCAGGCGGCGCATTTCGTACGGGTCGTACAGCGGCTCGGTTTCACCGGGCAGAATCAGCGACACACTCATCAGCGGCTCACCGAGCTCGGCCAGCAGCGCCAGCGCAATAGGGTGCTCCGGCACGCGCAGGCCGATGGTGCGTTTCTTCGGGTGCAGCAAGAGCCGCGGCACTTCACGGGTGGCGTTCAGAATAAAGGTGTACGGCCCCGGCGTGTGGGCCTTGAGCAGCCGGAACGTCCCAGTGTCGACCTTGGCAAACAGCCCCAGCTGGGACAGGTCGCTGCAGATCAGCGCAAAGTTGTGATTCTTATCCAGGTCACGCAGGCGTCTTACGCGCTCGACCGCACTCTTGTCGCCGATCTGGCAACCGATGGCGTAGGACGAATCGGTTGGGTAAATCACCACGCCGCCGGCGCGGATGATCTCCACGGCCTGTTTGATCAGGCGCGCTTGAGGGTTTTCCGGATGAATCTGGAAGAATTGACTCACGTGTTCTACCTGTTCAGACGGTGGCAATAATGGGGTCATGCTTGAAACGCCCCCACAAAAGCGGCAAATCTTCCGGGACCTGGCGATACTCGCCAATCTCGGACCAGCCGCCTGGGCCATGAAAGTCACTGCCGGCGCTGACCAGCAGACCAAATTCGCGCGCAAGAATCGCCAGGCTGCCCACTTGTTCCGCGGGTTGATGCCCGTTGACCACTTCGATAGCGTGGCCGCCCGCTCCAATATAGTCGCAGATCAGCTTGCGGCGCTTGCTGCGGGTGAAATCGTAATGCCATGGATGTGCCAGGCTGACCCAGGCCCCGGAGGCCCGCAGGGTCTCGACGGTGTCTTCGAGGGTCGGCCAGTGTTGCTTGACGTCGCCCAACTTGCCGGCGCCCAGCCACTTGCGAAAGGCTTCGGCGCGGTCCTTGACGAAACCTTCACGCACCATCCAGTCGGCAAAGTGCGGCCGGGCCGGCGCATTGCCGCTGTCACCCAGCGCCTGCTGGACGGCGCGGGCGCCGTCGAGCGCATTGGGCATGCCTTTAAGGGCGAGCTTGCGGCTTATTTCTTCCGACCGCAGCCAACGACCATCGTGCAAATTAGCGATAGCTGCCATCAGCGCCGGCGCTTTTTGGTCGAACCCGTAGCCGAGCACATGAATGGTGGCGCCGCCCCAGGTGCAGGACAATTCCACGCCGTTGACCAGTTGCATCCCCAGGGCCTGCGCGGTTTCGCGGGCTTCATCAAGGCCTTCGAGGGTGTCGTGGTCGGTCAACGACAGGACTCGCACGCCTTTTTCAAACGCACGCGCAACCAGTACCGCAGGCGCCAGGGCGCCGTCGGAGGCCGTGCTGTGGCAGTGCAAATCAACATTCACGGGAGTGTGTAACCTCAAGTCAGCTGGCGCTTTCGCTACCAAGGATGTTTGTTATTATGCCGCCACATCCAGCTTCTGGCTCTTACTGTGAAACAATTCATCGACTTCATCCCGCTGTTGCTGTTTTTCATCGTTACCAAACTCGACCCCAGGGTCATCGATATCGCCGGTCACGAACTCTCGTTCGGGGGCATCTACAGCGCCACCGCCGTGCTGATCGTCAGCTCTATCGTGGTCTATGGCGCCATTTTCATCTCCCAGCGCAAGCTGGAAAAAAGCCAATGGCTGACCCTGATCGCCTGCCTTGTGTTCGGCGGACTGACCCTGGCCTTTCACAGCGAAACCTTCCTCAAATGGAAAGCCCCGGTGGTGAACTGGCTGTTCGCCCTGGTCTTTATCGGCAGCCACTTCATCGGTGATCGTCTGCTGATCAAGCGCATCATGGGGCATGCGCTGACCCTGCCGGAGCCGGTCTGGACACGTTTGAACGTGGCCTGGATCGTGTTTTTCCTGTTCTGCGGCGCCGCCAACCTGTTCGTGGCCTTTACCTTCCAGGACTACTGGGTCGACTTCAAAGTGTTCGGCAGCCTGGGCATGACCGTATTGTTCCTGATCGGCCAAGGTATCTACCTGTCGCGCCACCTGCATGACACCGCCCCTACCACGCCGAAAACCGAGGACTGACATGCTCTACGCCATTGTTGCTACCGACGTTGCCAACTCGCTGGAAAAACGCCTGTCTGTGCGCCCGGCCCATCTCGAACGCCTGAAACAGCTGCAAGCCGAAGGCCAACTGGTACTGGCCGGCCCTAACCCGGCGGTCGACAGCAACGACCCGGGCGACGCCGGTTTCACCGGCAGCCTGATCGTCGCCGAGTTCGCCTCCCTGGCCGACGCCCGGGCCTGGGCCAAGGCGGATCCCTACATTGCCGCCGGTGTCTACGCGGATGTGGCGATCAAGCCGTTCAAACAAGTCCTGCCTTGACCCCCGGAGCGCCGAACCTATTACGTTCGGCGCACTCCTAATGGCTCATTATTCTCGGTAACCTGCCGACAACGTTCTGAATATTCGTGTGGAATCAGGAGTTCCGATGCGCTTACGTCAGTTGTGTCTGTTGGCAGTGTTAACGATCGGGGCTACGGCCCGCGCTGAAGAACCCTCGAACACCGGCAGTTCCACGCCCCTGTCCTTGAGTGCCGGCAGCCAGATCACCGAGTTGCAGCAACGCTTGAAAGAAAGCGAGCGGCTGCGTGAAGAACTGAACAAGCAACTGCAAAGTGCCGACACTGCCCGCGAAAGCGCCCAACTGATTCGCTTGCGTCAGGAGAACCAACGCCTGGCCCAGCAACTCAAAGACACACAAGGTGGCGCCTTGACCCGTTGGCTGACTGAGCAACAGCAGTGGTTTGTCACGGGTGGGGCCGTCGCACTGATCGCCCTCCTGTGCGGGATCTTCGCCAGCGGTGGGCACCGTCGCCGTCGACAATGGCTAAATTGAGTGAGTCATGAGCGAGCTGTTACTGATAGATGATGACCAGGAGCTCTGTGAGCTGCTGACCAGTTGGTTGAGCCAGGAAGGTTTCCAGGTGCGCGCCTGCCACGACGGCTTGAGCGCGCGCAAAGCCCTGGCCGACAGCGCCCCGGCAGCGGTGGTGCTCGACGTGATGCTGCCCGACGGCAGTGGCCTTGAGCTGCTCAAGCAATTGCGCAACGACCACCCGGAATTGCCGGTGCTGATGCTCTCGGCCCGTGGCGAGCCGCTGGACCGCATCCTCGGCCTGGAGTTGGGCGCCGACGATTACCTGGCCAAGCCCTGCGACCCGCGCGAGCTCACCGCTCGCCTGCGGGCCGTGTTGCGCCGCAGCCACCCGGCGGCTGTGTCGACGCAGCTTGAGCTGGGCGACTTGTGCTTCAGCCCGGTGCGCGGGGTGGTCAGCATCGATGAGCAGGAATTCACGCTCACCGTTTCCGAGAGCCGCTTGCTCGAAGCCTTGTTGCGCCAGCCTGGCGAACCGCTGGACAAGCAGGAACTGGCGCAGATCGCCCTGGGGCGCAAGCTGACCCTTTACGATCGTAGTTTGGACATGCACGTCAGCAACCTGCGCAAGAAGATCGGCCCACACCCGGATGGCCGGCCGCGGATTGTTGCGTTGCGGAGTCGGGGTTATTACTACAGCCTTTGAGTGCTGCGGCGATGCCCTGCGGGGGGCAGGGTTGGGGTACATATCCGTTTTTTGGGTGATGGCCTCTATGGGTTCCGCTCTTACAGCGGCTCACTTTTGGTGGAGCGCAAAAGTAAGCAAAACGCTCTTGCCCCTCCACTCGGCACCTCGCTGTGGCTCGGTGTGCCCTCACGCAGGCTTTGGAGCGTGGGCCGCCGCCACGCGCCATCCATGGCGCGGGGCGGCTAACCCGGCGTCCTGCCGGGTTACCCACGCTCCAAAGCCTGCGTTCGGCCAGCGTGGTTAACGGGGCGCCTGAGATCAAGATCACAAGCAGGATCAAGATCAAGGTCTACAGCACGGCGGCCTGAAAGCCGACCTGAGTGGTTGAAAGCAAAAGCAGATCACAAGCAGGAGCTTGGTTGCTTGGCGATGCACCGCGGTGCCGCCTTCGCAGCATAAG
>NZ_JBARTQ010000708.1:0-3278 GCF_049645325.1 Pseudomonas sp. | reverse complement strand
GAGCAGCTCCGGGGTGCGCACCGGCTTGGCCAGGTAGTCGTTGCAGGCCGCAGCGATACTGCGCTCGCGGTCGTCGGTGAAGGCGTTGGCGGAGATCACGATGATCGGTGCCGTGGACAGCGCGTTGCGGCGGATCAAACGGCTGGTTTCATAGCCGTCCAGGGTCGGCATCGACAGGTCCATCAGGATCAGGTCCGGCGCCAGCAGCGCGACCTGGCGGATCGCGTCCTGGCCGTTGCTGGCCTGGATCACTTCAAACCCCAGCGGTGTGAGCATGCCGCTGAGCACCTTGCGATGGTCGACATGGTCGTCCACCACCAGGATGCGCCGGCGTTCGCCTTGATAACCGATGATGTCGTGCTCCACATGCACCACGGCTTGCGGTGCGCGCACCTGGGACAGGAACAGGCGCACTTGGAAACAGGTGCCTTTGTCGAGTTCGCTGGTGACGCGCAACTCGCCGCCCATCAAGGCCGTGAGCATGCGCGTGATGGTCAGGCCCAGGCCTACACCCTTGTCCTGGCGCATCAGGTCGCCGCGTTCGAACGGCTGGAAAATCTGCTCGATCTGGCCCGGGTCAATGCCGATGCCGGTATCGATGATTTCAAAGTTGGCGGTTTCACGCATGTAGCTGACTCGCAGGCACACCTCGCCGCTGTCAGTAAAATTCACCGCGTTGCCCAGCAGGTTGATCAGGATCTGCCGCACGCGTTTTTCATCGCCACGCACCACCGCCGGGATCTTGCCCACACAGTCCAGGCGAAAGCGCAGGCCCTTGTCCTCGGCCTGCGGCGTGAACATCTGCTCCAGGTCGTGGATCAGTTCGGGGAAGGGGATTTCTGTCAGTTCCAGGCGCAGCTTGCCGGCTTCGATCTTGGCCACGTCGAGTAAGCCGTCGATCAGCGACACCAAGTGCGAACCGCTGCGCAAAATAGATGCCAGCGCGTCCTGATGGTGTTCGGGCATGGCGCTGTCACGCTGCAGGATCTGGGTGAAACCGAGGATGCTGTTGAGCGGCGTGCGCAGTTCGTGGGACAGCCCCGTGACGTAGCGGCTCTTGGCCGCGTTCGCCGCTTCCGAGGCTTCCTTGGCCTGTTGCAGGGCTTGATCGGTGAGGCTGTGGGCGTCGATTTCCTGCATCAACAGCAAGGTCTGGCGGTCGGACTCCTCCTGGGCCACGCCGCGGCTTTCGCGGGTCAGTACCACCCACCAGGCGAGCACGGCGGCGAGCACCGAGAGGGTGAGGAAGGCCTTGAAGAACGCCTGATAGAGGGTTTCGGAATGCGGTAAACCCTGGGCCGCCTGCACGTAGATCAACGCCAGGGCACCGGCCAGCATCAGCACCAGCGCCAGCAACAACCCCAGGTAATGCGCCAGTCGCGTGTGCAGGCGCGGCATCAGGGTGTTGGGCAGCAGCCAGCGCAACACGCCTTCAAACTGGGTGACCAGCCGCGCGTGGGGTTTGCAGCGGTCGCCGCAACGCGCGTCGAGCGAGCAACACAGCGAACAGATCGGCGTGCTGTAGGCCGGACAGAACGCCATGTCCGCCGTCTCGAACGGGTTGCTGCACAGCCCGCACACCGCGTGGGTGGCGGGTGCTACCGGGTGTATCAAATGTGCGGCGCTGGTGCGGGCAATGTAGTACTTGCCCCGGGTCAGCCACGCCAACAACGGCGCCATGACCAATGCAGTGCCCAGCGCCACGAACGGCGGCGCGGCCTGGGCCAGCGCACCGAACAGGCCGAAGTGGGCGAGGATCGACAGCAACGAGGCGATCAGCATCGAGCCGACGCCTACCGGGTTGATGTCGTAAAGGTGCGCGCGCTTGAACTCGATATGTTTGGGCGACAGGCCCAACGGTTTATTGATCACAAGGTCCGCCACCAGCGTGCCGATCCAGGCAATCGCGATATTGGCGTAGAGCCCCAGCACCTGGTCGATCACGTCGAACACGCCGAGCTCCATCAGCATCAATGCGATGGCCACGTTGAACACCAGCCACACCACGCGGCCGGGGTGGCTGTGGGTCACGCGGGCAAAGAAGTTCGACCAGGCCAGGGAGCCGGCGTAGGCGTTGGTCAGGTTGATCTTCATCTGCGAAATGAACACAAACAGCACCATCGCCCCCAACGCCCATTCCGGGGAACTGAACACGTAGCGGAAGGCGACCAGGTACATCTGGGTCGGCTCGGCGGCGCGCTCCATGGGGATTTCATGTTGCAGCGCGAGAAACGCCAGAAATGCGCCGGCGAACATTTTCAACGCGCCGGGAATGATCCAGCCCGGCCCGGCGCAAAGCAGGGCGGCCCACCAGCGTTTGCGGTTGGCGGCGGTTTTTTCCGGCAGGAAGCGCAGGTAGTCGACCTGTTCGCCAATCTGCGTCACCAGCGACAGCGCCACGGTGCAGGCGGCGCAGAACGACAGCAGGTTGAACCCACCGCCATCGCCACTGCGCCCGACAAAACTGGTCCAGTCACTGAACGCGTCGGGGTTTTTCCACCACACGAAACCGTAAGGCAGCACCAGCAACAGCAGCCAGACCGGCTGCGTCCACAGTTGCAGGCGGCTGATCAGGGTCACGCCGTAGGCCACCAGCGGGATGACCAGCAGCGAACAGATCACGTAGGCGATGGCCAGCGGGATATGGAAATACAGCTCCAGCGCGAGGGCCATGATCGCCGCTTCCAGGGCGAAGAACAAAAAGGTGAAGCTGGCGTAGATCAGCGAGGTGATGGTCGAGCCGATATAGCCAAAGCCCGCGCCTCGGGTCAGCAGGTCCATGTCCACGCCGTAACGCGCGGCGTAATAGCTGATGGGCAGGCCGGTGAGGAAGATCACCAGGCTGATGGCGAGGATTGCCCAGAAAGTGTTGGTGAAGCCGTAACTCAAGGCCAGCACGCCGCCGATGGCTTCCAGCGCTAAAAATGACACCGCGCCGAGTGCGGTGTTGGCGATGCGCAGCTCCGACCATTTGCGAAAGGACTTGGGGGTGTAGCGCAGGGCGTAGTCTTCCATGGTCTCGTCGGCGACCCAGGTGTTGTAGTCGCGGCGGATCTTGACGATGCGCTGGGTGCCGGGAGGGGAGTGCACGATGGGAGGCTCCGCAGGAGTGGGCAGGTGTCAGTGAGCAAGTTCCATGCCCTTCACAACATTATTGGCTGACCGCAATTGTGGTGAGCGGGCTTGCCCCGCGCCGGGCTGCGAAGCAGCCCCACTAACAGTCAATGAGTTTGACATTTACAAATGTGCTGTTCTTGATCGGGGCCGCTTCGCGGCCC
>NZ_JBARTQ010000707.1:0-6013 GCF_049645325.1 Pseudomonas sp. | reverse complement strand
TTTCGCGAGCAAGCCCGCTCCCACAAGGACGGTGGAGCATTCAGAGTAAGTGGAGTCGTCACAGGCATGTCCTCACTTACAGGCCCGAAGCCATGGCTTTATCGATCAGCCAGTTCAGCGATGGGCCACGGTCGCTGGTTACTTCTACCGGGCGGCCGGCGTAGGTGCTGTCCAGCGGTGCGTCCGGCTTGATCTGCACGCGGATGTCGGAGGACAAGTCGGCGCTGTTCAGGCTGGTGCTGCTGACGATGGTGCCGGTGCGGATCTGTTCTTCGTCGGCCACCTGGAAGCTCACTGGGGTGCCTGGGCGAACGTCGGCGAACTGGCGATAGGTGAAGCGCGCTTCAACATTGGCCAGGCTGCCGCGTGGCACCAGTTGGAAGATCACGTCGCCTTTGCTGGCGTACTGGCCGTCGGCGACCAATTGTTGAGCAACCACGCAGTCGCACGGGGAGGTCAGGGTGCCGGTCATTTGCTTGCCGAACAGCTCTTCCACTTTGGCGGGTTGCAGTTGGTCTTCGTCCAGATGGCCCTTGAGTACGTCGAGCATGCTGGTGCTGAAGGTGGCGAGTGGCGCGCCTTTGGCGGCGACCGCGTCACCTTTGAGCAGGCTTTGCACGGTGCCGTCGCGCGGCATGGTCACGTTCATGCCGGGCACGCTGACGAGGCCGGCCTGGGCGTGGCTGACGAAGTACATGCCGTACACCGATTTGAACACGAAGCCGAACGCGGCGAGGCCGACGATGAAGATACCGGCGCTGAACACCACCGCGCGCAAACGGCCAAAAGCGCTCATGCCGCTGCCGCTGTCCTTGACCTTGCGCGCCTTGGTGAAGTTGTCGCGTTGCAGGGTGGCGAGCACGTCGCCCATGGTCACGATGTCACCCGACAAGTGCGAGGTGATCAGGTGGCGCAGGGTGGAAATATCCTGTTGTTCCAGGTTCTGGAACTGGCAACCGGTGCGGCCGGTCTGGCGGTCGTAGGAGCGGATCTGCAGCTCAACATCCATGGCCAGGCCGAGGTTATCGATCACAAATTGCAGGCGGCCTTTGTGCACTTCACCGACGGTCAGCGGTTGGGTGGCGGTGAACGCCAGGCCGCCGGCGGACAGGTCGATCACGCGCGCTTCGGTCTGCGTGCGGTCGGTGTTGAAGAAGCGCAGCTTGGCCGGGATCTTGACCCGGGCATGTTGGCGCTGGGCTTCGGATTCGTGGACAACGTTGACGTTTGCTTGGCTATTCATGGTTCGTAAGTTCCTAGTTAATTCAGGCTTGGCAGGGTCAGACCATCATCAGCAACACGGCGACGAAAATGCTGCCGGCGGAGAAGGTCATGGTCCGAGACGACCAGGTGTTGAACCAACGTTGAAAGCTGGCCAAATCGCGGGTCAGTTTGGTGTCCTGGCGGGTCCAGGACTGTTGATCAAGGCGGAAGAACACGTAGATCTTCACCAGCGCGCCCATGATCTGGTTGTAATAGAGAATCACCGGGTAGGCCGGGCCGATCTTGTGGCCGGAGCACGACAGCAACAGGGTGAGGATCAGGCGGGTGATACCGATCCACAGCAGGTACGCGAGGATGAAGGCGCCGCCGTATTTGAAGGTGGCGATGAAGGCCACCGTCAGGCCGAGCAGGGAGGTCCACATCGACACACGCTGGTCGAACAGCACGATGCTGGTGAACAGGCCCAGACGGTTCATACCCAGGCCCAGGGCGCGGGAGTTCTGGCGCAGGTTGTTGCCGTACCAGCGGAACATCAGCTTGCGGCTGGCCTTGATAAAGCTCTTTTCCGGCGGGTGTTCCACGGTGTTGATCGCGGCGTCCGGCACGTAGAAGGTGTCGTAACCCAGGCGCATCAGGCTGAACCAGCTGGACTTGTCATCACCGGTCAGGAACTTGAAACGCCCCAGGCGCCAGTGTTGCAGCGAGTCGCTTTCCACGTCGGCGATGAAGCCCGGGTCAGTCACTACGCTGGCGCGGAACACCGACATGCGACCGGTCATGGTCAGCACGCGCTTGGACAGGGCCATGGAGCACATGTTGATGTGGCGTTGGGCGAAGCGCAGCTTGTGCCATTCGCTCATGATGTAGCCGCCGCGCACTTCGCAGAACTCGTTAGTGGTCAGGCCGCCGACGTTGCCGAACAGTTGGAACCACGGCACGGTCTTGCGCACCACGCCTTCGGCAAGCACGGTGTCGCCGTCGATTACGGCGACTACTGCGCGGTCATCCGGCAGGTGGCGGGAGATGGCGCGGAAACCGAAGGCCAGGCCGTCGCGCTTGCCGGTACCGGCGATGCGCACGAAGTCGAGCTTCACGTGTTCCGGCGGGTTCATGCGTTCCCACAGGCTTTTCACCAGCAGTTCATCGGACATTTCCACCAGCGAGCAGACCACGGTGGTGGGGAAGCCGCATTCCATGGCTTCGCGAATCACCGAGCTGTACACCTGCGCGGTGGTCAGCGCATCGATACGGAAACTGGTGACCATCAGGAACACATGGGACGGGTCAGCGGCTTTGCCCAGCTTGCGCACTTTGCGGCGCAGGTGCGGGTAGACCACGTACAGGAACAGCATGCCGCGAAAGAAATGCGTAGCACCCATCGAGTAGCGCCAGATACCGACGGCGCCAATCAGGAAAATAAAATTCTTCGACTGTGAGTCGAACGTACTCGCCGGCAACAGCAGGGCGAGTCCCATCAGCAGGCTGAGAAAGAACAGCCAACCGGCGGTTTGGAGCAGTACGTGTTTTAACTTGGACATAAGCGTCATCCGAAGGTGAAGAAGGCTTCAAGCTGCAGGCGCTGGGGATCAGGACACCTGCAGCTCGAAACTCGCCGTTGCTGTTACCAGCAAATGCCTTCGGTACGGCCGCTCACGCTGGTGGCCTGGGACATGAAGCCCACCAGGTCAATCACCTGCTTGCCGTGCGGAGCGTTGTGCGCCAAGGCCCGGAACTTCTCGTCGCGGTTGCCGAGGATGATCACGTCGGAGTTGGCGATCACGTCATCGAAGTCCGAGTTGAGCAGGGACGACACGTGCGGGATCTTGCCTTCGATGTAGTCCTTGTTCGCACCGTGTACACGGGCGTATTCGACGTTGCTGTCGTAGATGCTCAGGTCGAAGCCCTTGCCGATCAGCATTTCCGCCAATTCCACCAGCGGGCTTTCGCGCAGGTCATCGGTGCCGGCCTTGAAGCTCAAGCCCAGCAGGGCGACTTTGCGTTTGTCGTGGCTGGAGACGATGTCGAAAGCGTTCTGCACCTGGGATTCGTTGCTGCGCATCAGCGAGTTGAGCAGCGGCGCTTCCACGTCCAGGGAGCTGGCGCGGTAGGTCAGGGCGCGCACGTCTTTTGGCAGGCAAGAACCGCCGAAGGCGAAGCCTGGGCGCATGTAGTACTGGGACAGGTTGAGGGTCTTGTCCTGGCAGACCACTTCCATCACTTCGCGGCCATCGACGCCGACGGCCTTGGCGATGTTGCCGATTTCGTTGGCGAAGGTGACTTTGGTGGCGTGCCACACGTTGCAGGTGTACTTGATCATCTCGGCGACGGCGATGTCTTTGCGGATGATCGGCGCGTCGAGTTCTTCGTACAGCGACTGCAGGACATCGCCGGAGGCTTTGTCGAACTCGCCGATAACAGTCATCGGCGGCAGGTCGTAGTCGGCGATGGCCGTGGATTCACGCAGGAATTCCGGGTTGACCGCAACGCCGAAGTCGACGCCGGCTTTCTTGCCGGAGCAGTCTTCAAGAATCGGGATTACCACGTTGGCCACGGTGCCTGGCAGTACGGTGCTGCGCACCACCACGGTGTGGCGGGTGGCTTTGTCACGCAGGACAAAACCGATCTCGCGGCATACCGCTTCGATGTAGTCGAGTTCCAGGTCGCCGTTTTTCTTGCTCGGCGTGCCGACACAGATCATCGACAGGTCGGTGTCACGGATGGCTTCGGCGAAATTGGTAGTGCCGCGCAGTCGGCCGGTTTCGATACCTTGGCTCAACAGTTCGCCCAGACCTGGCTCAACTATCGGCGATTTGCCCGCGTTGATCAGGTCGATCTTGTCCTTGGAGATGTCTACGCCGACCACTTCATGGCCCCGTGCAGACAGGCAACCGGCACACACGGCGCCAACGTAACCTAGACCAAATATGCTGATGCGCATCGCATTTACCTCTTTGTCATTGAAGACGATATTAATCATGCCAATTAGATGGCCGGAGTTCATGTTTGCAAGCGTCACTGATGCCGCGAAAGTTAAGCGAATAGACGCCAACTTACCGCGTGCAGGCATGTTGAATAACGAGTGACTAACGATTGCACTCAAGTTGTGCGCAACTTGGCCTTGTTATTGGGGCTTGCCCTGAAATGCAGCCGGGCTTCCTGGTGGAAGGGCCCGACGCCAGCGCCGCAGGGGCTTGATAAAGGCTGATAGCCTATAAATATCAATGCCTTGGGTGTTATCGCTGACACATTTAGGTAAGCGCTGCCTTGGCCTATAGGGGATAGCAATGAATCCTTATCGCCGCCCTCAACTCAATCAGTTGATGATGTGACCCACGTATATAAGTGTGCGAGACAACTTAACTACTTCCCTGGGCCGCCATGTAAGTCATCTCTTACAGAAACAGAGAATTTCGTTACCGGTGGTATGAGCCGCGTGTGTTGATGAAGTTCCGGGCCGCTCATCCTGTTTCCTGAAATTTCTTGAAATATTAGGAAAGATGGCACTGGTAGTATATTGATAGCACTTGCTACTTGGCCCAGTAGTTGTGGGGAGTTGCTGCGAAGGGATAGTTTTGTGCCACTACTGTTTAAAAAAAGTGGTGCCACTACGAAAAAAAATGACGAATGTCGAGTGAAAGATTCGTTAGGAATGCTTCAAGATATTTTTTGACGTCAAATAAATGGCGATTCGCAGGTGAGAGCACGCGTAAAAATGTGGGAGCTGGCTTGCCCGCGATAGCGGTGTATCAGTTGAAAATCAGTCGACTGATACTTCGCTATCGCGGGCAAACCAGCTCCCACAGTTGGTTTTCAGAGTCTTGGGGGGCGGATTCAGGCTTTATTCCGGTGCGTGATCGCGCAAAAACACCAGGTTGTCGGGCTTGGACTGCTCCGCATTGAAGCGATAACCCTGCACATCAAACTGCTTGAGCTTGGCCGGGTCGTTGATGCGTTCTTCGATCACAAAGCGGCTCATCATGCCCCGGGCCTTTTTGGCGTAGAAGCTGATGATCTTGTACTGGCCGTTTTTCAGGTCCTTGAACTCGGTGTTGATGATCCGCGCGTTCAGCGCCGTGCGTTTGACCGCCGAGAAATACTCGTTGGACGCCAGGTTGAGCAGCACGTCATCGCCTTGTTCGGCCAAGGCTTCATTGAGCCATTCGCTGATGCGGGTGCCCCAGAAGGCGTAGAGGTCTTTGCCGCGCGCGTTGGCGAGTTTGGTGCCCATTTCCAGGCGGTACGGCATCATCAGGTCCAGGGGGCGCAGCAGGCCGTAAAGGCCTGAGAGCATGCGCAGGTGGTCTTGGGCGTAGCTGAAATCGGCGTCGCTGAAAGTCTCGGCGTTGAGGCCGGTGTAGACGTCACCCTTGAAGGCGAGCAGCGCTTGTTTGGCGTTGGCCGGGGTGAACGCGGGGGTCCAGCTGCCGAAGCGCGCGGCGTTGAGGCCGCCGATCTTGTCGGAGACGTGCATCAATTCGCTGATTTGCGCGGGGCTCAGTTCGCGCAATTGCTCGATCAGCTCCTGGGAGTGGTCGAGGTAGTGCGGCTGGGTGAAGCGCGGGGTGGCCGGCTTGGACTCGAAATCGAGGGTTTTGGCGGGGGAAATCACCATCAGCATGAAGTTGGCTCCTGTAATCGTGGGGGGATTGTAGGGGGGTGTGGGGTTTGACTCCACCTATGATGGTGATAGAGGGGTGGTGTTTGGTCGTTGGTGTGTATATCCGTTGCTGCGGGGATGGCTTATAGGGGTTCCGCCCTTACGGCGGCTCACTTTTGATAGAGCGCAAAA
>NZ_JBARTQ010000706.1:0-7947 GCF_049645325.1 Pseudomonas sp. | reverse complement strand
GCGTCGGCCCATCTTCACCCACGCCAATCGAGTCATGGGTAAACACGAACACCACCGGCAACTCCATGATTGCCGCCAGGCGGATCGGCGGTTTCATGTAGTCGCTGAACACCAGGAACGTCGAGGTGTACGGCCGCAGGTACGACAGCGCCATGCCATTGGCTATTGCGCCCATGGCGTGTTCGCGGATGCCGAAGTGCAGGTTGCGCCCGCTGTAGTCGTCGGCACTGAAACGCCCGGCGCCGTCGAAGGTGAGGTTGGTTTTGGTCGAGGGCGACAAGTCGGCAGAACCGCCCAGCAGCCAAGGAATGTGTTGGGCGAACGCGTTCAGCACTTCGCCACCCGAGGCCCGGCTGGCAACGCCTTTGGCGTCCGCTGCAAAGCCCGGCAGATCGGCCTGCCACTGTTCCGGCATTTCGCCTGCGCGCATCCGTTTGAGTTCATCGGCCAATTGCGGATCAAGGCGGGACAGGGTCTGGTTCCACTGCGCGTATAACGGCTCGGCGCGTTCATGCAGCGCGTCACGCAACACGGCGCGGGCCTCATCGGGCACCAGGAAGCTGGAGTCTTGCGGCCAGCCATACGCGGCTTTGGTCAGGCGGATTTCTTCTTCACCCAACGGTTCGCCGTGGGCGGCAGCGGTGTTGTGTTTGTGGGGCGAGCCGTAGCCGATCACGCTGTCGACGACAATCAGGGTCGGCGCCCCGGCATTCGCCTGGAAGGTGTCGAGGGCGTGGCTCAGGGCCTGCAAGTCATTGGCGTCGGTGACGTGCACGGTGTGCCAGCCGTAGGCCTGGAAACGCTTGATCGCATCCTCGCTGAACGCCAGCTCGGTGTGGCCCTCGATGCTGATGGTGTTGTTGTCGTAGATCCAGCACAGGTTGTCCAGCTTCAAGTGCCCGGCCAGTGACGCGGCCTCGCTGCTGATGCCTTCCATCATGTCGCCGTCACCACACAGGGTGTAGACGTTGTAGTCGAACAGCACCTGGCCATCGCGGTTGAAACGTTTGCCGAGCCAGCGCTCGGCCATGGCCATGCCGACACTGTTGGCGCAGCCTTGGCCCAGTGGGCCAGTGGTGGTTTCCACGCCGGTGGTCATGCGGTATTCAGGGTGGCCAGGCGTTTTGGAGCCCATTTGCCGAAACTGCTTGATGTCGTCCAGGCTGATCGCTGGCAGGCCGGAGCGTTTGCCGTGCGCATCTATCTCGACCACGCCGGCCAGGTGCAGCAGCGAATACAGGAGCATCGAGGCATGCCCCACCGACAACACAAACCGGTCACGGTTGGGCCAGTCGGGGTGCTCGGGGTGGTAACGCAGGAAGCGGCTCCACAGCGTATAACCCACTGGCGCCAGGCCCATGGGCGTGCCGGGGTGGCCGGAATTGGCCTTCTGCACGGCGTCCATGGCCAGGGTGCGGATCGTGTTGATGCATTGGGTGTCGACAGCGGTGGCAGCATGAGTCATGAAGCTTGTCTCCCTCAGGTGGCGATCTACAGTGGAGGGCAGGGCGTAGCAAAGGTTTGATCCCATCGCCCAAGTCGCGACGAACGGGCGACAAACGCAGCCGCCTTGACCTCACACATGACAAGACCCCTTGTAATGGGCTAGCTTCAAAAGCGTAGGCCATTGATCAACTTGCGGAGGTAGTCCATGCCAGTGAAACACGACCTGTATCAGGACTTGGGTTTGACCAAGGAAGTCGTTCACGAACGCAGGAGGGGCGATGACCGTTTGAATTCGCTGCTTGAGCAATACGACGCCGCTGACAAGGAGGTGCTCGCTTTCGAGTCGTCAGGCGGGGCCGATGACGAATTAGAGAAGTTGAAGAAGAAGCGGTTGCTGATCAAAGACAAGATAGTGAAACAGTTAGGGTAAGGAACGGCTTAGCTTTCCTACAGGCAGCGGACACATTTGTTCAGAATTGTCTGAAGGACAGGGCGCTTTTCACTGCTTATGATGCGCCCCGTCCACCCGGCTCTGGGGACTGTTGCGGCGCAAGGATTGCGCTGGTGAGCCGGGTGGGCCTGTCTCTTTTACGCCAGCAGCGCTTGAGTGCATGCCTCAACGGAACGCTGCTGCGTCTCGCCATACAGCGTCAATTCATCAAGCGTCTGACGGCCCAGTGCCTTCTCGAACTCCACTTGGTTTGAGTTGGCGGCGTAGTGACTCTGCGCCGCATCGCCCAGGTTGGACTGGAAAATCCCCGCCGCACTCACCGGCAGAAAATCCTCATACACCAGCGGCTCCACGTCGATGTGGCCGGCGGCGATCAGCGCCTCCAGCGTACGCGGCTGATGGGCTGTGCCGCATGCCGCCAAGCCTTGCTCGGTGACGAAGTAGCGGAAGTACGCCAATGCCTGTTCGCGCATCTGCGCGTGGTCATCGGGAAACGCCTGGAAGTGCTGCTCCATCAACTGTACATAACGCACAGCATTGCCCTCATTCGGAAAAGTGCCCAGTTCGTCACGCGCGGCATTCAGCAATTGGTCGTATAACGCCCGGCCTTTGGGGGTCAGCGCAACGCCGCGTTGTTCGATCTCGCCGAAACGCGCGCTATGGCTGCCTTGCGCATCGGTGAAGGCGATCGGCTCGTCGAGCGCTTTGAAGCTGGTCTGGCGCAGCAAGATCGGGCAATGGCGGCGCGGCGGGCCTTCGATCACGGCTTTTGGCGTGATGCCCTTGCCGGGCATGGCGGCTTGCACTTGGTCGATATCCAGGGTGCGCGGTGTCAGGTGGTTGATGTGCGGGCCCTTGAAGGCCACCACGTCGGCGATCAGCCGGTGCTGATCGCTCAGTTGCTGGTACTGCGTGGCGGTGACGGTGGCGGTGTGGTGCCAGCGGAACGTTTCCAGGGCCTGGTGAATGAACGCCTCGGCGTCTTCGGCGTTGAGGCCGCCGTCCTGTTCGTATTGCTCGATCAGCGCCAAGGCGCCGGGGGTGAAGATCGAACGCTTGGCCAGCGCCGTTTCGGCGAAGGCACGCAGTTCCAGGTTCTCGATCAGTTCCAGGCGCAGCAGCGAGGTAAATACGCGGAACGGGCTGGCTTGCAATGCCTGCTCATGCACGGCGCGAAACGCCGTGGAGTGCACCGGCACGCCCGCCGGAGTCAGGTCGTAATAACCCACCGGCTGCATGCCCATTACCGCAAACAAGCGGCTGATGGTGGCCAGTTCCGCAGCGGTGCCCAGGCGGATGGCGCCGTGGCGTTCCATGTCCAGGCGCTGGTTTTCGCCGGTGCGTTGCAGGTGCCGGGCGAGGCCCGGATCACCGGCCAACACCCGTGCATTGGTCTCCGCCACCAGTTCCATCAGCGCCCCATACAGTGGAACTTCATCTCGGTACATGCCGGACATGGCCTTGGAGAAGCCCTTGCGGATGTCGTCGGGGCTGACATAAGCGGTGGTTGGCATAGAAAAATTCCTGAACACGGTGGGCAGAGGTGTGATCGATTGCTGGATTCTGTTGGCCTGCGTGCGTCCGTGCAAACGAAGAATCCTCAGGACTTCATTCTGCAAATGAATGAAATGACGCAAATATGACAAAAAATGAGCGTATGAAAATTTCATTTTCGGGTGCCTTTCCTAACTAATTCTTCACGAGGTGCGCCCCGGTCCTCATGAAACAATCGTCACGTTTGTAGGGATGAAAGCTGTTCAGCACACAACGCACATAAAAAAATGTTTAGGGGCTGTCGTTAATGAAAATTTCTACACTGGCGTTATCCATCACCGCCGCATTGCTTGCACAACAAGCCAGCGCCGATGATTTTGGCCTGGGCTCCTTGGGCACGGGCACGGGGCACAGCGGGTTCCTTGAAGACAGCCATGCTGCCGTCAGTTCGCGGACCATGTACTACAGCGCAGATAACCGTTCGGGGACCAACAACGATCTGCGTGAAGCCGCAACATTGCTGCGCTTTGACTACAAATCCGGCTTCACCCAAGGCACCCTTGGCGTCGGATTTGACGTGATGGCCTTCGGCGCCTTGCGTCTGGACGGTGGCGATGGCCACGCTGCAGGCCCAGGCCTGGCCGGTAACGGCAACAGCTTCTTCCCGACCAAAAACAACGGCACCGAGCCGGCTGACTCCTTCGGTCGCGCTGCGGGCAACGTGAAGTTCCGTATTTCCCAGACTGAGTTGCACGTCGGTGGTGGTTTGGCCCCGGTGCTGCCTATCCTGGTTTCCAACGACAGCCGTGTGGCGCCGCAGACCTTTGACGGCGGCATCCTCACCTCCAGCGACATCCCGAACGTGACCTTCACCGGCGGTGAGCTGAACAAGGCCGAAGGCCGTGCGTCCAGCAACTCCACCGGCCTGAGTGTCGCCGGCGCCAGCCGTGACAGCGACAGCTTCAAATTCGGTGGCGTGGACTACAAACCGTTTGGTTCGTCCGACAACGTCATCGCGAAAAACCTGACGTTGCAGTACTACTACGCTGATCTCGAGAACTTCTACAAACAGAACTACTTCGGCCTGGTCCACGTACTGCCGCTGGGCAATGACCAGTCGTTCAAGACTGACCTGCGCTATTTCGACAGCACCAGCGACGGCAAGAACGGCTCGGCCGGCTACGCGTTCAACAACAACGGCGGCTATGCCAAACACGCCGGCGAAGTGGACAACAAAACCTACAGCGCCGCGTTCACCTACCAGTTGGGTGGCAGCAGCCTGATGCTTGGCCACATCGGCGTGAGTGATGACGGTGGCTTCGTCTGGGTCAACCAGGGCAGCATCGCCGACCCACAACAACAAGGCGCGGGCGGCAGCGACTTCTACCTGTTCACCGACGCCGTGGTTGGCCAGTTCTCCCGCGCGGGCGAGCAGGTCAATTTCGGTCAGTACTCGTATGACTTCAAGGCCTATGTACCGGGTCTGAAGGCTTCCGTTGCTTACCTGGACGGTACCGACATCAAGTCCAAAGTGGCTGGTGGCGCCGATCAGAAAGAAAACGAAGCCGACTTCCGCCTGGATTACGTCGTACAGGAAGGCCCGCTCAAAGGCTTCGGTACAACCTTCCGGACCGGTACTTACCACGGTCACAACACCGGCACTGCCGATCAGGATCAAACGCGCCTGATCTTCAACTACACCTACGCGATCTTCTAAGAACGCGCAGGCGAACGCCGAGTGTCGGCGTGCTTGAACACGTGAGGCCGCCTAATCAGCGGCCTCATTTTTTTGCGCGCACGCAGGAGACTTCATGTGCATCCGGGCGTGGATGGGTTCTACACTGGTCGTCACTGTGTCAGCGATGGAGGACCCGATGCCGGCCACGCCCGTAACCAACATCCTTGAAACGATTGAAGGCCAACGCCTGGCGACCCAAGACGCCGACCGCTGGCGCGAGTGGGGCCCGTACTTGAGTGAACGCCAATGGGGCACCGTGCGCGAAGACTACAGCGCCGACGGCGACGCCTGGGCGTACTTTCCCCATGAACATGCCCGCAGCCGCGCCTACCGCTGGGGCGAGGACGGCTTGGCCGGCTTCAGTGACAAGGCGCAACGCTGGTGCCTGGGCCTGGCACTTTGGAACGAGCGCGACGCGATCATCAAGGAGCGCTTGTTCGGCTTGAATAACGCCGAGGGCAACCACGGTGAAGACGTCAAGGAGCTGTACTTTTTCGTCGATGGCGTGCCGAGCCATGCCTACATGCGCATGCTCTACAAATACCCGCATGCCGCGTTTCCCTATGCCGACCTGACCACTGAAAACGCTCGCCGCGGGCTTGAGGATGCGGAGTACGAGATTCTCGACACCGGTGTGTTTGAAGATAACCGCTACTGTGATGTCAGCGTCGAATACGCCAAGCACCAGCCAGACGATATTTTCATGCGCGTCACGGTGCATAACCGCTCGGACCAGCCGACGCGTCTGCACGTGCTGCCCCAGCTGTGGGCACGCAATGACTGGAGCTGGACCTTTGACGCGCCCAAGCCGCGCTTGACGCTTGAAGGCCCGCACGTGCTGGCCCGTCACCATGAACTGCCCGATCGGCATCTCAGCGCCTGGGGTCAGGACGGGCTGGAATGGCTGTTCTGCGAGAACGAGAGCAACTATCCCAAACTGGACGGGCAGCCGGCGCCGGGCCCGTTCAAGGACGGCATCAACGATTACGTGGCGGGTGGCGTTCAATCGGCGATCCGTCGAGACGTGGGCACCAAGGTCGCTGCACGGTTCATCCTCGAACTGGCGGGCCTGGAGAGCAAGACGGTTTACCTGCGTTTTGCGCCTGCGGACGCGCCGGAGGTCAATGCGCGCAAGCTGTTTGAGCTACGTCGTCAGGAGGCCGACGACTTCTACGCGGCCCTGCAACACGGCATTGCCGATGACGACGCGCGCAATGTGCAGCGCCAGGCCCTGGCCGGTTTGCTGTGGTCCAAGCAGCTCTATTATTTTGACGTCAACCAGTGGCTCGACGGTGACCCGGCCCAGCCGGCGCCGCCGCCCGAACGCCTGCATATCCGCAACACGCATTGGCGGCACTTGTCCAACTTCGACATCCTGACCATGCCCGACACCTGGGAATACCCCTGGTACGCCTCATGGGACCAGGGCTTCCAGGCGGTGGCGATTGCACTCATCGACCCGGGGTATGCCAAGCAGCAGTTGTTGCTGCTGGTCAAAGACCGCTTCATGCACCCCAACGGCCAGTTGCCGGCTTATGAATGGCGTTTCGACGACGCCAACCCGCCGGTGCATGCCTGGGCCAGTTGGCGCGTGTACCAGCAGGACAAGGCGCTGACCGGCGTAGGCGATATGGATTTCCTTGAGCGAATTTTCCATAAGCTGCTGTTGAATTTTTCCTGGTGGGTCAATCGCAAGGACGCCGAGGGCCGCAACCTGTTCCAGGGCGGGTTCCTCGGCTTGGACAACATTGCCTTGTTCGACCGCTCGGCCACCTTGCCGCCGGGTTATCAGCTGGATCAGGCGGATGGCACCGCGTGGGTTGCGGCCTATGCGCTGGACCTGATGCGCATCGGTCTGGAGCTGGCCAAGCGCAATGTCGTCTACGTCGATATCGCCGTGAAGTTTTTCGAGCACTTCCTGTATATCGCCGGGGCCATCAACCGCGTCGACGACAGCGCCGAAGGCCTGTGGGACGAGCAGGACCAGTTTTTCTACGATGTGCTGCACCGCCCCGATGGCCAGAACGAACCCGTGCGCCTGCGCTCGATTGTCGGCCTGATGCCGCTGTTTGCGGTGCTGGTGCTGGAACAGCGTGAGCATGAAGGGCTGGAGGGCTTGCGCGAGCGTTTGCTGGGCTTCATGAAACACCGGCCCGACCTGGCCAAACTGGTGTCGCGCTGGAACGAGCCGGGGCAGGGCAACCGCCTGCTGCTGGCATTGTTGCGCGGCGAGCGGACCAAGGACCTGTTGCGGCGCATGCTCGATGACAATGAGTTTTTGTCGGCCTTTGGTGTGCGCTCCTTGTCCAAGGCCTTCGCCGAACAGCCGCTGGCGCTGAAGATGAACGGCGACACTCTCTGCGCGCGTTACCAGCCCGGTGAGTCCGACTCGCGTTTATACGGCGGCAACTCCAATTGGCGCGGGCCGTTGTGGATGCCGGTGAATTACATGCTGATCGAATCGCTGCGTGAGTTTCACCGGTACTACGCGGATAACTTTTCGGTGGAGTACCCGACGGGAAGTGGTTATCTGGCGTCCCTGGAGGAGGTGGCTGACAGCCTCAGTCAACGCCTGACGCGCTTGTTTCTGCGTGATGAAAATGGGTTGCGGCCTTCGATGGCGGGGTATGCGCAGTTGGAGGCTGACCCGGCCAGCCGCGACCTGGTGTTGTTTCATGAGTATTTTCATGGGGAAACCGGGCGGGGGTTGGGGGCTTCGCATCAGACGGGGTGGAGTGCGCTGGTGGCGTTGCTGTTACAACCAAAAATCTAAATAACACCGTAGAAAAAAATGTGGGAGCGGGCTTGCTCGCGAATG
>NZ_JBARTQ010000705.1:0-1649 GCF_049645325.1 Pseudomonas sp. | reverse complement strand
CCTTGGGGAAAGTCACCTGTCTGGACAGCGGCCCCAACGTTGTCCGCCAGCTGCTTCAGCCACGACGTCTGCTGTTGTCGGTCGGGCGCGATCACGACCAATCGTTCCAGTAGATTCGCCAGTTTATCGTAATAGGCGGCGCGCGCTTCCGGTTCGCTGGGCGGCGGCGTACGCTGGAATGTTTCCAACTCGCTCAGCCGTTTCTGCATTTCATCGCTCACCACATCCGACTGCTCGGCAGCTGCAGAATTGTCGGCAAGTTGTTGGTTTTTGAAAAAGAAATTGCCGACGGTGGAGGTACCACCCGGCGAGGGGATGGAGGGGGCATCGATCACTCGCCACACGTCACCAACGCGCACCAGCGTGCCAATTTGGACGACGTCCGCCTTGCCCGCGGTTTCCACCATGGCGACGACATTTTCGTACACCGTCAGATCACGTTGCATTCCCTCGGTTCCCGCCGGGACAAGGCCTGGCTGGGAAGCCGAAAAGTGAACCCACTTGGTCTCGTCGCTGATCGTTGATTTACTGGTAACGAGGCTGTGGAAGGCTCCCTTGGCATTGCTCAATTTCGTCTGCAAGGCCTTTGCTTTCTCGTCGCCCAGACCTAGTTGCTCTAGTTCGCTTGAGTTCAACAGCAGACGCTCAAAACGATCGGCATCGCGGGTCACTATTGCGTTGACGATTTCGTAACTGACTTCCTGAGCGGAAATTGATTTCCAGTGGTCGATGCTGCCGTCCTCGTCGGTATCCATGCCCCAGCGACTGCCGCCGGTATTCAGCCAACGATACTGGTCAGCCTTACGATCGAAGTCCGAATCGATGTCGCGATAGGTTTCAACACCGTCCTGAAAGTAACACCATTGATCGACGATGTTGTCCTTGTTGCTGTCGACGAATCGTCTCAGCACTTTGCCATTTGGATCCTGAACAATCCAGCCCGCCGAGGAGGATGCCTGGATAGTCTCCACACGGCATCGATTCGCGTCGTCTGCCGTCGGTCGATCGTAGGGTACCCCACGCTGGGTGGGCACCAGCTGAAGCGCTGATTGTGCCGTTGGCGGTGCCGCGTTGGTCAAGGAGCCGGCGAACAGGCTCAACAACGATCCGATAATGAACGTTCGCAAAGACGGGCAGGCAGTAGAAGTATTACGACAAGCAGAAACGGACACCCATGTCATGGTTCAACTCACTTCCTTGAGAGTATTGATGACAGACGCTGGCACTAAATTGCCGAGAAATTGCAAGGCGCAAGCATACGGGCGGATAGTGGCCCGATAAGCGGAGCGAAATGCGGTGAGGTTGTACCGTTTTGCCGACCTGGGGCATAGATCGGTTTGACACCTCAGAGGGGCTTTCTAAAATAGGCGATCTACTGCAACCTGCGAATGGGCAACAGGATAGCGAACCAGAACAGGCCAAGGAGTCTCGGGCGTATAGCTCAGTTGGTTAGAGCGCATCCCTGATAAGGATGAGGTCCCAAGTTCGAGTCTTGGTACGCCCATTTGCAGGCCGGAGGCCGGAGGCTGTAGGCGAGGAAGTGATTCGACTTCTCTGGCCTACAGCCTCCCGTCTCCAGCCTGCCACCGGGGACGTAGCTCAATTGGGAGAGCACCGCGTTTGCAACGCGGGGGTTGGCGGTTCGAGCC
>NZ_JBARTQ010000704.1:0-4258 GCF_049645325.1 Pseudomonas sp. | reverse complement strand
CCAAAAAAGCCGGGCTCAGTGATGAACCCGGCTTTTTTGTGCCTGTAGCGTTCATGCCGCCGTTTCGACATAAAAATCCAGCATGCTCACACCCGTGAGCAGGTCCAGCTCCGGCAGGTCCGCATGCTGGTGCCCGCCAAGCGCGCAATACACCAGCCAGTGGCGGTCCTGGACGTTGAAAGCCAGGCCGCCGACCAAGGCTTCCTGCTCCTCGTTTTGGGCGATCAGGTACAGCCGATCCTGGTTTTGCGCGTGCAACATGACAAGCTCCCGAGCGTTCGAAGGGCAACAGCGTGGCTTGTTAAGGTGACGTTCAGGTGGCGCTGTAAATTACTGGATACATTAACCGTACATGGGGGACGGAGCTTTTCAGGCGCAGGACGCCACTATCGTTCAGGTTTGTATCTGAGTTGATACCAGGACACTGATTCACCGAGGTCTGCGATGGCGCTGCCTGCACTGTTGATCAATGCTGTTGCTTTAATAGTGGCCTGCCCTGGTGCAGTGCTGCTGTTCATTACCCGTCTGCGCGAGCAACGCGCGCTGGCTGACCTGACCGCCCAAAGCGAAGATCGCGCGATCGACCAGCCGATGTTGTTTCTGGATGTGCGCACCGAGCGGGCGCATCGCATGGCCTACCGCATCGGGTTTGCCTGCCTGGTGCTGGCGCTGACCACCTCATGGCTCAGCACCCACCTGTAAAACCCCTGCAGCACTCATATAGAAGCGGGCTTGTGTGGTGAGCGGGCTTGCCCCGCGCTGGGCTGCGCAGCAGCCCCTCCACATTTTGCTTCGGTGTCTACAAGGGAATCCCAGCCTTTACCCGGTACTGATTTCTCACCGGCGTCGCGTACTGCACCACCAGAAACGGCCGGTGCTCGACCGGGCAGTCATTCAAGCGCCGCTCCCACTCCGCTTTCGCCTTGGCCAGTTCGTCCGCCGGGAACACCTCGGCCGCCGTCGGCACCTGCAACTGCGGGTCGGCCTCGCTCCACTGCGCGTACGCCAGGTAATGCACCGGGAACAACCGGTAACCGCCGAGAATCTGCCGGTCCATTTCAATGGCCAGCAGCTTGGTGTCTTCAAAACGTTCGGTGATCGGCGGCGCAAAGTTCACGTGCACCCGGCCCTTGTAGCCGGTGATGCCCAACGCAATGCTCACGTCATCTTCGCCCGGCGCCTTGCAATAGGTGCCGGTGGTGGCGCGGATGTACAACTCGCGGGCCTTGGCCGAATCGCAGGGGTCGTATTCGTAGCTGATGGACACCGGCGTCAGGTTCAGCGACTGGATGACCTCGGCAAACGGCTCTTCCTTGCGGCTCACATGAAACATCTTGAGGATCGCCGACTCGGTGCGGTCGTCCCCGTCCTTGGCGCGGCCCTCGGCCTGGGCGATCCAGATCGACTGGCAGTCGTTGCGGATCGAGTGGTTGATGTACGCCGACAGCAGTTGATAGGCCGCCATTTTCTCTTTGCGCCCGGTGATCGAGCGGTGCACGATAAAGCTCTTGTTCAGGCGCATCAGGTCGCTGACAAACGGCTTTTGCAGCAGGTTGTCGCCGATGGCGATGCGCGGCGTCGGCAGGCCGGCGTGATACACGGCGTAATTGACGAAGGCCGGGTCCATCACGATGTCGCGGTGGTTGGCCAGGAACAGGTAGGCGGTGCCGGACTTGAGTTGCTCGACGCCGGTGTAGGTCACGCCGTCGGTCGCTCGATCAATGGTGTGATCGACGTAATACTCGACTTTGTCCTGCAGCGTGGCCACGGTGGTGACGCCGGCGAACTCACGGCGCAACTTGCGGGCGATCATCGGCTTGAGCAGCCAGCCCAAGGCGCCGGCAAAGCGCGGAAAACGGAAGTGGGTCAGGATGTCCAGAAAGGCCTTGTCACTGAACAGGCGTGCCAGCACTGCCGGGACTTCGCTGTCGTTGTAAGGTCGGATGGTATCGAATTCGCCCATCATGCTCTCTTGTTAGAAACGGCTAGGGTAAGTAAAGGAAACATCAGGGTGCGGCCAGAGTAATTGGCTCTGCCGAGAATAGCCCTGTAAATAGACCGGCGATTATACGCACAAGTCACCTGGGAGACCGCGATGCTGGAAACCGAGTCGTACGATTGTCCTTATTGTGGTGAGCCGGCCGAGGCTGTTCTGGATCTTTCCGGCGGCGATCAGTCATACATTGAAGACTGCCCGGTATGTTGCCGGCCGATTATTTTCGACCTGCAAGTGCACGCAGACGAATGGATGTTGAGCGTGCGCAGTGAGAACGAGTAGCAGGTAGGCCCATGCAGCGAATCTACGAACCTGAAAACCTGATGGAAGGCGAGTTGCTGCAACAGATGCTCGCCAGCGAGGGCATCGACGCGCACCTGGTGGGCCGTCATCTGCTCGGCGGCACCGGCGAACTGCCGATTTTCGGGCTGTTGGGCCTGGAGGTGGACAATGACCAGGCCGTCTACGCCCGCGAGCTGGTGACTGCCTACATCGGTGCGCAACCGCTGCCCGGCGATGAACCCGACAGCTTCCCCGACGTGTTGGTCTGTTAGGCTGTCGGTCGGTTTACCCCAAGAGTCGTGTTACCCCATGTGTGGACGTTATGCCCTGTTTCGCTGGAACCCTACCTTTGCAGGCCTGCCGGGCTTCCCGGCCGACCAGCAGGCGCAGTGGAACATCTCCCCGAATGACTCAGTGCTGATCCAGCGCGCCACCGATGGCCAGCGCACCCTGGCCCGCGCGCGCTGGGGGCTGACGCCGCCCTGGCTGACGGACCTGTCGCGCACACCCGCCCACGCCCGCGCCGAAACCCTGGCCGAGCAACCGATGTTTCGCGAGGCTTTTCGCCAACGCCGTTGCCTGTTGCCGGCCAACGGGTTTTACGAATGGCGGGGCACCCAGCGCAAACGCCCGTATTGGCTGACGCCGGGGGAGGGCTCAACACTGTTTTTTGCGGCAATCTGGGAGGCGTATCCGGTGCAGGAGCAGGTGTGGCTGAGTACCGCCGTGGTGACCCAGGCGGCGCAGAGTCAGCGGCGGCCGTTGATTCTGGATGCCGCGGGGCAAGAGGCCTGGTTGAACCCGCAGACGCCATTGCCGGTGTTGCAGAGCCTGCTGGCCAGTGAGCCCGTTGCGTTGCGCGAGCGGGTGCTGGCCAATATGGTCAATGATCCCAAGCTCAATGGGCCCGAGTGCCTGACGCCGGCTTGAGCCCAGGGTTGCATTTGCCATCCCCAAACCGCCATAACCCTCAAGACCTTTGAACTTGCCGCTAATTCGTCGTTATGCGCGTGTGGGATATGTCTGAAATTCAGCGGTTACACGTCGTTTGTATCTGGCGCCGATACAAACGACCGCCTACGATACGCGCCATGTTTTCAGGGAGCGTGTTCATGAAGAAGTCATTGGCGATAAGTGGATTGGTTGCAGCGATGCTGCTGGCTGGGTGCCAGTCGGTAAACACCACCAGCGGCGGTGCCGTCGGAGTGGAGCGCAAGCAGTACATGTTCAGCATGCTGTCGAGCCAGGAGGTCGACCAGATGTATGCCCAGTCCTACCAGCAGACGCTGGGTGAGGCGAGCGGCAAAGGCATGTTGGATAAAACCAGCGCCAACGCCAAGCGTGTGCAGGCAATTGCCAACCGCCTGATCGCCCAGGCGCCGACTTTCCGCCCGGATGCGGCGCAGTGGAAGTGGGAAGTGAACCTGATCAAGAGCGACGAGATGAACGCCAACTGCGGGCCTGGCGGCAAGATCTTCGTGTACAGCGCACTGATCGACAACCTCAAGCTCACCGATGACGAGCTGGCGGCGGTAATGGGTCATGAAATCGCCCACGCCTTGCGCGAGCACGGGCGTGAAGCCATGTCCAAGGCCTACGGGATCCAGATGGCCAAGCAGGGCGCCGGTGCCTTGTTCGGGTTGGGCCAGGACAGCCTGGCGTTGGCGGACACGGTTGCCAACTACGGCATGACCTTGCCCAACAGCCGTGCCAACGAAAACGAAGCGGACCTGATCGGCCTGGAGCTCTCTGCGCGCGCCGGCTACAACCCGAACGCAGCCATCACGCTGTGGAACAAGATGGCCAAGGCTTCGGAAGGCGCGCCACCGGAGTTCATGAGCACGCACCCGGCCTCCGACAGCCGAATCGCCTCGTTGCAGGCGGCGATTCCGAAGGTGATGCCGCTGTATCAGCAGGCCAAAAAGTCCTGAGTTAGCGCGGGCCCATGTGGGAGCTGGCTTGCCTGCGATAGCATCAACT
>NZ_JBARTQ010000703.1:0-8720 GCF_049645325.1 Pseudomonas sp. | reverse complement strand
ATTTGCTCAAGTGTTTCGGTTTGCGCACCAGCCTGATTCGGCTGAAGGTCATCGACGCCCTGCTCACCGCTGCCGACAACCAGCGCACCCTGGGGGTGCGAGGTGTACACAGCCATTTGCTCGACCTGGGCATCCCGCTGTCGTTTCTCAGCGTGCGTGAGGTGCTCAAGCGCCTGTGCAGCGAGGGCGTGATAACCCTTAATGCAGATAAAAGCTACAGCCTCCATGAAGAGGCTGCCAAAGTGCTCGACGGTCGCGCCTGATTCACACGCCTGAATCAGAAGTGAGGCTTGACCTTGCGGCGCATGATGCCGTTGATCACTACCACGGTTACCGCCACGGCAATGGCGATGTACTGGAACGTTTTCTCGCTGATAACCCCGGTGTTCTGCAGGTAGGACAGGCCAAACATCGTCGCCAGTACGGCCAGGGCAATCAGAATCGAATATTTCAAACGCTGCTTTTGGGTCATGACGGGTTCCTGAACCTTGAGAATGTATCCACTTTGTATCGTCAACCATGCCAAGCACATACCCAGTGAGCGGGATGGATTGGGGGCGACAGGGTCCTATGTTACAGGCGATGTAAAAGTTTGGCTTGTGCCACGCCTGATTGAACCTGTCGGTACCTTAGAGGATTTTGAGATGTTACGTCGAATCACACTGCTGATTCCCTTGCTGATCATGCTGAGCATGAGCGGCTGCTTCTTTTTCCCACACGGCGGCGGTGGCGGCTGGCACGACCATCGCTACGACGAAGGCCGAGGCTACGACCACCGTTGATTGAATAGCGTCTCGCTTTCCAGGCCGGAGAGCGAGACGCCTGCTTTGCACCTGCCTGCATGACTGACTGATGCGACGTCACGGCCGGACATTGTTTTTTTTGCTCACGCTTGCAAGCCTTTTCGCCAGGAACGGTTTGTGCTGATTCGCACACCCATCGGTGCGCCTCGGGCAACGCTGTATTGCTTTGCCTGCGCTTCCATGTGCACATCAGACAGGTGAACAATGACGATTTCCCGCAGCAGTTCGCACCCTCTCGCCTACACCCCGCCGCCCCTCTCGACCGACCCACTGAAACCTCTGCCGCTGCCAGTGGCCAGGCCTCCAGCGCCCGCATCGCCAAGCTCGGACAGCCTTCAGGTGTTGAAATTGGCGGCACCCACCCAAGCGCTTGGCGAAGATGCGACTGACCCGTCCTTTGGCAATTTAGCCGGCGCATTGTCATGGCCCGTCCCCCTGAGCGTAAAAAACCAGCGCGAGGTCGCTAACGTGGTCGCTGGCAACAGCGCCAACCTGCCGGGCTTGCCCCTGCAATTCCCCCGAGGGAGCGCACTGGCCTACCTGGGCGGTGCGGTTTCGTTGCCGAAAACCGACGGGCAAGACCCCGCCGGCGTGGTGAAAAAACTGCTCGCTTCGCCCAGAGCGCAAGCCTTGGGCGAAGCGATCCGGCTTAAGGTCAAGGGCATTGCCACAGAGCGCAGCACTCAGGATTACCTACTGGCGGCACTTCACCTGGGCCTTGATCCCGAATCGATTGAGCAGCCCGTGCGAAACCATGTCGCCGGATTTGACCTGATGGCCGACACGCTCTGGGGGCGGTCGCCCGCCGTCGTTGTCAGTGCGCTGGGGGAGCATCTGAACGGCCAAGGCAAGACGTCCAATGCCACGGCGGCAGTGGGCGCCCACCTGTTGCTGGCACGGGTTGCGCCGCAGTTTCTGGTCAGGAACATCCCCGACGGGGTCGGCGTGGGCAGCCAGGCATGGGTAAACCTGTGCCTGGCGGTGGCGCGCCTCGAAGTTGAAACACCCGGCAAGGCTGCGTTCATGAACTTCAGCGACGTCATGCAAGAGGCCCAAAGCGCACCGCACGCCAGTGAGTCCGTACAAAAAGCCGCCCTGATCGATTGGGCCATTGCCAATCAGGTGCTTGAACAGCAGCACGCACCTTACTCCGACGACCAGATCGAAATCGCGCGCGCAGCCTTCAATCAGCAGCAAAGTGCGCTGAAGGCCGCCTCCGAACGGCTGGAAGCGCCGATGCCGAATCGAAAAGCCATGGCCCTGGCGTTGCTGCAAAAAACGTTCGGCAATGACATCGACTTTGAAGCCAAGTCCTTGCGCATCACCTATGTACCCGAGGCCAGGGCCAATCACTTCAGCCTGCCTTATTCGATGCTGGACATCACCATGCAGGGGCTCAAGCTCGACGACAACTGGCGAGTGCTTGCGGGCAGCGACCTCGACCTCAACGCCTTCCGTGAATTTACCCGCAGCCCACCCTTCAATATCCCTGAGGCCTTTGACCGGGCGTTTGCCGAGGTCACCCAAACCTACAAAGGCATCAAACACAGCCTGTTGATGAACGCCATCACGCACTTGCCGCTGGAAGACAGGGTTCAACTCAACCAAGGCACGCTCCGGTTTTTCAAGGAAAACGCTTACAGACGCTCGCTCGTTCCCTTTGTCGGCGACAGCCTGTTCCACTCAAGCCCGACGATTTTCGTGCAAGCCGAGTACGCCGGCAAAACACGCTCGTATGCCTTCGACACGGTCAAGGGCACCGTGCGAGCAACCCTGCCACACCCCGCTGATCGCGAGCCCGCCTATGTCTCGGATGAAGTCACCCGGTTCGAGGCGTTTTACCCCGACAAATCCTGCCATACCCTCAACACGTCAGGGCCCACGGGCCCAAGGCCCAATCATTTCCAAAACCCGCGAATCCAGGACATAGCCGCGACAGTCGTCAAAGGCTTGGACATCGACAGTGATACGGTCAAACGTCAAGCCGCAGGCAGAACGCCGACCGAACAACATCGTGACAGCCTTAACGCGATGGGCGATTTTTTACTCGACCTCATCCCCCTGCGGTCCGCCCTCGTCAACTTTCACAACGGCAACTATCAGGACGGCGTCACCGACCTGGCGTTTGATGTATTTGGGTTTGTCACCGCTGGCATTGGCATGGCGTCGAAGCTGGCAAAAGTGGCAGGCAAGGCCGGCAATGCGCTCACCAAATTGACCCATGGCAGCCGAATAATCGGAGCGACCGCCCTCAGTGCCTTCAACCCGCTGGGTGGCCTGGGCGACCTGACGGTAGGTGCCGGCAAACTCGCCATACAGGCCTCGGACGCCCTGAGCAGCGGCACCCAGCGCTTGCGCGGCATGGCCTCCGGCGCGGACCTCGCGTATGCCAGTGCCCGGTTTGATGCAGCGGCCACAGGCGCGTTCAGCGTAGGCGAAAAAGCCATCGTCGGCAGTGCGGTAAAACACCAAGGCCATTGGTATGCATTTGATGCGGACAGCCTGCAGCCCTACGGCCCACCGCTAGCGGATTTCAACCCCACCGACACGTTAATGCCGCCCACACGCACAACGCACACGCATACCCCCGAGCGCGTCACGCCCTATGCAACGCGCGCGCCTCACCCACACGAAGGCGCAATCAAAGAACCGCTGCCGGCCGGGGATTACGTGGAAAACACCGTCGGCAAACTGGTACCGGGGCATTTCATCCCGGGTGATGGCCTGGAGCAGACCAAAGCACTGTTTACGCACCAGATGGAGAACTACCATAACGCCATAAAGGCCGCAGGCGCCTTATTGCCGCCGCCGCCCCTCCCGGTTCTGCCCAGGCAAACCAGCCCGGCAAACCTGATCAGCGAAGCGTTGAAAGTGTCACAGGGTCTGGTATTTGGAGAGAGCCACTCGCAGATGGCCAGTTTTAAACTGTTGATGGCCAACCTGCAGACGTTCCAGGCCCAGGGCGTCAAGAAGGTCTACTTCGAAGGCATGATTGACCTGCCGCCCTTTGGCCCGGTGGACGACGGCATCAGCAGTCTGGGCAGCCTGAAAAACGGACGGACCAACCCGACGTTCACGGAGCTCAGGGACGCGTTCAAAAAGCATGGCATGGAGGTCTTGCCGCTGGATCATTACTACCTCACACGCCACAAGGACGAGCGCCCCTTTCGAGCGCGCACCGTCCAGGGCCTCAACTCTGAAGTACGCCTGAAGGAGTTCAATTACTACGCCGCAGAAACGATCCTGGCGGACGCAGGTACCGACAAGTGGATCGCCCTGGTCGGCAACGCGCACATGAACACCTCCGAAGGCGTGACAGGCCTGGCGGAAATGACCGGCAGCCTGGGCATCGGCGTCTTTGACAACAAAAATGTGCCGGCCTCCGTGGGGTTCCGGGATACGCGGCACATCCCTGACCCCACTCAACCGTTAAAGCGCGGCGACCTCCCAGGCAACCTGCATATCTACGTCAAGCCTTAATGCACCCAGCGCTGGTGCAGCCATCGCGCCAGCGCATCGAGTGCGAACCCCAGCAACCCGATCAACAACACCATCGCCATCAGCTCGGAATAGGCCAGCCGATCACGGGTATCGAGAATGTAGTAGCCAAGCCCTGCACTCACGCCGAGCATTTCGCACGGCACCAGCACGATCCATAAAATGCCGATGGCCAGCCGCACGCCGGTCAATATATGCCCCACCACCCCGGGAATGATCACCCGGCGCAAGGTTTCCCAGCGCGTGGCGCTCAAGCTTTTGCTCAACTGCAACCACCGTGGGTCGAGCTGACGCACGCCGGCGGCGGTGTTGAGCATGATCGGCCACACGGCGGCAAAGGCCAGCAGGAAGTAGATCGGCTGGTCGCCGACGCCCATCAACATCACCACGATGGGCATCCAGGACAGCGGCGAGATCATCCGCAAAAACTGAAAGGCCGGCGTCGTCGTCGCCTCCAGGTTGCGCGAACTGCCCACCAGCAACCCCAGCGGCACCCCCACCAGCAATGCCAGGAACAGGCCGACGAAGATGCGCTTGAGGCTGACGGCGATGTGCAGGTACAGCTCACCCCGGCCCATCAATTCCCACAGGCTGCTGAAGGTGGCGGCGAGCGAAAAGCGTGCCGACAAACCGTCGGCATCGCCAAATATTTTCACGCCCAGCCACCACACCACCAACAAACCTGCCAAGCCGCCACTACCAAGCAGCCAGCCCGGCAAGACGGCGGTTTTGCCGTTGTTCAAACGCCAATCTCCTCTTGCCGCTCATAGCCATCCGGCAAACCGAAGGTCTTCATGCCGCCGACGGCTTCGATCGCGTTGCGCACAAAGCGGTCGTCCACCAGGTCTTTGGCGACGAAGGCCGGGTCGAGGCCTGCGAGGAATTTCTTGTCGCCTTCGATCAAGGTGTCCTTCAAGCGGCGCACCAGTTCCTCGGTGTAACTGGGGAACGGATACGGCTGGAAGTCGATGCGGTGTTCGTCCCAGTTGGCGTGCTGGATCGCACCGTCAGCCAGGTAGGCGGCGCGGTCGCCAGCGGCCGGGGCCAGCACCTTGCTCAGCACCGGCTCGGCGTGCGGTGTGTAACGGTTCGGGCCGTCCTTGGACAACAGCTTCACCGCCTCTTCGCGGTTATCACGGGTCCACACTTGCGCCTTGACGATGGCGTTCACCACCTTCTGCGACCACTCCGGGCGGTTGGTCAGGTCATGCTCGTGCATGAACACCACGCAGCACGCATGGTTGCGCCACACATCGCCGGTAAAGCGCTGCACGCGGCCAACCTTGAGGTTTTCAGCGAGGGCGTTGAACGGCTCGGCGACGATATAACCGTCGATGCGCTTGCTGGCCAGGGCTGGCGGCATGTCCGACGGCGGCAACACAATCAGGTTGACCTCGTTGGCGGCAATCGCCGAGCCGGCGGCACGCGCCACTGGCGTCAGGCCGTTGTCGCGGAACAGTTGCTGCACCACCACGTTGTGGATCGAGTACCAGAACGGAATCGCTACCGATTTGCCGCCCAGTTGTTTCACGTCGGTAATCCCGGGGGACACTGTCAGGCCCGACCCGCCGACGTGGTTCCAGGCCACCACTTTGGCCGGTACGTTGCTGGCGTAGCGCGCCCACACCGTCATCGGCGACAGCAGGTGAATCACGTTGACCTGGCCCGAGATAAACGCCTCGATCACTTGCGCCCAGCTGCGCAGCAGCACCGGGCGTTCGGCCTTGATGCCTTCGGCCTCGAACAGGCCATTGTTGTGCGCCACCAGCAGCGGCGTGGCGTCGGTGATCGGCAGGTAGCCGATGCGTACCGGCGCGTCCGGCTCGCTGGCGGCGCGGGCTTGCAAGCTGCTCAGCAGCGGCAAGGCACCGGCGGCACTGAGCACCGCCGACAGTTTGAGAAAATCACGGCGCGAGTGGGTCAGGTCATCCAGACACATGGCTTGGCTCCAGCAGTTCAAGGGGGTTGGGTTGAGGGCGGCTCGCCTGCCGTAAGGTTTTCAAAATGTCGATGCGCAAGGCGCCGATGGCTTCGACCTGTTCTTCGCGCGGTTGCGCCAGGTCGATGTGCCATTCGCCCAAGGTCCGCGCCGGGCGGTTGCCCAGCAGCAGGATGCGGTCGGACAACAGCAGCGCTTCATCAATATCGTGGGTGATCAGCACGGCGGCCGAACCTTGCTCACGGTTGACCTTGAGCAACAGGTGCTGCATGTCGGCGCGGGTGACTTCGTCAAGCGCACCGAAGGGCTCATCGAGCAGCAACACTTGCGGCTGACGCGCCAGGCAGCGTGCCAACGCGGTGCGCTGGGCCATACCACCAGACAGTTGCGCGGGAAATTGCAGCCGGGCGTGCGCCAGGCCGACGGCGGCGATGGCGTGGTCGACACGCTCGCGCCGTTCTGCCTGGCTCAAATGCGGCTGACGGGCGAAGTCCAGGCCAAACGCGACGTTCTTTTCCAGGTTCAACCACGGCAACAGGCTGGGGTCTTGAAACGCAACCGCGACCCGTGGGTGCGGGCCGCTTAACGGTTCACCCAGCACCTGCACGCTGCCGCCCTGCGGCGCCTGCAAACCGGCCAATACGCGCAGCAGGCTGGATTTGCCGACCCCGCTGGGGCCGAGGATCGACACCACTTCGCCAGGCTGCAGGTGCAGGTCAAAGCCCTGCAACACCGGGCCACTGGCATACCCCAGGCAAATGCCCTGGGCGCTCAATACCGCCTGGCTCATAGGTTGGCCTGGCGTTGCAGCTCGGTGCGCAATTGAACCAGGCTTGGCGTCACGATCGGCACAAACGCCGACTCACGCCAGCGCCGCGCAAACCCGCTGCCATGGGCGGTCAGGTAGGCCTTGCCGCCGCTGGCTTGCAGCTCAAGCTGCACGGCGCTGGCGGCGGTTTCCGCGAGGGCGATTCGCAGCTTGAACAAGGGCACCGGCTCTGCCGCGAAACGCCCGCTGAGCAGGCCTTTCTTCAGGTCACTGACCAGGTGATCCAGGGTCACGCGCAAGGCTTCCAATTCTTCACGCAAGACCGTACGGCTCGCTCCCAAATGGTTGGCGACCTCCGCCAGCGAACGACGCGCCAGGCCGATCGACATGCCGCATTGCAAGCCCAGGAAGGCCGGGCGTACAGCCGGTAGAAACTTGCGCGCATCCTCATGCAGCAACCAGTCGCGGCTCAGCTCCACGCCTTCCAGCCCCAGCGCTGCGGTGTTGCTCGACTGCAGCCCTAATAACTCCAGGTCGCGCGAGCGTTGCAGCCCCGCCACCGAGTCGGGAATCGCCAGAATAAATGGCGCGCCGCCGCCCGCATGCTCAATGGCCGCCGCCGCGACAAAACCGTTCTTGCGCAGGTTGGTCACCCAGTGCAGGCGACCGTTGAGGGTCCAGCCGTCGTGCGTCGGCTCGGCGCTGATTTGCAGCGTCTCGATACCCGACAAAAACTTCATCGCATTCGACAACCCGGTCGCCCCGGCCAGCGTGCCGTTGAGCAAATCCGGCAACAGTTGCTCGCGCAAACGCTCATTGGGGCTTTGCAGCAAATACTCGATAAAGGAGCGCTGGCCCCAGCACACAAACGCTGCCGCCAGGGAATGGCTGGCAACATTGGCGATGGCTTCCACGGCACCGGCGACGTCGCCGCCCAGGCCGCCGAGGTGGGTGGGCACACCGACGCGTAACACATTGGCTTCTGCCAGCCTTGGCAGCACTTCCTGTGGATCGCAACTGCCCACATCCAGGGCCTGCGCTTGAACATCGAGCCAACGGCTCAAGATAGGGTCAAGCATTCATGTTTCTCCTTTTTACAGCACGTGTTAAAGCACTCAAACCAGGCGCGGCGCGGGTGCGCCTTCAGCTGGCCGGTTTTTCCCAACGGTATTGCGCCAACTCAGGGTTCAGCGGTGTACGGGCGAACACGTTAGCGAAGTTGCACAGGGTTGCCAGGCTCACGCCCAGAATAACCTCCAGTGCGTGACCGTCGGTGTAACCGGCGGCACGGAACGCTTCAAAACCTGCGTCGCTGACATCTCCACGGGTGGCGATGACTTCGCGGGTGAACGCCGCGAGTGTTTCATATCGCGCATTCGGCAATTCGCCGCGCTGGCGCAAGGCGTCAATGACGTCCTCAGGCAACTTGGCCTTGTTGCGTGCCACGGCGGTGTGGCCGGCCACGCAGAAATCGCAGCCATGGGTGGTGGCGGCAATCAGCTGCACCACTTCACGGTCGGCCAGGCTCAGTTCAGCCTTGGCGTTGAGGCCCGAAACGGTGATGTAGGTTTCCAGGGCCGCCGGTGCATTGGCCAATACCGCCAGCAGGTTAGGGATGAAACCCGAGCCTTTGAGGGCGTTTTCCAGGAAGGGCTTGGCCGCTTCCGGGGCGGTTTCAGGGGTGAGCAACGGTACACGGGACATGGAGTGG
>NZ_JBARTQ010000702.1:0-1998 GCF_049645325.1 Pseudomonas sp. | reverse complement strand
CTGTAACAGTCACCGAATGTGTTGACTGACTCACCGCCTTCGCGAGCAAGCCCGCTCCCACATTTGATCTGTATGCATCCGCGAAACAGGGTTTTTGCATTTTTTTCACAGCCCATCCGGATAATCCCCAGCCTCCTGCGCGCGGGCCCGTTGATCCTGTGCTATCACGTTAAGCTGACTTTCTGGAAAAGCGCTCAATGGCCGTGCCCTTGCCTTCTGTTACCTCCAAGCCCCGCTCCCTGTTTGCCCTGCGCTGGTATTCGTGGCTGTTCCTGGCCGGTGTGATTGTGTACGGCGTGGCCTGGGCGATGCACTGGGATGACCGTGGTGTGTTGTGGGTGGCGGAGCGCTTTGAAACGCCGGCCGAACAGCAGGCGAGCGTGTGGCTGCCGAACTACCGTGCGGTCATCGATGGCAAATTGCTGCCCGGCATGGAAAAGGACGAGGCTTCGGACCTGTCCTACAACCCGCAGACCAAAACCCTGTTTTCCGTGATGGGCAAGAACCCGTTCCTGGTTGAGTTGAGCCTGCAAGGCGACGTGCTGCGCAAGATGCCGCTCAACGGCTGGAACAACCCGGAAGGCGTGACGGTGATGGAGAACGGCCTGATGGCCATTGTCGATGAGCGTATGCACACCCTGTCCGTGGTGAAGGTTGATGCAGGCACTCAGCAACTGAATTACGCCGACTTCAAAGCCTATGACCTGGGCCCGTCCAAAGATCAGAACAAAGCCTTTGAAGGCGTCACCTGGGACAAGCGCAACCAGCAAATCGTGCTTGGCGAAGAGCGTCCGCCTGCATTGTTTACGTGGAAAAGCGACGGCACCACGCTGACCGGCGACAAGCAAAAAGTCGCCAGCACCGAGTTGGACATGCGCAACCTCTCGGCCCTGGCCGTCGACCCACGAACCGGGCATTTGCTGGTGTTGTCTGCTGACTCCCATCTGTTGCTGGAGCTGGACGAAAAGGGCGAGCAAGTCAGCTTCATGACCCTGCTGGGTGGGTTCAACGGTCTCAAGCACACCATCCCCCGCGCCGAAGGGGTGACCATGGATGAGAGCGGCACCTTGTACATGGTCAGCGAGCCAAACCTGTTCTATCGTTTCGAACAGCAAAAATAGCCCACGATTACGTCGGATATTTCTCCAAGAGCGGCATTCGCCACACATCAGGCAGCGTTTAAGTTTAAATTCAGACAGGCGTGATATTCATTCGCCACTTTTGACATTGAGCTCGCCTGATGCGCCGATTGGCCCGCCCCAAACCTGCATTGTTCATTGTGTTGCTGATCGCCCTGGTTGCCGCCGGGGTGGTCGCGCAGCAATTTCGCTTGTTCGAGCGCGCGTGGTTCAACTGGCAGGCGTGGCGCCAACCCATGAATGAGCGCTCCATTGGCCTCGCCGACTACCGAGTGGCGGTGGAAGGCCAAGTGATTGAAGGCCTCAATGACGACGTCTCGGCGCTGACCTACGACCCGGTGCGCAAAAGCCTGTTTACCGTCACCAATAAAAACGCCGAGCTGATCGAGCTGTCACTCGAGGGCAAGCTCTTGCGGCGTATTCCCCTGGTGGGCTTTGGCGATGCCGAGGCGGTGGAATTCATCAGCGACAATATTTACGTGATCAGCGATGAGGCCCAGCAACGCCTGATCAAAGTGCATGTGAATGACGACACGCAATTTCTCGATGCCGCAGACGCCGAGCAAATGACCTTGGGCGTGCACATCGGCGGCAACAAGGGCTTCGAAGGCCTGGCCTATGACTCGGTGGGCAAGCGCCTGTTCGTGGCCAAGGAACGTGACCCTATGCTGATCTACGAGGTGCACGGTTTTCCTCACTTCAAGCCGGAAAAAACCTACTCGGTGCACGTGATCAACAACCCCAAGCGCGATGCCGGGCTGTTTGTGCGCGACCTGTCGAGCCTGCAGTACGACGAGCGCAGCGGCCATCTGCTGGCGCTGTCCGATGAGTCGTTTTTGGTGTTGGAGCTGGACATTGA
>NZ_JBARTQ010000701.1:0-6342 GCF_049645325.1 Pseudomonas sp. | reverse complement strand
GTGTAAAACAGGTATTCATCCCACCCAGTCGCCAGGAGGGCGCGTGCCTCACCAACTAGATGTTCCGATTGCGCACGCGTACCGGGGCCAAACGATGTTTCTCAAATTCGTCTGGCGGCGCCCTAACGACAAAGCACCGGTCGCCGCGAAGATCATCGAGCCGGCGCCGATCCATGGCCTGGGCGAAGTCGCTGCCGAGCTGGAAGGGCCGTGGCCGGACTATCCGGCTGCACTTGATGAAGCGATGACCGCTGCTGAGCGCTGGATCGACAGCCAGTTGCCTTGACCCCGCTCACCGGCAGGCATGTAGGGGGATTGGGGTTAGGCTGTTGCGAATAGGTCGAGTTGGTCGGATTCGACCTTCTGCTCTTGCTGCCGGAGTACTTCGAATTCGATGCGCGCCCGGGCGATCGCCGCGTACTGCTCGTCAATCTCGCAGCCGATGAACTCGAAGCCCTCGCGCATTGCGGCTTTGCCGGTGCTGCCGCTGCCCATGAACGGATCCAGCACTACGCCGCCGGCCGGGGTCACCAGGCGGCATAGGTACGCCATCAGGTCCGTTGGCTTGACGGTGGGGTGGTTATTGCCTTTCGTGTCCGTGGTCTGAACTTTGCGCAGTGTGGTGCCCATTTTGAACTGGGGGCCGGGATTGCTCATTCCTTCGTGCCTGTCGGTGCGACTGGTCTTGGCGCAGTAGAAGAACCTGGCGGCGCTTCCGCTATCGTTGTGGAATGCCCCAGCTACGCGATCACGGTGGCCAGTGATCAAGCCAGCGCTCGCCGCGCTCGGCTCGGTACCCGTTACCGGTGCCGCTGCACCTGCCTGTGATGGGAACAAGGCCATCACCTCGGCGCTGCCATCGTGAATCAGGTTCGCAGGCCAGCGGCCGAGCGCTGATGCCTCGGCCGTCATCGCGATTGAGCCAGATTTCCCGCCGACGAACCGCCCGCCGCGCATGTCGACGGTGGTGTTCCGGTCCCAGTTTTTTGCGAGGGCTTCGGCATCTAAGGCCGATACGCGGCAACCGTCGATATTCAGGCCGCCGGTTCCCCACCTGCCCATATTCTTCGCCACGGTCCCGCTGAACGGCTTGCGTGCCACACAGATTGGCTCATGCGCAGGCTTCAGCGCGGTGCCCCAGCCTTGATGCTCGCCCTTGAGGTTGTGCGATTTAGGGAAGCCACTGCCGAACACCCACATAATCTGATCACGGATCTCAAACCCGGCCATTTCAATGCCGACCGCCATGTGGTGGTAAGTTCGCGCAGCAGCGAAAGACAGCAGGTGCCCACCAGGCTTGAGTACTCGAATGCATTCGGTTGCCCACTCCAGCGTGAAGGCCTGGAAGGCACGCATGCCTTCGGGAGTCAGGTCATACTTGCCGGCCTCTGCGGCCACTGACCTGTGACCTCCATTCGGGCCGCAGGCCGAAGCGTGTGAAGGCATGCTGGCGCGGTAAGCGGCTCGAGCCTCGATGTCTTGGCCATCCCAGCTCTTGCCCATGAAGCGAATACCGTAGGGCGGATCGGTGACCACGCTGTCAATACTGTTGTCTGGCAGCGTCCGCATCGACTCAATGCAGTCGCCGATCAAAACGCGATGCTGTTTCATGGCCTCGGCCCCTTGTAGATGAACACGTAGGCGAACCAGAGGGTGGCGGTCATAGTAGGTGTGCTCCTGCTTCTAGCAGGCCGTCCCGGTCTTCGCGCAGGCTGTCGCGCTCCTTGCGAAGCGCTTCGTTTTCGATGATCAGTGCGCGGATAGCGCCCGGGTTCGCGGCAGCTATGAATTCGGCCACCTCCTCAAGCCATATGCCGCTATTGCGCCCCACACCATGCCAAGCAACCGCCCAGCCTCGCGCGTCGTCAATCCCGTAGTTTTGCTCAGGGTGCGGCGGGAACTCCGACCCCATACCGTCGCGGTGCACAAACCAAGGGCTTGGCATTTGGCGGTCTGCATCCTCAGCCAGCCGTTTCAGTTCGGTGTGGTCGGTCATCAGCATTCGCTCCAGTTCATGGCCTGAATGTATTCGCACGGAACCACCAGGACGTCAGGCGGTACGGTATTTTCGATTCTGGCATCACCGAAATAACCTATGGCAGCCTTAGCACGCTCAAGCGCAAGTTCGGCATGGCGCATCTGCCAGGACTTGCGCTGTTTGTACGAGCGCAGTGCTAGGGATTTTTCGGTATAGGCGAACCGGCGCCCGTGCTCACCACCTTCCTTCAGCACCCGCTTGCGGTACTGCCTCAGCAGGGATTCACGTTGCGAGCCGCCGAAGAGGTTGTTGTGGAATTCGTCCACGATGTACCAGCATTGCTCGGTTTCGCCGATAACCACGTACGTTTTGCAGGTGACTTCCAGGCCTTTCGGGTCGAGCTCGTCGACGTAGCGATAATGGTCCGGGCCGAGTTTTATCTTTTCCATGGTCGAGATCGTCCTTGCCGCTATAGCGGCTGACTTTGAAGGGGGAGGGGTTACAGAGAGGGGTTGAGGCGTTTCAGCTCGTCGAGGCAGGCGTTCCAGCCCAGGTCCTGCGATGTCAGCGACTGCCAACCGTCCTGAGTCCTACGCTCAGGCAGCACCACCGATACCGGCGCGGGCTGCTCGGCGTAGAGCTTCACCTGCTCGCCATGCTTGAGCGATACGGTGCTTGCGTAGATCGCATGGCTTATGCCAGCAGATGTCATCACGCCCTCAATGATTGCGTCAGGGTGGAGCGCCGCCGGCTCGCCCTGAAGCTTGGCGGCTGGCTTGCAGCTGTGACTGCACTCGCCGGGCTTGTAGTCATCAACGGCCCGGCATGCAGGGTGATGGCCCGCCACGGTTTCAGGTTTCGCAACCAGCAGGCCGCGCAGCTCCCGCGTCGTCGGGTCGTGGGCCATCATGTACTCAGGCGTGTCACATGTTCCGCCCGCTTCGATGATGCGGTCATACCCGGCCTGATAAATTCGCTTCATTGCGAGCAGCGAAGTGCGTAGCGCCCCTTCAAGCACATCCGCCCGCTCATCCGCTGCGGTCAGGCGCTGTTGCAGGGCTCGCTCGCGGCGCTCGGCAGCAACGCAACCCTCAGCAGCAGTAAGAAAGCATTGCACGGCGCTGTCGTAGTTTTCAGCGAGAACAAAGTACCGGCCCTCGCTGGCATGGATGATCTCGAATTCTGCAGGAGAGCAAGGCCTTGCTTGTGCCTCCCCTCCGAACTCCCCGATGTACCACTTCTTCACTTCACTCATACAGCCTCCCTCGTTACCAGATCATGGGCATTCACAACCGTCATGCCGAGGCGTTCGGCGATCAGGACTTCCAGGCGGGCGCCCTTTGAATGCTCCCAGCCGGGCAGGGTGGCCACGGTGTCGCAGTCCATCAGGGCGGCAATGTCGCGGCGCATGCAGTCGTTCCAGGTGCCGCCGTCGGGGTTGAGTTCGGCGGGGTTGGTGACGGTGTGGCCGCCTGCGCGCAGGCTGGCGGTCATGCTGTGGAAGGTGGAGAAGTTCAGCCCTGGCAAGCCGCTCATGGGCCCGCTGAGGTAAATTCGTTTCACGGGGAGTCCTTGCCGGGCCATGCCCGGGCTGTTGAATGAATTCAGTAGTTTCTTTCTGCTAATGCAATCTGCGCCATGGGGTGCGATGCTCTCTCCAAAAGGAGCAGTACATGAATTTCATCAATGCAATCTGGCCCATACCGGGAGCCATAGCCGCAGCACTTGTTGCAGGGCTTATTTCTTTCGTCGTTACTGTTTTGGCAAAAGATCAAAAGACGTCCGAGTTTCGGCAAGCGTGGATTGATGGGCTGAGAGCCGATGTTGCGGATTTCGCAGGTCTTGCAGGGGCTATGGCAGCCGTAACTAATGCGAAGCTACGCCGAGGGGAAGATGCCGAGTCTTATTTGCTTGCGCGACATGACGACTTTGCGAAGATGGAGTCCCTGATTAATAGAATTCGATTGCGACTAAACCCAGATGAGCACAGCGAGATTCTTTCTTTTCTCGGTGTTTTTCGGACGGGAATCCCATCATCGCGCGAAGAAATCGATGAGGCGGTCGAAGGCGTTGTTAATTGCGCTCAGAAAATATTGAAGTCGGAATGGAAGCGAGTAAAAAAAGGGGAGCCTGCTTACAGCATCCTTAAAAAACTATCACTGTTTTTTACGTTGGCGGCGGTAGCTGCGGTCTTTGTTCTTCCAATCCAAGACAATAAACCAGCTCCCGATAAGTCTAAGCCGATTGTTGCTCCTGCTCTGGAGGCCACTCCGAAAAGCCTGCCTTTGGCGCCTTCGTCTTCGGGTTGATGATCGGCTCGCCTTGGGCGTCGACCAGCGTGCGCTTGGCCTTTATCCGCATATCGCGGCACTTACTGCCCTTGCGCGCCAACTCAATGAAGTGCTCTGCATACTGCGGTGCGTCGAAGAGTGGACTGAGCTGCTTCACCCTGCCCCCCCCATGATCTGTTCGGCCTTCTGGGCAACCTTCAGCAGCCAATCTTCGACCGAAAGCTCTATCTTGTGGCCGGGGCGCTTTGGGTCGGGTCGGGTGGTTTTGACGGTCTTCCTGGCCTCGGCCATGGCGACATCAAGGGTCATTCCAAACACTGCGAAGGTGCTCATGGGTTATCTCCAAGCGTGCGCATGCCTCGCCGGCTGGCGAGATTGTTTGATATGGGGTATTACGGGTGACCGGCATGGAGCCGGATCAGGCGGCTACGGCGTCTTCGAACTTGATCAGCAGGCTGCGGGTGTCGTTGGTGCAGCCGTCTTCTTTGACGCAGTACATGGCCGGGGTGTGCTCGTAGATCCGCGTGATCACGCCTTGTTTTATCCTGGTGCCAATAGGTAGCGGCGGCTCGGGCTTGAACTCTTCAGCCCACGCTTTAACCGCCAGGTCCTCGGCCCGATCTACGAGATAGTCGACCTCGTCCAGCGCTTCCATGTCATCCCGCGTAGTGTCCCAGGACGCATACTTATCTAGCTCCTTTGCCAGCTCAAAACCGTCCATGTGGCGGCGGTAGTGCTGGGCGATGGTGTCGGCGTCCCCATTGATCTTTTCAGCAACAACGGTGCAAGCCGCGAGAATCATTGCTTTATCAGCCTTCGGGCGCGGAGGAATGTTGCTCATGGGTTATCTCCAGTCAGGCGCCGCCCTCCGGTTACCGGATGCAGCGAGTAGGGTGGGTTATTCGTCGCCGTTGTCTTCGGCGTTCATCTGCAGCGATTCGGCAAAGCCTGCTTGACGTAATTTGCGCGCCACGTTTTCGGTTATCTCATAACCGTGGCGCTTAATTTCGAAGAGTGGCGCTGACTTCTCGAAACCCAGCGAGTGGGCATGCGCGATCAGGCGCCAGATGGCCGCCCGATCCTTCGTCTCGCCCAGTTCGGCGGAGAGCGCCGCCAAGCGGTCTCGCATGGCCTGCCGGAAGTAGTGGCGGATGATGTCGGACGGCCCTTTGACCTTCGGCGGCGCCGGCGGCAGATCCTCGGCCCGGCCATTCAGTACCAGCAGTTGCACCGCCTCGCTGACTTCCTCGATCTCATGCCAGAGCATCAACTCGCCGAGCATCTGCCGTGTACCGTACGGGACCGTGTGTCGTAATTCCTGCTCGCCCAGTTCCTGCCGTTTCTCGGCAAGCTTGGCTGTGCGTTCCTTCTGTTCGGCAGCCATGGCCTACCTCTTCTATTCCGCTGGCCGGCAGTGCGAGCCAGGTTTGACGTTTGCGTTGCTGGATGCGTGCTATGCGGCGCATGCTCGGCTTCCAAGTCGTAATTTCGGATAGTCGATGCCGTACTCGATCAGAATGCGGTCCAGGGTCCTGTTCGATATCGCAAGCTTTCCGCAAACCACTCGCCGCGATAATCCAAGCTCCTTGAAAGCCTTGATTCGCTCGGCGAACTTGGCATCGCGCGCAGCAATTTCCTTTTTCCGCTCCGGGCCGTTGTACCCGCCGTGCGTTGAGCGCTTGAAGGTAAAGCCGAAGTCCTTTGCCAGACCCTTTACGGTTTTGCTCGTCATACCTAAGGCGAAACACGCTTCGGTCTGCGTGTGCGTGGCGGCTAGGGCTTTCGCTTGTTCTGCCTGCTTGGCTCGCCTTTCAGCTCTGGGGTCTATGGGATCGGCCTTCAGTGGTGGGCAAGCTTCAACCCGCCGCCGGACAAACGGCTTCGGCGCCGGCGGCATCTGGTTGCTGTAGGTGATGGGCTTTGGCTTGTAGCCGATGGGCGCCGCTTCTTCGATCTGGCCGCCGGCCGCCAGGTACTGCTCTACCTGGGCGGCCAGTTCATCCGAGGCCGGGCGCAGTGCCTCGACCAGGCTTAGGTGGTTGCTGATCATGCTGACTGCCGCGCTTGGTTCAG
>NZ_JBARTQ010000700.1:0-16213 GCF_049645325.1 Pseudomonas sp. | reverse complement strand
CCCTCGGCCAGCTGGGCGCATTGAACCGCGCCGCCTTTGATAAGCCGGTTGCCGCCATCACCGGTTCCAGCGGTAAAACCACAGTCAAGGAATTGCTCGCCGGTGTCCTGCGTACACGCGGGCCGGTGCTCGCCACCCGTGGCAACCTGAACAACGATTTCGGCGCGCCGCTGACCCTGCTCGAACTGGCCCCGGAACACACGGCGGCGGTGATCGAGCTGGGCGCTTCGCGCATCGGCGAAATCGCCTACACCGTGGCGCTGACCAAGCCCCACGTGGCAATTATCAACAACGCCGGTACCGCGCATGTCGGCGAGTTCGGTGGCCCTGAGAAAATCGTCGAAGCCAAAGGTGAAATCCTCGAAGGCCTCGATGCGTCGGGCACCGCGGTATTGAACCTCGACGACAAGGCTTTCGAGACCTGGCGTCTACGCACGGCCGGTCGCAAAGTCCTGACGTTTGCCGTGCTGAACGCGGCAGCTGATTTCCACGCCTCCAACATCACCGTCGATGCCCGTGGCTGCCCGTCCTTTACCTTGCACACACCGCAAGGCGATGAACACGTGCAGTTGAACCTGCTCGGCAACCATAACGTCGCCAATGCCTTGGCCGCTGCCGCTGCGGCGTCCGCCTTGGGCGTGTCGCTGTTCGGCATCGCCACCGGGCTTGGCGCAGTGCAGCCGGTCAAGGGCCGCACCGTCGCGCAATTGGCGACTAACGGCATGCGTGTGATCGACGACACCTACAACGCCAACCCGTCCTCCATTAATGCTGCTGTCGACCTGTTGACGGGCTTTGCCGGGCGCAAGGTGCTGGTGCTGGGCGACATTGGTGAGTTGGGCGACTGGGCTGAACAAGGGCACCGCGAAGTCGGCGCCTACGCCCGTGGCAAAGTCGACGCGCTCTACGCGGTCGGCACGAACATGGCTCACGCTGTTGAAGCCTTCGGCCCCGGTGCACGGCATTTCGCAACCCAGGCCGAGTTGATCCAGGCGCTGACGGCGGCTGAACACGATAAAAACACAACCATTTTGATCAAGGGATCGCGCAGCGCGGTGATGGAAAACGTCGTCGCGGCCTTGTGTGGCTCAAGTACGGAGAAACATTAATGCTGCTGCTGCTGGCTGAGTATCTGCAACAGTTCCACAAAGGCTTCGCGGTCTTTCAGTACCTGACCCTGCGCGGGATCCTGGGTGTGCTGACCGCGCTGTCTCTGTCGCTGTTCCTGGGGCCGTGGATGATCCGCACCCTGCAGAACCTGCAAATTGGTCAATCGGTTCGTAATGACGGCCCGCAGTCGCACCTGTCCAAATCCGGCACCCCGACCATGGGCGGCGCGTTGATCCTGTCGTCCATCGGCATCAGCACCTTGCTGTGGGCCGACCTGCACAACCGCTACGTCTGGACGGTGCTGCTGGTGACCCTGTTGTTCGGCGCCATCGGCTGGGTTGATGACTACCGCAAAGTGATCGAGAAAAACTCCAAGGGCCTGCCGAGCCGCTGGAAGTATTTCTGGCAGTCGGTGTTTGGCCTGGGCGCGGCGATCTTCCTTTATGCGACTGCGCCAAGCGCGGTCGAGACCACCCTGATCATCCCGATGCTCAAGGACGCCAGCATTCCATTGGGCATCGGCTTCGTGGTGCTCACCTACTTCGTGATCGTCGGCTCCAGCAACGCGGTGAACCTGACTGACGGCCTCGACGGCCTGGCGATCATGCCGACGGTGATGGTCGGCGGGGCGCTCGGCATCTTCTGCTACCTGTCGGGTAACGTGAAATTCGCTGAATACCTGCTGATCCCCTATGTACCGGGCGCGGGCGAATTGATTGTGTTCTGCGGCGCGCTGATCGGTGCCGGCCTGGGGTTCCTGTGGTTCAACACCTACCCGGCGCAAGTCTTCATGGGCGACGTCGGCGCGCTGGCGCTGGGCGCAGCCTTGGGCACCATCGCGGTGATCGTCCGCCAGGAAATTGTGCTGTTCATCATGGGCGGTGTGTTCGTGATGGAAACCCTGTCGGTGGTCATCCAGGTGGCCTCCTTCAAATTGACCGGGCGCCGCGTGTTCCGCATGGCGCCGATTCACCACCACTTTGAACTCAAGGGCTGGCCTGAGCCGCGCGTGATCGTCCGTTTCTGGATCATCACCGTGATTCTGGTCCTGGTCGGCCTTGCCACCCTGAAACTGAGGTAGAAACGAGTGTCCCTGATCGCTTCAGACCACTTCCGCATCGTTGTCGGCCTCGGCAAGAGCGGCATGTCCCTGGTTCGCTTCCTGGCGAACCGGGGCACGTCGTTTGCCGTCGCCGATACGCGGGAAAATCCACCGGAGCTGGTCACGCTGCGCCGTGACTACCCGCACGTGGAAGTGCGTTGTGGCGAGCTGGATGTCGAGTTTCTGTGCCGTGCCGACGAGCTTTACGTGAGCCCGGGCCTGGCCCTGGCGACACCGGCCCTGCAAGCCGCAGCGGCGCGTGGCGTGAAGCTGTCCGGCGATATCGACCTGTTCGCGCGTAACGCGAAGGCGCCGATCGTGGCCATCAGCGGCTCCAATGCGAAAAGCACCGTGACCACCCTGGTCGGTGAGATGGCGGTTGCGGCCGGCAAGCGCGTGGCCGTGGGCGGCAACCTCGGCACGCCGGCGCTGGATTTGCTCAGCGACGACGTCGAGTTGTACGTGATGGAGCTGTCGAGCTTCCAGCTTGAAACCACCCACGACCTCGGCGCTGAAGTGGCGACCGTATTGAACGTGAGTGAAGACCACATGGACCGCTACAGCGGCCTGCCGGCGTACCACCTGGCCAAGCACCGGATCTTCCGCGGCGCCAAGCAGTTTGTGGTCAACCGCCAGGATGCCCTGAGCCGTCCGCTGATGGGCGAGGGCCTGCCATGCTGGACCTTCGGTCTCGGCAAACCCGACTTCAAGGCCTTCGGCATTCGCGAAGAGAACGGCGAGAAATACTTGGCCTTCGAATTCCAGAACCTCATGCCGGTGCGCGAGCTGAAAATCCGTGGCGCACACAACCAGTCCAATGCCTTGGCGGCCCTGGCGCTGGGCCATGCGGTCGGCCTGCCGTTCGATGCCATGCTGTCGAGCCTGCGCACTTTTGCCGGTCTTGAGCACCGCTGCCAGTGGGTGCGCGACCTCAACGGCGTCAGCTATTACAACGATTCCAAAGCCACCAACGTCGGTGCTGCCTTGGCCGCCATCGAAGGCCTGGGTGCCGATATCGACGGCAAGCTGGTACTGATCGCCGGCGGCGACGGCAAAGGCGCGGACTTCAAGGACCTCAAAGGGCCGGTGGCTGAACACTGCCGCGCCGTGGTGCTGATGGGCCGCGACTCCGACGTGATCGCCGCCGCCCTCGGCGACGGCGTGCCGCACGTGCGTGCGACGTCGCTGGACGACGCCATTGCCCAATGCAAAGCCCTGGCCCAGCCAGGCGATGCCGTGCTGCTGTCGCCGGCGTGCGCCAGTTTCGACATGTTCAAGAACTACGAAGAGCGCGGCCAGCTGTTCGCCCGCGCCGTGGAGGCCTTGGCATGAGCATCAACTTCAGGAATATCATCAAGCCGTACCCATCGCCGATCATTACCGGGCGTGGCATCGACCTCGACTTCCCCATGCTCGCCGGCTGCCTCGCGCTGCTCGGCCTGGGCCTGGTGATGATCACCTCGGCTTCCTCCGAAGTGGCGGCCGTGCAGTCGGGCAACACCCTTTACATGATGATCCGTCACCTGGTGTACCTGGTGATCGGCCTCGGCGCCTGCATCGTCACCATGATGATTCCCATCGCCACCTGGCAGCGCCTGGGTTGGCTGATGCTCATCGGTGCGTTCGGCTTGCTGATCATGGTGATCCTCCCCGGCATCGGCCGCGAGGTGAACGGTTCGATGCGCTGGATTGGCTTCGGCGCGTTCAACGTGCAGCCGTCGGAAATCGCCAAAGTGTTTGTGGTGATCTACCTCGCTGGCTACCTGGTGCGTCGCCAGAAAGAAGTGCGCGAAAGCTGGATGGGCTTCTTCAAGCCATTCATCGTGCTGCTGCCCATGGCCGGCCTGTTGCTGATGGAGCCCGACTTCGGCGCCACCGTCGTAATGATGGGCGCGGCGGCGGCGATGCTGTTCCTCGGCGGCGTCGGGCTGTTCCGCTTCACCTTGATGGTGGTGCTGGCGGTCGCGGCGGTGACGGTATTGGTACAGGCGCAACCCTATCGAATGGCGCGTCTGATCACCTTCACCGACCCATGGTCCGACCAGTTCGGTTCCGGCTACCAGTTGACCCAGGCACTGATCGCCTTCGGTCGCGGCGAGTGGCTGGGCGTGGGCCTGGGCAACAGCGTACAGAAGCAGTTCTACCTGCCGGAAGCGCACACCGACTTCGTGTTCTCGGTACTCGCCGAAGAGCTCGGCGTGGTCGGTTCGTTGTGCACCGTCGCGCTGTTCGTGTTCGTGTGTGTACGCGGCATGTACATCGGCCTGTGGGCCGAAAAGGCCAAACAGTATTTCGCCGCCTACGTGGCGTATGGCTTGTCGTTCCTGTGGATCGGCCAGTTCCTGATCAACATCGGTGTGAACGTCGGCCTGCTGCCGACCAAGGGCCTGACCTTGCCGTTCCTCAGTTACGGCGGCAGCTCGCTGGTGATCTGCTGCGCGTGCCTGGGCTTGTTGCTGCGCATCGAGTGGGAGAGTCGAACCCACCTGGGCAGCGAAGAGATGGAATTCAGCGAAAGCGATTTTGCCGAGGAGCCGAACCATGGGCGCTAACGTGCTGATCATGGCGGGCGGCACCGGGGGCCATGTGTTCCCGGCCCTGGCGTGCGCGCGGGAGTTCCAGAACCGTGGCTATACCGTGCACTGGCTCGGTACACCGCGCGGCATCGAAAACGAATTGGTACCGAGTGCCGGTTTGCCACTGCATTTGATCAACGTCACCGGTTTGCGTGGCAAGGGCAAATTGTCCCTGCTCAAGGCGCCGTTCGTGTTGCTCAAGGCGGTGTGGCAGGCGCGCAAAGTGATGCGTGAATTGAAGCCGGTATGCGTGCTCGGCTTCGGCGGTTATGTGACCGGCCCAGGTGGCGTTGCCGCCAAGCTCGCTGGTGTGCCGGTGATCGTGCACGAGCAGAACGCCGTCGCCGGTACCGCGAACCGCTTGCTGGTGCCGTTGGCCACGCGAGTGTGTGAAGCGTTCCCGAAAACCTTTGCTGCCTCGGACAAGCTTCGCACCACCGGCAACCCGGTGCGTACCGAACTGTTCATGGACATTGCCCGCCAGGCACTGCCCGGGCGCAAGGCGCACCTGCTGATCCTTGGCGGAAGCCTGGGCGCAGAGCCTTTGAACAAATTGCTGCCGGAAGCGGTGGCGCAACTCCCTGTGGAACTGCGCCCCGAAATCTTCCATCAGGCGGGCAAGAACCACGATGAAGTCACCGCAACGCGTTATCGCGACGCCGGTGTGGACGCCACTGTGCAGCCCTTCATCAAAGACATGGCCCAAGCCTATGGCTGGGCCGACCTGGTGGTCTGTCGCGCTGGTGCGTTGACCGTCAGTGAACTGGCCGCCGCCGGTCTGCCGTCCTTGCTGGTGCCTTTGCCCCACGCCATCGACGATCACCAGACCCGCAACGCCGAATATTTGGCCGGGGAGGGCGCTGCCTTCCTGCTGCCGCAAAGAACGACTGGCGCCGCCGATTTGGCCGCACGCCTGACCGAGGTTTTGATGCAACCGGAACGACTCAACAGCATGGCGAGCACCGCAAGCCGCCTGGCCAAACCTGACGCAACCCGCACCGTGGTCGATATCTGCCTGGAGGTGGCCCATGGTTGAGAATCAGAAAGCCATGCCGCAACCCGAGATGCGCCGCATCCGTCGCATTCACTTTGTCGGCATCGGCGGCGTGGGCATGTGTGGCATTGCCGAAGTATTGTTGAACCTGGGCTATCAGGTGTCTGGCTCGGACTTGAAAGAGTCGCCGGTCACCGACCGCCTGAAGTCGTTTGGCGCGCAGATCTTTATCGGCCACCGTGCTGAGAACGCCGCCGAGGCTGACGTGCTCGTGGTGTCCAGTGCCGTCAACACCTCCAACCCGGAAGTGGCCACCGCACTGGAGCGGCGCATTCCGGTAGTGCCACGCGCCGAGATGCTGGCCGAGCTGATGCGCTATCGCCACGGCATCGCCGTCGCCGGTACCCACGGCAAGACCACCACCACCAGCCTGATCGCCTCGGTGTTCGCCGCCGGTGGCCTGGACCCGACCTTTGTGATCGGTGGGCGCCTGAATGCAGCGGGCACCAATGCGCAGCTCGGCACCAGCCGCTACCTGATCGCCGAAGCCGATGAAAGTGACGCCAGCTTCCTGCACCTGCAACCGCTGGTCGCTGTGGTCACCAATATCGACGAAGACCACATGGCCACCTACGACGGTGACTTCAACAAGTTGAAGAAAACCTTCGTCGAGTTCCTGCACAACCTGCCGTTCTACGGTTTAGCGGTGGTGTGCCTCGATGACCCGGTGGTGCGTGAAATCCTGCCCTTGGTCAAGCGCCCAACCGTGACTTACGGCTTCAGCGAAGACGCTGACGTGCGCGCTATCAATGTGCGCCAGGCAGGCATGCAAACCTTCTTCACCGTGCTGCGCCCTGACCGTGAGCCGCTGGATGTGTCCGTGAACATGCCGGGCAACCACAACGTGCTCAACTCCCTGGCGACCATCTGCATTGCGTCCGATGAAGGCGTCAGTGATGAAGCCATCGTTGAAGGTCTGTCGCGCTTTGCCGGTGTGGGCCGTCGCTTCCAGGTCTACGGCCAACTGCCGGTAGAAGGTGGTGACGTGATGCTGGTGGACGACTACGGTCACCACCCGACCGAAGTCGCCGCGGTGATCAAAGCCGTTCGCGGTGGCTGGCCGGAGCGCCGCCTGGTGATGGTGTACCAGCCGCACCGCTACAGCCGCACGCGCGACTTGTACGACGATTTCGTCAATGTATTGGCCGACGCCAATGTGCTGCTGCTGATGGAAGTCTACCCGGCCGGTGAAGAACCGATTCCGGGCGCCGACAGCCGCAAGCTGTGCAACAGCATCCGTCAGCGCGGGCAACTCGACCCGATCTACATCGAACGCGGTGTGGACCTGGCGCCGATCGTCAAGCCGCTGCTGCGTGCCGGTGACATCCTGCTGTGCCAGGGCGCCGGTGATATCGGTGGTCTTGCGCCTAAATTGCTGGCGAGCCCGCTGTTTGCCGCCGTGCAGGAGAAGTCGAAATGACCACCGATTTCGGCACCCTGTTCTCCACCATCGCTCCTGCCGACTTCGGCCGTGTGGCGGTATTGTTCGGCGGCAAAAGCGCTGAGCGTGAAGTGTCGCTCAAGTCCGGCAATGCCGTGCTTGAAGCCTTGCAAAATGCCGGTGTGAACGCATTCGGCATCGACGTAGGCGATGATTTCCTCGCCCGTCTGCAGGCCGAAAAGATCGACCGTGCCTTCATCATTTTGCACGGCCGTGGCGGTGAAGACGGCAGCATGCAAGGCCTGTTGGAGTGCCTGGGCATCCCGTATACCGGCAGCGGCATCCTCGCGTCGGCACTGGCAATGGACAAGTTGCGCACCAAGCAGGTGTGGCACAGCCTGGGTATTCCAACCCCGCGTCACAGCGTGCTGTGCAGCGAAGACGATTGTATTTCTGCAGCCAAGGAACTGGGCCTGCCTTTGATCGTCAAACCTGCCCATGAAGGCTCCAGTATCGGCATGGCTAAAGTGAACTCGGCCGCCGAATTGATCGACGCATGGAAAGCGGCAAGTACCTACGATTCGCAAGTGTTGGTGGAACAGTGGATTCAAGGCCCTGAGTACACCATCGCCACCCTGCGTGGCCAGGTATTGCCGCCTATCGCATTGGGCACCCCCCACACCTTTTACGACTACGACGCCAAGTACGTGGCTTCCGACACTCAGTACCGGATCCCGTGCGGCCTCGACGCAACCAAGGAACAGGAATTGATGGACCTCACGGCGAAAGCCTGTGAGGCGCTGGGTATCGCCGGTTGGGCGCGGGCAGACGTGATGCAGGATGACCAAGGGAATTTCTGGTTCCTTGAAGTCAACACCGCTCCCGGCATGACCGATCACAGCCTGGTACCTATGGCTGCTCGTGCCGCCGGTCTGGATTTCCAGCAGTTGGTGCTGGCGATCCTCGCCGCAAGCATTGAGCCAAGAGGCTAAGCACATGAACGGCGCATCGCTTCGTCATCAGCCCCCGCAAGCACCCGGCCGCAAGCCGGTGCCACGGGGCGCCAGCCGGATGGTGGCTAAAGAGCCGATGTCGGCGCGCCTGCCGAAAGCCAACTTTGGCTTTATCAAAGCGTTGTTCTGGCCGGTGTTGCTGGTGGTGTTGGGCTTCGGCACTTATGAGGGCGCACAGCGTCTGTTGCCGTATGCCGACCGACCGATCACCAAGATCAGCGTGCAAGGCGACCTGAGCTACATCAGCCAGCAAGCGGTACAGCAGCGCATCGGCCCGTACCTGGCGGCGAGCTTCTTTACCATCGACCTGGCCGGTATGCGCGCGGAGCTGGAGCAGATGCCGTGGATCGCCCACGCCGAGGTCCGCCGCGTCTGGCCGGACCAGGTGACGATCCGCCTGGAAGAGCAACTGCCCGTCGCCCGTTGGGGTGATGGCGCGCTGTTGAACAACCAGGGCCAGGCATTTGCGCCTCGCGAAGTGGCGAATTACGAGCACCTGCCGCAGTTGTTCGGGCCGCAGCGGGCGCAACAGCAAGTGATGCAGCAGTACCAGGCCTTGAGCCAGATGCTGCGGCCGCTGGGCTTCTCCATCGCACGCCTGGAATTGCGTGAGCGGGGCAGCTGGTTTTTGACGACCGGGGCAGGCAGTTCCGGCCCGGGCATCGAGTTGTTGCTGGGACGCGACCGCTTGGTGGAAAAGATGCGCCGCTTTATTGCCATCTATGACAAGACCTTGAAAGAACAGATTACGAACATTGCGAGCGTCGACCTGCGTTACGCCAACGGCCTGGCCGTCGGCTGGCGTGAACCAGCTGCGCCGACGACAGCCAAACCCGCTGTCGCGAAGAATTAAGAAGAGGCAGGACCCATGGCAAACGTGCAAAGCGGAAAAATGATCGTCGGTCTCGATATCGGCACCTCCAAAGTGGTGGCGCTGGTCGGCGAGGTCGGTGAAGACGGTGTTATCGAAATCGTCGGTATCGGCACGCATCCGTCCCGGGGCCTGAAGAAGGGCGTGGTGGTGAACATTGAGTCCACCGTGCAATCGATCCAGCGCGCCATCGAAGAAGCGCAGCTGATGGCCGGTTGCCGGATTCACTCGGCGTTCGTCGGCGTGGCCGGCAACCATATCCGCAGCCTGAACTCCCACGGCATCGTGGCGATCCGCGACCGTGAAGTCAGCGCGGCTGACCTTGAGCGTGTACTCGACGCCGCCCAGGCCGTGGCGATTCCGGCTGACCAGCGCGTGCTGCACACGCTGCCGCAGGACTACGTGATCGATAACCAGGAAGGCGTGCGTGAGCCGTTGGGCATGTCGGGCGTACGCCTGGAAGCCAAGGTTCACGTGGTGACCTGCGCCGTCAACGCTGCACAGAACATTGAAAAATGCGTGCGTCGCTGTGGCCTGGAAATCGACGACATCATTCTTGAGCAGTTGGCCTCGGCCTACTCGGTATTGACCGACGACGAAAAAGAGCTGGGCGTGTGCCTGGTGGACATCGGCGGCGGCACCACCGACATCGCGATTTTCACCGAAGGTGCGATCCGTCACACCGCCGTGATCCCGATTGCCGGCGACCAGGTCACCAACGACATCGCCATGGCGTTGCGTACACCGACCCAGTACGCCGAAGAAATCAAGATCCGTTACGCCTGCGCCCTGGCCAAGCTGGCCGGTGCCGGCGAGACCATCAAGGTGCCAAGCGTGGGCGACCGTCCACCGCGTGAGCTGTCGCGCCAGGCCTTGGCCGAAGTGGTCGAGCCGCGCTACGACGAGCTGTTCACCCTGATCCAGGCTGAACTGCGCCGCAGTGGCTACGAAGATTTGATCCCGGCCGGCATCGTGCTGACCGGCGGCACCTCGAAGATGGAAGGCGCGGTCGAACTGGCCGAAGAAATCTTCCACATGCCGGTTCGCCTGGGCGTGCCCCACGGCGTCAAAGGCCTGGGCGACGTAGTGCGCAACCCGATTTATTCCACCGGTGTGGGCTTGCTGTTGTACGGGCTGCAGAAGCAGACCGACGGCATTTCCCTGTCGGGCCCGAGCATCCGTGACAGCTACCGCAACGACGACGAAGCGAAAGCGCCGTTGTTCGAACGGCTGCAGGCTTGGGTAAAAGGCAATTTCTAAAGATTTACCGCAACACCGCAGTAAGCAGTAGGCGAAAAAACTAGAGAAAACGAAAGGAGAGGGAACATGTTTGAACTCGTAGACAACATCCCCGCAAGCCCGGTTATCAAAGTAATCGGTGTCGGCGGTGGCGGCGGCAACGCTGTCAATCACATGGTCAAGAGCAACATTGAAGGCGTTGAATTCATCTGCGCCAACACTGATGCCCAGGCGCTGAAGAGCATCGGCGCGCGGACCATCCTGCAATTGGGCACAGCCGTGACCAAGGGCCTCGGCGCTGGCGCCAACCCGGAAGTCGGCCGTCAAGCCGCGCTGGAAGACCGCGAGCGTATTGCTGAAGTGCTGCAAGGCACCAACATGGTGTTCATCACCACCGGCATGGGCGGCGGTACCGGTACCGGTGCAGCCCCGATCATTGCCGAAGTGGCCAAGGAAATGGGGATTCTGACCGTTGCTGTCGTGACGCGTCCGTTCCCGTTCGAAGGCCGCAAGCGCATGCAGATCGCCGACGAAGGCATCCGTCTGCTGTCTGAAAGCGTCGACTCGTTGATCACCATTCCCAACGAGAAGCTGCTGACCATCCTGGGCAAGGACGCAAGCCTGCTGTCCGCATTCGCCAAGGCTGACGATGTACTGGCCGGTGCCGTTCGCGGTATCTCCGACATCATCAAGCGCCCGGGCATGATCAACGTCGACTTTGCCGACGTACGTACTGTCATGAGCGAAATGGGCATGGCGATGATGGGCACTGGCTGCGCCAGCGGTCCGAACCGTGCGCGTGAAGCCACTGAAGCGGCGATTCGCAACCCGTTGCTGGAAGACGTGAACCTGCAAGGTGCACGCGGCATCCTGGTGAACATCACCGCCGGTCCTGACCTGTCCCTGGGTGAGTACTCCGACGTGGGTAGCATCATCGAAGCCTTCGCTTCCGAGCACGCAATGGTCAAAGTCGGTACCGTTATCGATCCGGACATGCGCGATGAACTGCACGTGACCGTGGTTGCTACCGGCCTGGGCGCGAAAATCGAGAAGCCTGTGAAGGTTATCGACAACACCGTTCACACCGGCCATAACAGCCACGCCAGCCAGCAAGCTGCCGCTCCAGCGCCGTCGCGCCAGGAACTGCCGTCTGTGAACTACCGTGACCTGGACCGTCCGACCGTGATGCGCAACCAGGCTCAGGCCGGTGCTGCTGCGTCCCGTAGCTTGAATCCGCAAGATGATCTGGACTATCTGGACATCCCGGCATTCCTGCGTCGTCAGGCCGATTAATGGAATGTATCAGGGCTATGAAGGTGATTGGTGTTCAGCAAAGGTCTGGTCTGTTATTATCGCCAGCCTTTGTTGATACCAGTTCGCAATTTGCGCTGAAGCGGTCCAAGCCATGATTAAACAACGCACCCTGAAGAATATTATCCGTGCCACAGGTGTAGGTCTGCACTCCGGGGAGAAGGTATACCTGACCCTCAAGCCCGCACCTGTCGACACCGGCATCGTGTTTGTTCGTGCCGACCTGGACCCTGTGGTGCAGATTCCTGCTCGCGCGGAAAACGTTGGCGAAACCACGATGTCGACCACGTTGGTCAACGGTGACGTCAAAGTGGACACGGTGGAGCACTTGCTCTCGGCCATGGCTGGCCTGGGCATCGATAACGCCTACGTCGAGCTCTCCGCGTCCGAAGTCCCCATCATGGATGGCAGCGCTGGACCCTTCGTATTCTTGATTCAATCTGCCGGCCTGGAAGAACAGGACGCAGCCAAGAAGTTCATTCGCATTCTGCGGGAAGTGACAGTAGAAGACGGCGACAAGCGCGCCACCTTCGTCCCGTTCGAAGGCTTTAAAGTGAGCTTTGAGATCGATTTCGATCACCCGGTATTCCGTGACCGCACCCAAAGTGCAAGCGTGGATTTTTCCAGCACTTCGTTCGTAAAAGAAGTCAGCCGCGCCCGTACCTTTGGTTTCATGAGTGACATCGAGTACCTGCGCAAGCACAACCTCGCACTCGGCGGCAGCGTTGAAAACGCCATTGTGGTCGACGCGGATGGTGTACTGAACGAAGACGGCCTTCGCTACGAAGACGAATTCGTGAAGCACAAGATCCTCGATGCAATCGGTGACCTCTACCTGCTGGGCAATAGCCTGATAGGCGAGTTCAAAGGCTTCAAGTCGGGCCACGCCCTTAACAACCAGCTTCTGCGCAAGTTGATTGCACAGACAGACGCTTGGGAAGTCGTGACCTTCGAAGATGCCAGCACCGCACCGATCTCTTACATGCGTCCCGTTGCGGCGGTGTAAGTAACAACTCTCTTTTCTTTAGTTTTGAAAGGCTGCCTTCGGGTGGCCTTTTTTATGCCGATTGTTCCCACCGCGTGGGCATAACTCTTGTGGCGCTCTGCGTCAGGCTTTGGGACGCGGAGCGTCCCCTGCTGCATTCCCACGCGGAGCGTGGGAACGATCATCAGCGCTAACGATCCGATTACGCCCGCTGTGCTTGGCCTCATACAACGCCTGGTCTGCACTGAGCAACAATGCCTCCAGCGACATGCGGCTGCGTTTATCCCAGCTGCTCATGCCGATGCTCACCGTAATCGGGCGCTCGGCATTGGCTGCCCGTGGCAAATGCTCGACGCTGCTGCGGATGTGTTCAGCGATTACCCAGGCGCCCTTGGCGTCGGTATGCGGCAGCACCACCGCGAACTCCTCTCCGCCATACCGCGCCGCCAGGTCGGCCGGGCGACGGATGTTGTCGCTGATCACCTGGGCGACCTTGCGCAATGCCTCGTCGCCGCCATGATGGCCGTGACGGTCGTTGAACGCCTTGAAGTGGTCCACGTCGATCATCAGCAACGTCAGCGGTTCGGTGGAGCGCTGGGCGCGGTCCCATTCCAGGCGCAGGCGCTGGTCCAGGGTGCGGCGGTTTGCCAGGCCGGTGAGCGCATCGGTGGCTGCCAGTTCTGACAGCACCTGCTCGGCGCGATGACGGCGGCGCAGCTCATTGCTCAGCATCCACGCCATCCATAGCAGGCCAATGCACAGCACCCCGGTTGCGAGGCTGATCAGCAGTGCCGCACGCTTCCATTGGGCGAATATTTCGTCGGTAGACAGCGCTACCGCCACGATCAGCGGCAGATCGCCGACGCTGGAAAAAGTGTAGAGCCGCCCCTGGCGATCGACGCTGGAGATGCCCTGAAAGCTGCCGTCGTGCTCCCTGAGCATGCGCGCCACATTCGGCCGCTGGCTCAGGTCTTTGTCGACCATGTCCAGCTCCAGCATCGGTTCCTGGGCCAGCAGGATGCCCTGTTGATTGATCAGGTTGATGGTGCTGTTGCTGCCGATGTTCAAGCCACTGAATAGCTGATGGAAGTACGACAGGCGCATCGAGGCCACCGCCACGCCCTGGAAACGCCCATCCGGCGCGGAGACCCTGCGGCTGAACGCGATTCGCCATTGGTCGTCACACACGCAGCGCGCCATGAATGGGCGGCTGATGTACAGGCCGATGTCGGGGTTGGCCTGGTGTATCTGGAAATAGTCGCGATCGGCGAAGTTGCCGGTCTTGGGAGTGAGCAGCGAAGAGTCCGCGATCACCTCGCCATGGCTGTCCAGCAGCAGGATGTCGCCCTTGTAAGGCGCGGCGGTGGAGCGGTCGAACAGCACCAGGTGACGAATGTCGGCGGAAACACTGTGTAGATCATTGCGCTCGGCCGCGGCGATCAGCCCTTTGAGGGTCATGTCGTACAGCTCGACGTTGCGCAGCACGTCTGCATCGATCAATTGGGTGATGTTGCTCGCCGTGCGTTTGGCGGTCTGCAAGGTGTTGGCATGTTCACGAATCAGCAGGGCCGTGACGATTCCTACAATCACCAAAACCGTGAGGACGCTTCCCACGATCAGCAAGCGTTCCGGGCGACGTGTGGGGCGAGAGAGGCTCGGGCTCATCGGGCTTACTTCTGCTTCGAGGATGCCCATAGCGTAGTAGCAACTCTGGAATTTGGCGCAGGGCTTCAATGTGGGAGTGGGTGTGCTCCCACATCAGATCGGCATCCTCAGACGGCTTTTTGCTTAAAACACGTTGATCGGGTAATCCACGATCACCCGGTATTCATCCACATCCCGGTCGACCGCCGCGTAGCCATTGCCGCCGCGGTTGGTCGCCCATTGCAGGCGCACGGCCAAATTTTTGGCCTTGCCGCCCTGCACCACGTATTTGAGGTCGATATCCCGTTCCCAGTGCTTGGCGTCTTTGCCATCGGCGCTGTACCAGGCGCTGTAGCCACGGCTATTGGGGTCCACCTTGGTCAGGTCGGTCTTGCCGCTGATGTAGGACACCGCGGAGGTCAGGCCAGGCATGCCGAGGCCTGCGAAGTCATAGGCGTACTTGAGCTTCCACGAACGCTCGTTCGGGCCGTTGAAGTCCGAGTATTGCTGGGAGTTGTCCAGGTACACGCTGTCGCCCTGGGTGATGTAGTCGAACGGCGTGTTGCCGTTGACCCGCTGGTAAGCGGCGGTGACGCTGTGGTTGCCCACACCCACGGTGAAATGCAGGCTGTAGGTGTTGTTGTTGATGCTGCCCAGCAGCGACTGCCCGGTGTCCTGGGTGTGGTAGTAGTGCAGGCCAGGGTTGAGGCTCACCAGGTCGTTCAGCGCGTAGGTGTAGTCCAGGTCGTAGTAATACTGGTGCCACACGTCTTTGAGTTCGGAGGCGTACAGGTTGCTGGTCAGGCCCGGAACACCACTGAACGAAACGCCGGCCCAATCCAGGTGCTGGCTGTCGGCGTGGTCCGGCAATGTGCCGTAACTGGTGCCGATGCGGCGATGGCCGCTTTGGTTGTAGAGCTTGGTGAAGCTGGCCTGGCCGCCTTCGAGCATCCAGCCGTCAAAGCTGTGGTTGGTAACGCTCACGCCACGGAAGGTCTGCGGCAGCATGCGCGTCATGCCGCCGGCGATCACCGGGTTGTTGAGGAACAGGTCGCCAGCCTTAAGCTCGGTGTCGAACGCGCGCATTTTCAAGGTGCCCCCCGCCGTCGAGAACGAGCCGGGGGCTTTGCCGTTGCCACTGCCGTACGGAAGGATGCTGGACCCATCGGTGCCGCCACCGCCGTCGAGTTTGAGGCCGAGCATGGCGTTGGCGTCCAGGCCGAAACCGACGGTGCCTTGGGTGTAGCCGGATTCGAACGTGCCGAGAAAGCCTTGGCCCCATTCCTTGCTGTCATTGGTGTGGATGTCGCGACGGTCGCGGTTCATGTAGTAGTTGCGGGTGTTGATAGTGAGGTGGGAGCCTTCGACGAAACCGTCGGCGGGGGTGGTGTCTGCCGCGCGGGCAAGGGGGGCGATCGTTGCTGCAATCGCTAGGAATAGCGGGGTGAACGTCAGCGAGTTCTTCACCGGTGGAGCTCCTTTGGTCAATCGAAAACGGCCAATGTCGTGGGGGTGTGCCTGGCCTTTTTTTACGGCAAAAAAAAGCCGCTGAAATCAGCGGCTTTAAGACAGATTCCCAGTGTAGAGCCCTGGAAATAAGTCGAGGGGAATTGGGGTGAGCGGGGTAGCTGTCTTTGCCGTCGCGCTCATCGGTGCGTCAAAGTAACGCAGGTGAGCGGTGCGATATAGAGTGTAACAAGATAATGACTGTTGCCCAAATGGCAACAATTTGAAGTGCTTGCTTCTACTGTTGGTGGGTGGGACTGGTAGCCGAACGGGATTCAGCTGATGCACCGCGATCCAAATGTGGGAGCGGGCTTGATCGCGAAGGCGGTGAGGCGGTTGGGTTGGGTAGTTGGTCGGTATGCATATCCGGTATTTGGGTGATGGCTGGTATGGGTTCCGCTCTTACAGCGGCTCACTTTTG
>NZ_JBARTQ010000699.1:0-13754 GCF_049645325.1 Pseudomonas sp. | reverse complement strand
CTGATGTACCGAGTCGCCTGCATCGCAGGCAAGCCAGCTCCCACTTGTGACTTCAGCATTACTCATAACGGCGTTCAACGTGCTGAATCGCATTAGTAACAGCGGTAACACCGCCCGCGTAACAATGCGGTAACACATCCAATTGACTTCCCGTGTCCCCATCACGACTATAGGCGTCCCGCTGCCGCCAACCCGGCGCTGAAGGGCGCAATCCAGGCCTTATAAGCACTGCTATCAAGACGGTGCGCCTGTATAAACGAAGACTCACGCGCGTTACTCGCTGTTTCCAAGCGCCTGAACGAGGACCCTTTTCATGCCAGACATTACCCTGACCACCTTGCAGAGCCTCAAGCTCAAAGGTGAAAAAATCACCATGCTGACGTGCTATGACGCCACCTTCGCCCAGGCCAGTTGCCAGGCCGGAGTCGAAGTGCTGCTGGTGGGTGACTCCCTGGGCATGGTTCTTCAAGGGAATGACAGCACCCTGCCGGTGACCACCGACGAACTCGCCTACCACACCGCCAGCGTCAAGCGTGGTAACAACGGCGCCTTCATCATCGCCGACCTGCCGTTCATGGGTTATGCCACCGTGGAGCAGACCTTCCTGAACGCCGGCAAGCTGATGCAGGCCGGTGCGCACATGATCAAAGTCGAAGGCGCCGTATGGCTCGCCGAGTCGATCCGCCTGTTGGCCGAGCGCGGCGTACCGGTGTGCGTACACATGGGCCTGACCCCGCAGTCGGTGAACATCCTCGGTGGCTATAAGGTTCAAGGCCGCAACGAAGCCCAGGCGCGCCAGATGCGTGCCGATGCGATCGCCCTGGAACAAGCCGGCGCCGCGATGATTTTGCTGGAATGCGTGCCAAGCGAGCTGGCGGCCGAGATCACCCAAGCAGTCAAAGTGCCAGTGATCGGCATTGGCGCAGGCTCCGCCACCGATGGCCAGGTGCTGGTGGTCCACGACATGCTCGGCCTGTCGCTGACCGGCCGTGCGCCGAAGTTCGTGAAGAACTTCATGGCTGGCCAAGAGAGCATCCAGGCAGCGTTGAGCGCGTACGTCAACGAAGTAAAAGCGGTGACTTTCCCGGGCGCCGAACACGGATTCTCTGCATGAACACCGTTAAAACCGTAAGAGAACTGCGCGCTGCCGTGGCCCACGCCCGCAGCGCTGGCAAGCGCATTGGCTTTGTGCCGACCATGGGCAACCTGCACAGCGGCCACGCCATGCTGGTGACCAAGGCCGCCCAGCAATCGGATTTCGTGGTGGCGAGTATTTTCGTCAACCCACTGCAGTTCGGCGCGGGCGAAGACCTGGACAAATACCCGCGCACCCTGGCTGCCGATCAGGAAAAGCTGCTGCAAGCCGGCTGCAACCTGTTGTTTGCGCCTACCGTCGAAGAAATGTACCCCGGCGGCATGACCGGCCAGACCCGCGTCAGTGTCCCGCAACTGTCCGAAGGCCTCTGCGGCGCCAGCCGTCCGGGGCACTTCGAAGGTGTGGCCACGGTGGTCAGCAAGCTGTTCAACATGGTCCAGCCGGACATGGCCGTGTTTGGTCAGAAGGATTATCAACAACTGGCCGTAATCCGCGCCATGGTGCATGACCTGAACATGCCGATCCAGATCATCGGCGAGCCTACCGTGCGCGCCGCCGACGGCCTCGCGCTGTCCTCGCGCAACGGTTACCTCACCGAAGAACAACGCGCCGTCGCCCCGGTGCTGTACCGCAGCCTCAGCCAGATCGCCGCCGCCATCAAAGGCGGTGAGCATGATTTCGCCAGGTTGCGGGCCGAGCAGGTCGAGCAGATCGAGGCCGCCGGCCTGCGCCTGGATTACCTCGAAGTGCGCCAGGGCGTGCACCTGAGTCCGGCTACGCCGGAGGATCGCGACGTGGTGATCCTGGTGGCCGCCTACCTGGGCGCGACTCGCCTGATCGACAACCTGCACCTGAACCTGGCCTGACCCTCCCCGCCTTTTTCCGCGTAAAAACCGCGAACGTGTTGCCCTCCCCGCTGTGCCGGTATAAAAAAGTACCGGCCACAGCGCAGACAAAGCCAAGACATATCGACACGCTAGGTTTAATGTAATCGCCCTGCGCTCCTGGTTAGCGCTGTCCGGAACCCACCCTTGATGAAAGACTGGACGTTCCGGATTTAGAAGTGTCCTAAAGGCAGTCCCCGTAATAAAAAGGAAACCCGCAGCGATGGCGTACTACCGCACTCCTCATGACGTTACCGCTCTGCCCGCCTGGCAAGCGCTCAATCAACATCGCCAAGCCATGCAGGATTTCAGCATGCGCGAAGCGTTCAATGCCGATCCCCAGCGCTTTTCCCAGTTCACCCTGAGCAGCTGCGGGCTTTTCCTCGATTACTCGAAAAACCTGATCACCAGCGAAACCCGCGACTTGCTCGTGGGCCTGGCCAATGAAGTCGGTCTTAAAGACGCGATCAACTCGCTGTACGCCGGCGAGCCGGTCAACTCTTCCGAGGGCCGCCCTGCCCTGCACACCGCCCTGCGCCGCCCGGTTGGCGACAAGTTGTCGGTCAACGGCGTGAACATCATGCCGGACGTGCACAAGGTGCTGAACCAGATCACTGACCTGGTCGGCCGCATCCACGACGGTTTGTGGCGTGGTTACACCGAGAAGCCGATCACTGACGTGGTCAACATCGGCATCGGTGGCTCGTTCCTCGGCCCGGAGCTGGTGTCCGAGGCACTGTTGTCGTACGCCCACAAAGGCGTGCGCTGCCACTACCTGGCGAACATCGACGGCAGCGAGTTCCACGAACTGACCATGAAGCTGCGCGCCGAGACCACGCTGTTCATCGTCTCGTCGAAATCCTTCAATACCCTCGAAACCCTGAAAAACGCCCAGGCCGCGCGCGCCTGGTACCTGGCCCAGGGTGGCTCGGAAGCAGAGCTGTACCGCCACTTCATCGCCGTATCGAGCAACAATGCGGCGGCCGTGGCCTTCGGTATCCGTGAAGAAAACATCTTCCCGATGTGGGACTGGGTCGGCGGCCGTTATTCGCTGTGGTCCGCCATCGGTTTGCCAATCGCCCTGGCGATCGGCATGTCCAACTTCAAGGAACTGTTGTCCGGTGCCTACACCATGGACCAGCATTTCCAGAACGCGCCGTTCGAACAGAACATGCCGGTGCTGCTCGGCCTGCTGGGCGTGTGGTACGGCAACTTCTGGGGCGCGCAGAGCCATGCGATCCTGCCGTACGACCACTACCTGCGTAACATCACCAAGCACTTGCAACAGCTGGACATGGAGTCCAACGGCAAGAGCGTGCGCCAGGACGGTACCCCAGTGTCCACCGATACCGGCCCAGTGATCTGGGGTGGCGTCGGCTGCAACGGTCAGCACGCCTACCACCAATTGCTGCACCAAGGGACCCAACTGATCCCGGCCGACTTCATCGTGCCGATCGTCAGCTTCAACCCGGTCTCCGACCACCATCAGTGGCTGTACGCCAACTGCCTGTCGCAGAGCCAGGCGCTGATGCTCGGCAAAACCCGCGCCGAAGCCGAAGCCGAACTGCGCGACAAAGGCCTCCCGGAAGCCGAAGTACAGAAGCTGGCACCCCACAAGGTGATCCCGGGCAACCGTCCGAGCAACACCATCGTGGTCGAACGCATCAGCCCGCGCCGTCTGGGCGCACTGGTGGCCATGTATGAACACAAAGTGTTCGTGCAGAGCGTGATCTGGGGCATCAACGCCTTTGACCAATGGGGCGTGGAGCTGGGTAAAGAGCTGGGCAAAGGCGTGTACAACCGCCTGACCGGCGCCGAAGAAACCCTGGCTGACGATGCGTCGACCCAAGGACTGATCAACTACTTCCGCGGTCGTCACCGCGGCTGAAGCCGGTAAACCGGGGCCAACGTGCGTTTCGACGTTGGCCTTGAACCCTCCCCTCACTGCGTGCATCTTTATGACTTGTCTTTAAAACAAGAATAAGGACCGCCCATGTTCGATATCAGCGCATTTCCCACTGCCGATGCCGTGCGCCTTGCTGCGCAACTCAGTCAAGCCGACTACCAGCGCCTCTATCGCCAATCCATCGAACAACCCGACACCTTCTGGGCCGAACAGGCCAAGGGTTTTCTGGATTGGATCAAGCCCTGGCACACCGTCCAGCACTCGGACATCAACACCGGCGCGGCCCAATGGTTTGCCGGCGGCCAGTTGAACGTCAGCTACAACTGCATCGACCGTCACCTCGCGCAGCGCGCCGATCAAGCGGCCTTCATCTGGGAAGGTGATGATCCTGCAAAATCTTCCAAAATTTCCTACCGCCAACTCCACCAAAACGTCAGCCGTCTGGCCAATGTACTGAAAAGCCGTGGCGTGCAGAAAGGCGACCGGGTGTGCATCTACATGCCGATGATCCCCGAAGCCGCCTACGCCATGCTGGCCTGTACACGCATTGGCGCGGTGCATTCGGTGGTGTTTGGGGGTTTCTCGCCAGACGCTCTGCGCGACCGCATTCTTGACGCCGATTGCCGTACGGTAATCACCGCCGATGAAGGCGTGCGCGGCGGCAAGCCGGTGGCCCTGAAAAAGAACGTCGACAAGGCCCTGGCCAGTTGTCCGAACGTCAGCACGGTGCTGGTGGTGGAGCGCACCGGGGCGGACCTTATCTGGGTGAAAGACCGCGACCTCAAGTATCAACAGGCCCTGGACGCCGCCAGCGACGACTGCCCGCCCGAGCCCATGGACGCCGAAGACCCGCTGTTCATCCTCTACACTTCCGGCAGCACCGGCAAACCCAAAGGCGTGCTGCACACCACCGGCGGTTACCTGCTGCAAGCGGCGATGACCTTCAAGTACGTGCTCGACTACCGCGACGGCGAAGTGTTCTGGTGCACCGCCGACGTGGGCTGGGTCACCGGCCACAGCTACATCGTCTACGGCCCGCTGGCCAACGGCGCCACCTCGTTGATGTTCGAAGGTGTGCCCAGCTACCCGGACAGCTCGCGGTTCTGGCAGGTGATCGACAAACATCAGGTCAACATCTTCTACACCGCGCCCACCGCGCTGCGCGCCTTGATGCGAGAAGGCCATGGCCCGCTGGAAAACACCTCTCGCGCCAGCCTGCGCCTGCTGGGCAGTGTCGGCGAACCCATTAACCCCGAAGCCTGGGACTGGTATTTCAACGCCGTGGGCGAGCAGCGCTGCCCGATCGTGGACACCTGGTGGCAGACCGAAACCGGCGGCATCATGCTCAGCCCATTGGTCAGCGCCCAGCGCATCAAGCCCGGCTGCGCGACCCAACCAATGTTCGGCGTGCAGCCCGTGCTGCTGGATGAGCACGGCAAGGAATTCAGCGGCGCCGGCAGCGGCGTGCTGGCGATCAAAGCCAGCTGGCCGGGGCAGATCCGCAGCGTCTACGGCGACCCGCAGCGCATGCTCGACACTTATTTCAAACCCTACCCCGGTTACTACTTCACCGGCGACGGCGCGCGGCGCGATGAAGACGGCGATTACTGGATCACCGGGCGTATCGACGATGTGATCAACGTGTCCGGCCACCGCATCGGCACCGCCGAGGTAGAAAGCGCCCTCGTCCTGCATGACCAAGTCGCCGAAGCCGCCGTGGTCGGTTACCCGCATGATGTCAAAGGCCAGGGCATCTATGCCTTCGTCACCCCCATGAACGGCGTCGAGCCCAGCGATGAACTGAAAAAACACTTGCTGGACCTGGTCAGCAAGGAAATCGGCAGCTTTGCCAAGCCGGAACTGATCCAATGGGCACCGGCCCTGCCGAAAACCCGTTCGGGCAAGATCATGCGGCGGATTTTGCGCAAGATCGCCTGCAACGAACTCGACAGCCTCGGCGATACCTCGACCCTCGCCGACCCCAGCGTGGTAGACGGCTTGATCGACAAACGCCTGAACCGATAGGACACCCCGAGTCGCCATGGAATTTATCCGCAGCCGCATCGAAACCCAGCTGATGAGCCTGACCGGCCTGTCGCTGGGCCAACTGGACCTGGAAAACCCCAAGGGTGACCCAGGCCTGTTCGGGCCGAATTCGGTCAGTTGGCAGGTCCACGGCGACTTCAGCAGCATGCTCATCGGCGGCATCAGTGCGTTGATGCTGCAAGCCCTGCACCCGCTGGCGCTGGCCGGCGTGTGGGATCACTCGAACTTTCGCCAGGACATGCTCGGCCGTTTGCGGCGGACCTCACAGTTTATTTCCGGCACCACCTTCGGCTCGCGCAAGGACGCCGAGTGGCTGATCGAAAAGGTGCGCACCATCCACCTCCAGGTGGTCGGCCATGCCCCGGACGGGCGGCCCTACGCCGCCAGTGACCCGGAACTGCTGACTTGGGTGCATGTAGCCGAAGTCAGCAATTTCCTTGCGGCCCATCTGCGTTATTGCAACCCGCACCTCAGCGGCCGAGACCAGGATCGCTACTACAGCGAAATCGCCTTGGTCGCCGAACAACTGGGCGCGCGGCATGTTCCGCGTTCACGGCAGGAAATTTCGGATTATCTGGCACGCATTCGCCCGCAACTGCTGTGCGACGAACGCAGCCGTGAAGTGCTGCGCCTGCTGGTCAACGCGCCCGCGCCCAGCACCCTGGCCAAGCCCTTCGGCCACTTGATGATGCAGGCCGGCGTCGACCTGTTGCCGGACTGGGCCAGCACGATGCTCGAACAACACCAGAGCGCGCTGCAGCGCCAGATGATCCGCATCGGCGTCAAGCGCAGCGCGCCACTGCTGCGCTGGGCGATGCGCAATGGTTCGGTGCAACGCGCCCATCGTCGGATGGGGTTGATGTAGCCCGGCAGCTATAGCTGTTAAACTCCGCGCCCACATTGCCCTCATTTACCCGCAAGCAAGGCGCGCTCCATGACTCCCTTGAATCAGGCGCTGCGCGCCGCCCTCGATCATCGCCAAGACCTGATCAACGCGCTGCATGCCCAAGGTACCGACTGTTACCGGCTGTTCCACGGCAGCCAGGAAGGTGCCAGCGGCCTGACCATCGACCGCTACGGCCCGCAACTGCTGGTGCAGAGTTTTCATCAGTCGCTGGAAACGGCGGACCTGTTGGAACTGCACCAACTGATCAATCAGTTCATCGGCCTGGAACTGCTGTTGGTGTACAACGACCGCGCCCGTGGCAATTCGCGCATCGACCGTGAAGACACAGTGTACCGCGCCGAACCTGCGGCACTTGAAGACCTCGTTGGGCACGAATGGGGCCTCAATTACCGCGTACGCGGGCGCCATGCCGGGCAGGACCCGCTGCTGTTCCTCGACCTGCGCAACACCCGCGGCTGGGTCAAGGGCCACAGCGCCGGCAAAAGCGTGCTGAACCTGTTCGCCTATACCTGTGGCGTGGGCCTGAGCGCAGCAGCCGGTGGCGCCCGTGAGGTGTGCAACCTCGACTTCGCCGAGGGCAACCTGGCAGTCGGTCGTGAAAATGGCCTGCTGAACCCGCAATTGCCGAGCATGGAGTTTGTGCAGTCGGACTACTTCCCGGCGATTCGCCAACTGGCAGGCCTGCCGATCACGCAACGTCGCGGCCAAAAGCTGCCGAGCTATCCGCGCCTCGAACAGCGCCAATATGACTTGGTATTACTCGACCCGCCGGCCTGGGCCAAGAGCGCCTTTGGCACTGTCGACCTGCTGCGCGATTATCAGAGCTTGCTCAAGCCGGCGCTGCTCGCCACTGCTGACAATGGCGTACTGATCTGCTGCAACAACCTGGCAAAAGTCAGCATGAATGACTGGCGTGAACAGGTGCTGCGGTGCGCGGAAAAAGCCGGGCGCCCGGTGCGCGACTGGCAAATCATGACGCCCGGGGCGGACTTCCCTTCCCAGGACCAGCAGCCACCGCTGAAAACCCTGATCCTGCAGCTGTAAGACATGTCTCAATCGGCCCGCTTCTTCGGAACCGAAATCCCGTGCCATACTCCAAGGCACTCTCGTTCGACATAGATGGCGTCACCCATGCCCAAAGGATTGATTCGCGCCGTAGGCGCCTTGTTGACCGCCCTTGCTCTGTACAGCTTGCTGGGCTTTCTGATTTTGCCCGGCATTGCCCTTCGCATCGCCAACCAGCAACTGGCCAATTACGCCACGGTGCCGGCGCGGATCGAGCGGATCGAGCTCAACCCGTTCAGCCTGGAAGTCACGGCATGGGGCCTGAAGATCGGTGAACCCGGCAAGGAGCAGGTGGGTTTCGAACGCCTCTACGCCAACCTGCAAATCGACAGCCTCTGGACTCGCGCCCTGCACCTGGCCGATGTACAGCTGGACCAGCCCAAGACCGAGTTGCTATTCAATAAATCCGGCCAGTTGAACCTGGCGCAATTGTTCAAGCTGCCACCGAGTGAGCCCACTCCGGCCGACCCGAATGCCAAACCGTTCCCGCTGCGCATCGACAGCATCAAGCTGGCCGGCGGTTACGTGCACTTCCAAGACTTGCGCCCCAGCGAGCCGATCGAATTCCTCTACGACAAACTCGACTTCGAGCTGAAAAACCTCAGCACCTTGCCCGAAGACAATGCCGACATGACGTTGGTGGCCGCGGGCCCTGAGGGTGGGCAGATCGACTGGAAAGGCAACTTCAGCCTGGTGCCGATTACCTCCGAGGGCACGCTGAAAGTCACCGACGGCAAGATGAAAGCCTGGTGGCCGTACGTGCGTGACGCCGTGCCATTGGTGCTCGAAGACGGTGTGCTGAATTTCAGCACTGACTATAAATTCAGCCTGGCCAAAGAGACCGAGCTGAACCTGACCAACACCGCCGCCAGCATCGCACCGTTTGCCATCAAGGCACCGGATGGCCGGCCGCTGGTGCGCCTGGAACGCCTGGACGTCAGCGAAACCACGGTAGACCTGGCCAAGCAGCAAGTGGTGGTCGGCAAGATCCGCAGCAACACGCTGGAAACCTGGGCCGCCCGCGAAGCCGATGGGCAACTGGACTGGCAGAAACTCTTCGCCAGCCAACCGAGCAAACCGGCCAAGGCGCCGGAACCGGCGACTGCGCCCGCCACTGCCGACTCGCCAAAAGCGGAACCGGCAGCGCCCGGCAAACCCTGGCAAGTGCTGCTCAAGGACGTGCAACTGCGCAACTATCAGGTGCACCTGGCCGACCGCCAGGCCAAACCCGCCGTCGCGCTGGAGCTGGGCCCGCTGAACGTCGATGTGCAGAACTTCGACAGCCTCAACGGCAGTCCCTTTACCCTGAAGGTCGATACCGGCCTGGGTAAACAGGGCAAGATCCAGGCAACCGGCGAGGTCAACCTCAACCCGGTCAGCGCCAAGCTCAAAGTGAACACCCAGGACATCGACCTGCGGGTTGCCCAGTCCTATATCAGCCCGTTTATTCGCCTGGAGCTGCGCAGCGGCATGCTCGGCAGCAATCTGGAGGTGAACCTCAAAAGCACCGCGCCTTTGGCCCTTCAGGTCACCGGCCGCGCACAAGTTGACCAGTTGCACACCCTCGACACCCTCAAGACCCGCGACTTCCTCAAATGGCAGCGCCTGGTGCTCGAAGGCGTGAACTATCAACATGGCGACAGCCTGTCGATCGACAAGGTCAACCTGCTGCAGCCGTATGCGCGCTTCATGATCAACGATGACCGCACCACCAACATCGATGACCTGCTGATCCCGCAACCGGCCGACAGTGGCGCCAAGTCGGCGGCCAAGCCAGCGGCGAGCAAAGACAAGCCATTGGGCATTCACATCGGCCAGATCGCGATCAACGACGGCTCGGCCAACTTCGCCGACTTCAGCCTGACGCCCAACTTCGCCACCGCCATCCAACAGCTCAACGGGCAAATCGGCACCATTGACAGCCGCCAGGCCAAGCCTGCCAGTGTCGACATCAAGGGCAAGGTTGACCGCTACGCGCCGGTGACTATCAAAGGCAGCGTGAACCCGTTCGACCCGATGGCGGCGCTGGACATCGCCACCAGCTTCAAGCGTGTCGAGCTGACCACCTTGACGCCGTACTCCGGCAAGTTCGCCGGCTTCCGTATCCGCAAGGGCCGCCTCAACCTCGACCTGCACTATGTGATCACCAAAGGCCAGTTGAAGGCTGAAAACAAAGTGGTGGTGGAACAGCTGCAACTGGGCGAGAAAGTCGACAGCGCCGATGCGGTGGATTTGCCGATTCGACTGGCGATCGCACTGCTCAAAGACAGCGACGGCAAAATCTCCATTGAGCTGCCGGTGACCGGCGACCTCAACAACCCGCAGTTCAGCGTGATGCCGATCGTGTGGCAGACCCTGCGTAACCTGGTGGTACGCGCAGCAACGGCGCCGTTCAAGTTCATCGGTGGCCTGATTACCGGCGGCGGCTCGGAAGACTTGGGCAATGTGTCGTTTGCCGCGGGCTCCAGCGAGCTGAGCAAGGACGCCGAAGGCGCCCTGAACACGCTGGCCAAGGCGCTGAAAGAGCGCCCTGCCCTGCGCCTGGAAATCGAAGGCACCGCGGCAGCGAGCAGCGATGGCCCATTCATCGCCGCAGATCGCCTTGAGCGCGAATACCAATACAACTACTACAAGATTCTTCAGCGCCGTGGCGACAAGGTTCCGGCCCAGGCATCGTTGCTGGTCGTACCCGAGAAGGAAAAGGCGCCCTTGCTGGAAGGCATTTACCGCACGCGCCTGAAACAACAACCGCCGGCTGAATGGAAAGACCTCAGCAGCGATGATCGCACCGCCAAACTGCGTGATGGCCTGATCAAGTTCTGGGGTGCCAGCGACGTACTGCTGCGCCAACTGGGGCAGGACCGTGCTAGCGCCATCAAGGACTACCTGGTGGACAAAGGCCAGCTGGAAGACGAACGGGTGTACTTCATCGACGCCAACCTGGGGCAAGCGGAGAAGGATGGTCGAGTGGTGACGCCGATGCACTTGGACGCCGAATAACCTGAGGTTAGCCTGGATCTAAATGTGGGAGCTGGCTTGTGTGGGAGCTGGCTGTGTGGGAGCTGGCTGTGTGGGAGCTGGCTGTGTGGGAGCGGGCTGTGTGGGAGCGGGCTTGCCTGCGATACAAACAACTCAGTCTTTCAGTCAGACCGAGGTGATGCTATCGCAGGCAAGCCAGCTCCCACTTTTGATCTCTAGCGCCTGACAATTTATTCCTGCCCATAATAGAACAGGCCCCGACACAAGTGCCGGGGCCTGTAATGACCACATCCGTGTGGTCGGTCGCATGAACTCCAGAGGTGCATTGGGTGGATATCTAACTCACCCGAAGCCGCCGCCGTCTCGTTCAGACGAATAGTTGAGCGTTACTCTGCTTTCAGGCCATCGGCCGATACAGCTTTAACGCCTTTGATTTTCTTGGCAATCGCAACAGCAGTGGTTTTCTGAGATTCGGTCACTGCAACAGAAGACGACAGGGAAACTACACCCTTGTTGGTTTCAACTTTGATGTCGGTGCCAGGAATGCCTTTTTCGGTAACCAGGTCAGCCTTCACTTTGGTTGTGATCCAGGTGTCCGAAGTGGCTTCTTTGGACTTGTCGATGTTGTCAGCCTTCATCGCGCCGCCAGCCATCAGGCCATCAGCGGATACAGCGGTAACACCTTTGATTTTCTTGGTGATCGCTACTGCAGTGGCTTTCTGCGAGTCAGAGATAGCAACCGTCGAGGACAGGGAAACCACACCTTTGTTGGTTTCTACCTTGATGTCCGAGCCAGGAATACCTTTCTCAGTCAGCAGATCGGATTTCACTTTGGTGGTGATCCAGGTATCCGAAACGCTTTCTTTAGCCTTGGTAGCTTCACCAGCTGCCATGGTCATTGGAGCTTGGGAAGTCTGAGCAAAGGCCACGTTAGCACCCATGGCCAGGGTCAGAGCGGTAGCAGTAGCGAGAGCGAACTTCTTCATACGAGTAACTCCTGTTTTATTGAAAGTCTGCAGTGTGTGAACCTTGATGCTGCAGCGTTAGCAGGGTTATTGCAGGCAGTGTGCCAATTCGCATTTTCAGATTAAATCGTTATAAAACAATAGGTTATAAAACTGCCCAATTTTCGAAATCGTGCAACTTGCATGAAGCCGACCGAGTCTGCGTGCAAGTTGCGGCTTTTCTGAACCCACTAAGCGACTGATTTGCCGACCTTTTCTTCCGGGCATAAAAAAGGACCCCGAAGGGTCCTTTTTTCAGCGTAAAGCGCGCGGGTGATTAAACGCCCGAAGCCTTGGCTGCTGCTACGTCCTTGATGGACAGTTTGATACGGCCGCGGTTGTCCACGTCCAGTACCAGCACTTCCACTTCCTGGCCTTCTTTCAGAATGTCGGTCACTTTCTCAACGCGAGCGTCGCTCAGCATGGAGATGTGAACCAGACCGTCTTTGCCCGGCAGGATGTTGACGAATGCGCCGAAGTCGACGATGCGCTCAACTTTACCGACGTAGATCTTGCCGATCTCGGCTTCCGCGGTGATGCCCAGAACGCGCTGACGCGCGGCTTCTGCGGCTTCCTTGGTTTCGCCAAAGATCTTGATCGAGCCGTCGTCTTCGATGTCGATCGAAGCCTTGGTCTCTTCACAGATCGCACGGATAGTCGCGCCGCCTTTACCGATAACATCACGGATTTTGTCGGTGTCGATTTTCATCGCGATCATGGTCGGAGCATTTTCCGACAGTTCGGTACGGGACTGACCAATGATCTGGTTCATCTGACCGAGGATGTTCAGGCGCGCTTCCAGGGCTTGGCCCAGAGCGATTTCCATGATTTCTTCGGTGATGCCCTTGATCTTGATGTCCATCTGCAGCGCGGTAACACCTTTAGCGGTACCGGCTACTTTGAAGTCCATGTCGCCCAGGTGGTCTTCGTCGCCCAGGATGTCGGTCAGGATGGCGAACTTCTCGCCTTCTTTAACCAGGCCCATGGCGATACCGGCAACCGGTGCCTTCATCGGCACACCAGCGTCCATCAGCGCCAGGGAAGCACCGCAGACCGAAGCCATGGAGCTGGAACCGTTGGACTCGGTGATTTCCGACACCACACGGATGGTGTACGGGAATACGTCGGCAGCAGGCAGCATGGCTGCGATCGAACGACGTGCCAGACGGCCGTGACCGATTTCGCGACGACCAGCGCCACCCATGCGACCACACTCACCGACCGAGAACGGAGGGAAGTTGTAGTGCAGCATGAACGGGTCTTTTTTCTCGCCTTCCAGGGTGTCCAGCAGTTGTGCGTCACGGGCGGTGCCCAGTGTTGCAACGACCAGAGCCTGGGTTTCGCCACGGGTGAACAGTGCCGAACCGTGAGTCTTTGGCAGAACACCGACTTCGATGTTCAGCGGACGTACGGTCTTGGTGTCGCGGCCGTCGATACGTGGCTTGCCGTTTACGATGTTCTCGCGAACGGTGCGGTATTCGATTTCGCCGAAAGCAGCTTTCACTTCGCTGGACGAAGGCTGACCTTCTTCACCGGACAGCTTGGCCACAACCTGGTCTTTCAACTCACCCAGGCGCGCATAACGGTCGGCCTTGATGGTGATGGTGTAAGCCTGGGAGATCGCGTCGCCGAACTCGGCACGGATAGCGCCCAGCAGAGCGGTGGCTTCTGGCTGTGGAGTCCAGGTCCAGGTTGCCTTGGCAGCTTCAGCAGCCAGTTCTTTAACGGCGTTGATCACGACCTGGAACTCGTCGTGAGCAAACAGTACAGCGCCCAGCATCTGGTCTTCGGTCAGCTCTTTGGCTTCCGATTCAACCATCAACACGGCTTCCGACGTACCGGCAACGACCATGTCCAGGCTCGATGC
>NZ_JBARTQ010000698.1:0-22871 GCF_049645325.1 Pseudomonas sp. | reverse complement strand
GGGTAAGGGGATTCGAACTCCTGACATCCTGCTCCCAAAGCAGGCGCGCTACCGGACTGCGCTATACCCCGGTAAAAAAAAGGCGACCTTTCAGTCGCCTTCTTCGATCAGCGCTTTTGGCCTCTGATCTTAAGATTCGATTCCAGCGTTAACTGGTCTCAAAAATGGTGGGTCGTGTGGGATTCGAACCTACGACCAATTGGTTAAAAGCCAACTGCTCTACCAACTGAGCTAACGACCCAAATATGGTCGGGGTAAGGGGATTCGAACTCCTGACATCCTGCTCCCAAAGCAGGCGCGCTACCGGACTGCGCTATACCCCGGTTTTGAAATTGGCTCCGTGACCAGGACTCGAACCTGGGACCCAATGATTAACAGTCATTTGCTCTACCGACTGAGCTATCACGGAACTGCATATTTCAAATGTACAACTTACTGCATGTTGCTCTCTCTTCAGCCTTCCGTATCGCTACGTTAGTGCCTCTGAGGCGCGCTATTCTACAATCTTAAAAACCTCTGTCAACCCTTTAAATTGCTTTTAAGACAAGGATTTGCGCTTCTTTCTGATTTCTCCTTGGGGAGAAGAAACCCGTGGGCTGACGTTGCTGCGGGGCGCACTTTACAAGCCTTTGCCTTACAGTTCAACGCCCTATCGAAAAAAAAGGCCCCGCAATGCGGGGCCTTCTCTTATAGCGGTACTGACCGGGCTCAGTGGAAGACGATTTCGTCGTTCTCCACCGTGGCCGCAACGCTGGTCCCCGGCATAAAGCTGCCCGACAGGATCAACTGCGCCAGCGGGTTCTCGATCCAGCGCTGGATCGCACGTTTCAACGGCCGTGCGCCATACACCGGGTCGTAACCGACCGCGATCAACTTGTCCAACGCCTCACGGCTCAACTCCAGCGATAACTCACGCTCCGCCAGGCGGCTGCGCAGGCGGCCCAACTGGATCTCGGTAATGCCCGCAATCTGATCCCGCGCCAGAGGCTCGAAGATCACCACTTCATCGACCCGGTTGATAAATTCCGGGCGGAAGTGCGAGGTCAGCGCATCCATGACCGCCGCGCGCTGGCCTTCACGATCGCCTACCAGCTCCTGGATCTGTGCCGAGCCCAGGTTGGAGGTCATCACGATCACCGTGTTGCGGAAATCCACGGTACGCCCGTGACTGTCCGTCAAACGGCCATCTTCCAGCACCTGCAGCAAGATGTTGAACACATCCGGGTGAGCCTTCTCGACCTCATCCAGCAGGATCACCGAGTAAGGCTTACGCCGCACGGCTTCGGTCAGGTAACCGCCCTCTTCGTAGCCCACATAGCCTGGCGGAGCGCCAATCAGGCGAGCCACCGAGTGTTTTTCCATGAACTCGGACATGTCGATCCGCACCATGGCCTCTTCAGTATCAAAGAGGAACTCGGCCAGGGCCTTGCACAGCTCGGTCTTACCCACGCCGGTTGGGCCGAGGAACATGAACGAGCCGCTCGGACGGTTGGGGTCGGACAAACCGGCCCGCGAACGCCGTACAGCGTTGGACACCGCCACCACTGCCTCTTCCTGGCCGATGACGCGCTGGTGCAACAGGCTTTCCATTTTCAGCAACTTGTCGCGCTCGCCTTCAAGCATTTTCGACACGGGAATGCCGGTCCACTTGGAGACCACCTCGGCGATTTCTTCCTCAGTGACCTTGCTGCGCAGCAGCTGGTTCTCAGGTTTACCGTGCTGGTCGACCATCTGCAGGCTACGTTCCAGGTCCGGGATCACCCCGTACTGCAACTCGGCCATGCGGTTCAGGTCGCCTTTACGACGCGCAGCCTCCAACTCCTGGCGCGACTGCTCGATTTTTTGCTGGATCTGCGCAGAGCCCTGCACTTCGGCTTTTTCCGAGGTCCAGATTTCTTCCAGGTCCGAATACTCGCGCTCCAGGCGCACGATTTCTTCCTGGAGTTTTTCCAGGCGCTTCTTCGCCGCCTCGTCCTCTTCTTTTTTCAGGGCCTGGGATTCAACTTTGAGTTGAATCAGGCGCCGATCCAGACGATCAAGCACTTCCGGCTTGGAGTCGATCTCCATGCGAATGCGGCTGGCTGCCTCGTCGATCAGGTCGATGGCCTTGTCCGGCAACTGGCGGTCGGTGATGTAGCGATGGCTCAATTTGGCCGCCGCAATGATCGCGCCGTCAGTGATGGCCACCTTGTGGTGGACCTCATAGCGTTCTTTCAAGCCACGCAGGATCGCGATGGTGTCTTCTTCGCTCGGCTCTTCCACCAGCACTTTCTGGAAACGCCGCTCAAGGGCTGCGTCCTTTTCAATGTACTGGCGGTACTCGTTGAGCGTGGTCGCGCCGACGCAATGCAACTCACCGCGCGCCAAGGCGGGCTTGAGCATATTGCCAGCGTCCATCGAGCCTTCGCCTTTACCGGCGCCGACCATGGTGTGCAGTTCGTCGATAAACAGAATGATCTGCCCTTCCTGCTTCGACAGCTCGTTGAGCAGGGATTTCAGGCGCTCTTCGAACTCGCCACGGAACTTGGCACCGGCGATCAGCGAGCCCATATCCAGGGACAGCAGGCGCTTGCCTTTAAGGCCGTCCGGCACTTCACCATTAATGATGCGCTGGGCCAGGCCCTCGGCAATCGCGGTTTTACCCACGCCAGGCTCACCGATCAGCACCGGGTTGTTCTTGGTGCGACGCTGCAGCACCTGGATGGTGCGACGAATTTCGTCGTCACGGCCGATCACCGGGTCAAGCTTGCCCTCTTCGGCACGCTTGGTCAGGTCGACGGTGTATTTGTCGAGGGCCTGGCGTGACTCCTCATGGTTAGGGTCATTCACCGCCTCGCCGCCACGCAGGTTGTTGATGGCATTTTCCAGGGCTTTCTTGCTCACGCCCTGGCCCAGCAACAATTTGCCGAGCTTGCTGTTGTCGTCCATCGCGGCGAGCAGCACCAGTTCGCTGGAGATGAACTGGTCGCCTTTCTGCTGGGCCAGGCGGTCGGCCTGGTTAAGCAGGCGCGCCAAGTCCTGCGACATGTTCACGTCGCCGGTAGGGTTTTGGATTTTCGGCAGTTGGTCGAGCTCTTTGCTCAACTCCTTGCGCAGGCTATTAACGTCAAAGCCCACCTGCATCAGCAAGGGCTTGATAGAACCACCTTGCTGTTCCAGGAGCGCCTGCATCAAGTGTGCAGGCTCAATCGCCGGGTGGTCGAGGCCGACCGCCAAGGATTGGGAGTCTGAGAGTGCCAACTGCAATTTGCTGGTTAAACGATCAATACGCATTAGTCACCTTCCTTTTGAGCAGGCCGGAGCTATAAAACATCCTGAATGAAGAAACCTGCCAGATACCCCTATAGATGGGGTGGATTCTGGAAGATTCAAGCAAAAAATGGTCGATAGGGCTCGGGGTTGACCCAGATCAAAAGAGTCTAGCGCTCAAGCCAGACAAGGGAGGCAAACCGACCGGTACGCGGGCTGCGGCGGTAGGAAAAAAAGCGAGGGTCGGTCACGGTGCAAAAACCGCCACCGTAGACAGCGGTGACACCCCGCGCAGCCAGCCGCAGGCGCGCCAGTTGATAGATGTCGGCCATATATTTGCCGGGGTTGCGGCTTGGGGCGAAGGCTTCGGCGGTGCCCGGCAGTTGCTGCATGAACACTTCACGCACTTCCGGGCCGACTTCGAAGGCTTGCGGGCCAATTGCCGGGCCCAGCCAGACCAGCACATCGTCAGGTTTCGCATCCAGACGTTCAAAGGCCGCTTCCAGCACGCCTGCTGCAAGGCCACGCCATCCGGCATGGGCCGCCGCCACGCGAGTGCCGGCGCGATTGCAGAACAATGCAGGCAAGCAATCAGCGGTCATTGCGGTGCAGGCGATGCCTGGAGTGCTGGTCCAACTGGCATCCGCTTCAACGGTGCACGTGGGGTCAGCCTCGACCACGGTTATCCCGTGAACTTGGCGTAACCAGGCCGGCTGAATAGCGAATGCGTCGGTGAGACGTCGGCGATTTTCGAGAACGGCTTCAAGGCTGTCCTCGACATGATCGCCCAGGTTGAGGCTGTCGAATGGCGCCAGACTGACGCCACCGACACGGGTGGTGACGCAGGCTTTGACTCCCGACGGCGCGGGCCAGTCAGGAATCAGCCAGTCACTCATCCGATAAACGCCTCACGATCCTGCTTGAGCAGCGACAGCAACCAGACCAAATCGTCTGGCAGAGGCGATTCCCAGCTCATCCGCTTACCGCTCGTCGGATGATCCAGTTCCAGGAAACGTGCATGCAGTGCCTGGCGCGGGAAGGATTTCAGCGATTCAACCATGGTCACACTGGCCGCCGGCGGAATACGGAAGCGACCGCCGTAGGCCGGATCTCCGACCAACGGGAAGTTGATGTGTGCCATATGCACGCGAATCTGGTGCGTACGACCGGTTTCCAGCTTGACCCGCACGTGAGTGTGGGAACGGAAACGCTCCAGCACGCGGTAGTGGCTGACGGCCTGCTTACCACCTTCCATCACCGCCATACGCTGGCGCTGCTGGCCGTGGCGGCCGATCGGGGCGTTGATCTTGCCACCCGCGACGACCACACCGATCACGATGCATTCGTAGATGCGACTGACGCTGCGGCTCTGCAGTTGTGTGACCAACTGCGTCTGGGCCTGGATAGTCTTGGCCACCACCATCAGACCGGTGGTGTCCTTGTCCAGGCGGTGCACGATGCCGCAGCGCGGGACATTGACGATGTCCGGCACGTGGTGCAACAGGGCATTGAGCAAGGTGCCATCAGCGTGCCCGGCCGCCGGGTGAACCACCAGGCCTGCGGGTTTGTTGATGACCAGGATGTCGTCGTCTTCATAGACGATATCCAGCTCGATGTCCTGGGCGACCCATTCTCCCTGGGCTTCCTGCTCGGCAGTCAGCTCAAGAATCGCACCGCCATGGACTATGTCTCGCGGGCGGATAACCGCTCCATCCACAGTCAGGCGGCCGTCTTTGATCCAGGCGGAAAGGCGCGAGCGCGAGTGCTCAGCGAATAATTGTGCGGCGACTTGATCGAGGCGTTGGCCGCCCAATTCGGACGGCACCTCTGCGCGAAGTTCAATTTTATCGGACATGCTCAGACTAGGCGTGGCACAGCCTTTGGTTTCGGCTGCGCGCTTGTGGTTAAATACGGCGTCTTTTGCCCCGAGGCTTTCAACGGGGCGCTCATCATAACAGGACGGCCCCGCCCAAGACAGCGGCCGTCATAGGGACGCAAGCCGCCATGCAAGTGAAACACCTGCTGCTGATCGCCATCCTCGCCATGACTGCTGCTTGCTCGTCAACAAAGGAAGTCGTCGACGAAAACCTGAGCGAAGTCGAGTTGTACCAACTGGCTCAGAAAGACCTGGACAATAATAGCTACACCAGCGCCACAGCGAAGCTGAAGGCACTGGAGTCGCGCTATCCGTTCGGGCGCTACGCCGACCAGGCCCAACTTGAGTTGATCTACGCCAACTACAAGAACGCCGAGCCGGAAGCCGCCAAGTCTGCCGCCGAGCGTTTTATCCGCCTGCACCCCCAGCACCCGAACGTCGACTACGCCTACTACATGAAGGGCCTGACCTCGTTCGACCAGGACGTTGGTCTGCTGGCGCGCTTCCTGCCGCTGGACATGACCAAACGTGACCCGGGTGCTGCCCGCGACTCCTACAACGAGTTCGCCCAACTGACCAGCCGCTACCCGAACAGCCGCTACGCGCCGGACGCCAAGCAGCGCATGATCTACCTGCGCAACCTGCTGGCCTCCTACGAGATTCACGTAGCCGACTACTACCTGACCCGTCAGGCCTATGTCGCTGCCGCGAACCGTGGCCGCTACGTGGTGGAAAACTTCCAGGAAACCCCTTCCGTGGGTGACGGCCTGGCGGTGATGACCGAGGCTTACCAGCGCCTGCACCTGGACGCCCTGGCGGCCACCAGCCTGGAAACCCTGAAGCTCAACTACCCGGATCACCCAAGCCTGAAAGACGGCCAGTTCGTGCCTCAGGTAGCCGATTCGGACAACCGTTCGTGGCTGAGCAAGTACACCCTGGGCCTGATCGAAACCCGTCCACCGCTGCCGCCGGGTGAAACCCGTGCCAACCAGGACGTGATCAAGCAGTTCCAGGACGCCAAGGAAGCCATTCCTTCGGAGCTCAAGCCGCATGATGCTAATGGCGACGTGATCGAAGAAGAAGCACCGCAGGCCCTCGGCAACAACGAAGACCGCTCGTGGTTCAGCTACATGACCTTCGGCATCTTCGACTGATTGGTCGACACACTACAAAAAAGGGAGCCCTCGGGGCTCCCTTTTTTATGGGCCTGCATATTGCGCTGTGCGCCTGTCACGTCCTTGGCTAAACTGGCCCATTCCCTGTCGAGAAACTGCCCATCATGGTTCGTCTACTGTTCTGGATTGCCGTCATTGCTGCCGCGGTATGGTTCTGGCGCAAGTTCAAAAGCCCGGCGGCGAAACAACAGCGCAGCAGCGAGCCCGACGCCGCCTTGATGGTGCGCTGCGCCCACTGCGGCGTGCACCTGCCGCAGGACCGCGCACTGAGCTCACGCCAAGCGTGGTACTGCACCCAGGCGCACCTGGAACAGGGGCCAAAGTCTATCCAGCGTTGAGCCGACCTGCAGGCGCATACGGCGCCGGGTCGATAATCGGCGCATTCCCCAACACCAAGTCGGCGAACAACTGGCACGACGCAGGGGCAAGCACCAGGCCGTTGCGGTAATGCCCGCAGTTGAGCCACAGCCCTTTGAAGCCGGGAACTTCGCCGATATAAGGTATGCCTTCCGGCGAACCGGGGCGCAAACCAGCCCAATGGCCTACCACCTCGGCGCCGGCCAACGCGGGGATCAACTCCACCGCCGACGCCTTGAGGCTTTCCAACGCTGATCCAGTCGGTGTCTTGTCGAACCCTTCATGCTCCAGCGTACTGCCAATCAGAATATGCCCGTCACGCCGTGGAATCGCATAGCGCCCTTTGGCCAGGACCATGCTCGATAGAAAGTCCGGCGCGCATTTGTACAAAATCATTTGGCCCTTGACCGGTTCGACGGGTAGCGACAGGCCCAGCTTACCCAGCAATTCCCCGCTCCAGGCGCCTGCCGCCAGTACGACCTGATCACCAAAGACCGGCCCCGTGGCGGTATCCACGCCGACTACGTCACCGCCGTCGAGCACAAACCCGCGCACTTCGCATTGCTCATGAACAGTGACCCCAGGAAGCGCCAACAGCGCAGCCTTGAGGGATTTGACCAGGCGCGGGTTACGCACATTGGCCACGTCCGCCATGTAGATCGCCTGGGAATAGCCACCTCCCAGCACCGGCACCGCATCATGGGCAGCGGATACATCCACCTTGCTCAAAGGCCGTCCTTCACGGGCCGCCCAAGCCAGGGCGTCGGCTTCATCCTCCAGGTCCAGCCAGTACAGGCCTGTGGTATGAACCTGCGGATCGACACCGGTGGCCGCAAACAATCGCTGCGCCAATTGCGGGTAAAAGTCCTGGGACCAGTGGGCCAGTGCAGTGACCGCCGGGCTGTAGCGCCATGGATACAGCGGCGAAACAATACCGCCGCCCGCCCAAGAAGCTTCCTGCCCAAGCCCGGAACGCTCCAGCAGGACGACCGCCCGCCCTTGCGTGGCCAGATTGAACGCCGTCAACAACCCGATTACCCCGCCACCGACGATCACCACCTGCTGTTGCTTAGTCATCATTTGTTCCAGCCAATAAAAACGAAAAAGCGCGCCCGGCGCCCACTCATGCAGCACGTTCATCATTGCCCCCAGCACGCTTGGCGCGACATCTCAGGTGCCGCGCCCGGGTTGCTGCGCACACCAGGGCTGGTCAAGCTGAATTCACCGCAGGCGTCGTCCGCCATGACAGAGCCGACAACCGGTGTGGCCAGCAGGCTGAATGTCTGAGGGTTCAGTGCAGCGCTGATTCTATAGCGATCATTGCCCTCACTGACGCCGTTTGCATCAATAAAACTGCCGTTTCGCGTATAGAAGCGCTCCAGGTAGTGGGCTTGCTCCGTCAACAGTGCAACGATTTCGGCGCGGTAAGCCTTTTTCACGTGCTGCGTGTAGCCGGGATACGCAATCCCGGCCAGCAACGCGATGATCACTACAGCGATCAGTAGCTCGATCTGGGTAAAGCCTTGGCAATCCTTGCCCATGGGTAAGCTCCTCATTGAAGTTGTCGCCATAAAACCCGTCGAAACCTCACTCCGCCCGCCTCTCCCATCTGGGCATAAACCGTTTCCAGCACCGTGCGTGACTGACCAGTGATCCCGACCGATGTCACTCGGAATAACGCCGCCGGCTTTTCAGCTGGCCAATCAGCTCGCCCCAGCGACTGGACGCCATACAGGCCACCCTTTACGGCAACCCACGTGATGGCTGAAACAGGATTCACGCCGCCCCCCGCCACTGAATAAGCCTCCTGCGGCGGCGCGCAGGTCTTGATCGACTGACACAGCGGCAGCGCACTTCCCATTTTTCGGACAACCGACTCCCCCAGCCTCAAGCCGCTTTCGGCACTTTGAAAGGATTGATTGCGGTGCCAGACGCTGCCGGCGATCTTTTGCTGGGACACGGCGCCCTGCATCGATGCCAAGCCGATCAGGGATAACGCCAACAGAAACACCAGGCTGATCAGCAGAACCATGCCCTTTTGCCGCCAATCAATACCGTTACAACGCGTCATGATCGCCCTACCCCAGCCGATTACGCAGCGCGGCCACGACGCTGTAGGCCTGATCCTTCACTCGTGCTGTCGGGTCGCGCAGGGTCAGTTGGATGCGCACGCTGCGTATCAGCGATTCGTCGGCAGGGCTGGCGTCATAGCGCGTCACACCCGTCGAGCCCGCGTGGGTCGCCATGCCAAAACTGATGTCGAACGCCTGTACGTTATCCACCAACACCACTTTGGCCGGTGCCGAAGGCGTGCCGATCTTCAGCTGTCCTGCCTCGAAGGTGTAGGTGAGCTGACGTATCGCAAACCGAACCTCACCGGGCACCGGGAGTGGCGAGTTGCCCGCATAGGCATGGGCAGTGCTTCGGCAATCGGACAGCACCGTCCAATCAGGCGTACCACCGTCACCGCCGACATCGGCGCTGACCAGCGTCAGCGACCTTGAACTCCCCGTGGCACTCCAGCCGACAGGCCGATCAAAGGCGGCCGGTGCGTTCTCGATAGAGGCCACTGCCACACAGCCAAACATGCCTGCCTGACGAATTTCCTGAGACAGTTTGCCCAGCACGAACCGAGCATCATCCTGTAGCAACATTGCTGCCTGCTGGGCGGCATGGGTGGCTCGAGAACTGATGGCCACCTGGCTGATTCCGAGCACCAGCACCAACCCAACGGCCAGCGCGAGCAACAACTCCACAAGGCTGAACCCTCTGACAGCACGACTCATTGCGCCGCCCCGGCATCGTGTGCAATACGGCTGGTGAGGACGAACGTTTCCCGCGCCCCGGGCATATTCGATCCCCTGGCGTCATCCCAACTGATGCTGACGGTCACCTCGCTGCCGTTGACCACCACCGAGCCTTTGGCGCCCTCCCCGGCAAACCCGACAATATTGGCTTCAAAATCATGCAGGTCGAGGTCTCTTACGCTGGCGCCAGCGACACTGGGCGGCGCGCGCTCGTTTTGACGCCACGAGTAATCGACGCCCGAATTGGCGCGCACTCGGTCGAGCATGTCGTAAGCAATAAAACTGGCCTGGCTGATCATCCTCGAACTGTCGGTGTACTTGAGGGCATTGAGCTGGATCACCGCAGCACCGAGCAGGCCGACCGCGAGAATCAGCACCGACACCAGCACTTCGATCAGCGTCATACCGGACTGCTGGCGATGCAGGGCGCAAAAAGCAACTGTGTTCGGAGGTACAAACATTACCGTCGTCGTCCGTGTCGAGGGCCAGAAAAAACAGCAAAAACCTGCTGTGCGGCTCAAGACTAGCGTCGGTTTTTGGCTGGCGCTGCTCCCGGAACAAAGGGAAATACTTTGGACATAAAGGCCATCACTCGACGCCGCAAACCGCGGGCTATACCTAAGCCTGTCCGCTGCACTACAAAAACCGCCCAAGGAGGGACGGCACATGCCACAACGAGGTTTCACCCTGATCGAGTTGCTGTTCAGCCTGCTGTTGAGCGGAATACTGGCGCAATTGGCAGTTCCAGGTTTCACGGGGCTGCTGAAATCACAGCAACGAACCAGCGCAGCAAACTCGCTGGCAGACGGCCTGCGCTTCGCACGTGCCGAAGCGATCACTCGCAATCGCGCCGTGATTATTCATGCCTTGGAAGATGACTGGAGCCGAGGGTGGCGGGTGATCGTGGACGCCAGTGGCCGGGGCCCTCTGGACGACACCAACCCGGTACTGCTGGAACGCCAAGACAGTGGGCGTGTGGCGATGGCGGGCAATGGCCCGGTCAAGACCCAAGTGCGTTTCAGCGGATTGGGTGAACCGGTTTTTGCGGCAGGAGGCTTCCGCGCCGGCACCGTGCACGTATGCGACACGGAGCAGGCACAGAGCGTGTATCAAGTGGTGCTGGCCCCCAGCGGACGCATCAGCCTGCGCAGTGAGAACACCGAACAGGCCTTATGCCGTGGCTGACGTGGCGTTGAGGCGTCAGAGCAACGAGCGAACCCGCAGCTCCTTTGGCATCGAGAACGTGATGTTCTCTTCACGGCCGGCCAACTCATCGGCGCCGGTAGCGCCCCAGGCCTGCAGTTGCTGGATCACACCGCGCACCAGCACTTCCGGGGCCGAGGCACCGGCGGTAATGCCGATGCGCTCGACGCCGTCGAACCAGCTGCGCTGCATGTCTTCGGCACCGTCGATCAGGTAAGCCGGTGTCGCCATGCGTTCGGCCAATTCGCGCAGGCGGTTGGAGTTGGAGCTGTTAGGGCTGCCAACCACCAATACCACGTCGCACTCGTCCGCCAGTTGCTTGACCGCGTCCTGGCGGTTTTGCGTGGCGTAGCAGATGTCGTCCTTGCGCGGGCCGCCAATGGCCGGGAACCGTGTGCGCAGGGCATCGATCACACGGCTGGTGTCGTCCATCGACAGCGTGGTCTGCGTGACAAAGGCCAGGCGCTCGGGGTTTTGCACCAGCAGCTTGGCGACGTCTTTCTCGTCTTCCACCAGGTAGATGGCGCCACCATTGCTGCCGTCGTATTGGCCCATGGTGCCTTCGACTTCCGGGTGGCCGGCGTGGCCGATCAGGATGCATTCACGGCCGTCGCGGCTGTAGCGCGCCACTTCGATATGCACCTTGGTGACCAGTGGGCAGGTCGCATCGAATACTTTCAGGCCACGACCAGCAGCTTCGGTGCGCACAGCCTGGGAAACGCCGTGGGCGCTGAAGATGACGATGACGTCGTCCGGCACCTGGTCCAGCTCTTCAACAAAGATGGCCCCACGTGAGCGCAGGTCTTCGACCACGAATTTGTTGTGGACGACTTCATGGCGCACGTAAATCGGCGGCCCGAAGACTTCCAGGGCGCGGTTGACGATTTCGATCGCCCGGTCCACGCCGGCGCAGAAGCCACGGGGGTTGGCGAGTTTGATTTGCATGCTGTGCCTCGTGTCTTTGTGGGAGCTGGTTTGCCTGCGATGGCATCGTTTGGTGTAACTGATACACCGAGTCGGCTGCATCGCAGGCGAGCCAGCTCCCACAGGAACCGGTTTCGTCAGTTAGATCGCTTTAACATCGAAGATTTCAACGTCAAAGGTCAAGGTTTTACCGGCCAACGGGTGGTTGAAATCGATGGTCACTTGCGCGTCATCGAAAGTTTTCACCACACCTGGCAATTCGGTATTCGCCGCATCATTGAAGATCACCAGCAGGCCTTCCGACAGGTCCATGTCCTGGAACTGCGAACGCGGGATGATCTGCACGTTTTGCGGGTTGGGCTGGCCGAAGGCGTTTTCCGGCAGGATCTGCAGGGTCCGCTTGTCGCCAGCCTTGAAGCCGAACAGCGCAGCTTCAAAACCCGGCAGCAGGTTGCCGTCACCGACCTTGAAAGTCGCCGGGGCTTTGTCGAATGTGCTGTCGACCGTGTCGCCATTCTCCAGGCGCAGTGCAAAATGCAAAGTGACTTCCGTGTTCTGGCCGATGCGTTGCTCAGCCAATACCTGATCAGTCATTGACGGTCTCTCCGGTTTTCTTGCTTTTGAACATGTCCAACGCCAGCATGATTGCACCGACGGTGATGGCGCTGTCGGCAAAGTTGAACGCGGGGAAGTACCAGCGGTTCTGCCAATGCACCAGGATAAAGTCGATCACATGGCCCAGGGCAATGCGGTCGTACAGGTTGCCCAGCGCGCCGCCCAGCACCAGGGCCAGGGCGATGGCGAGCCAGGTGTCATCGCGGCCCAGGCGCTTGAGCCAGACCACCAGCACAGCGCTGACCACCACGGCGATCAGCGCAAACAGCCAGCGCTGCCAGCCGGAGCTGTCGGCAAGGAAGCTGAACGCGGCGCCGGTGTTGTAGGCCAGGGTCCAGCTGAAGTAGTCAGGAATGACCACAATCTGCTGGTACATCTGTAAGGCGCCTTCGAAATGAGCCTTGCTGAGCTGGTCAATGACCAGCACCAGCACGCTCAATACGAGCCAGCCCAGACGTCCGAAACGGCCGGAAGCGTTAGGCATAGTGGCGAACCTCGCCAGCACCGCTGATGTTGTCGACGCAACGACCGCAGATTTCCGGATGCTCAGGGTTCACGCCAACGTCTTCACGGCAGTGCCAGCAACGGGCGCACTTAGGGAAGGCCGACTTGACCACTTTGAGCTTCAGGCCCGGCACTTCGGTGGCCACGGCGTCCGCTGGCGCCTGGGCAAACGGTGCCAGGCTGGCGGTAGAGGTGATCAGCACGAAGCGCAATTCGTTGCTCAGTTTGGCAAGGTCAGCGGTCAGGCCTTCCTCGGCAAACAGGGTGACTTCGGCTTGCAGGTTGCCACCAACGGCCTTGGCCGCACGCTGAACCTCCAGCTCCTTGTTCACCGCAACCTTCACGGCCATCACGCCTTCCCAGTACTCGCGGCCCAGTTCGAAGTCGGCCGGCAATTCGGTCAGGCCTTCGTACCAGGTGTTGAGCATCACGGATTCGTTACGCTCGCCCGGCAGGTATTCCCACAGTTCATCGGCGGTGAAGGCCAGGATCGGTGCGATCCAGCGCACCAGCGCTTCGCTGATGTGGTACAGCGCGGTCTGCGCCGAGCGGCGCGCCTTGCTGTTGGCGCCGGTGGTGTACTGGCGGTCCTTGATGATGTCGAGGTAGAAACCACCCAGCTCCTGCACGCAGAAGTTGTGGATCTTCGAGTAGACGTTCCAGAAGCGATATTCGCCGTAATGTTCCTGCAACTCGCGCTGCAGCAACAGGGTACGGTCCACGGCCCAGCGGTCCAGGGCGAGCATGTCCTCGGCCGGCAGAATGTCGGTGGCCGGGTTGAAACCGGTCAAGTTCGACAGCAGGAAGCGTGCGGTATTACGGATGCGGCGGTAGGCATCGGCGCTGCGGGCCAGGATCTGGTCCGACACGGCGATTTCGCCCGAGTAATCGGTCGAGGCCACCCACAGGCGCATGATGTCGGCGCCCAAGGTGTCGTTGATCTTTTTCGGCTCGATCACGTTTTTCAGCGACTTGGACATCTTGCGGCCCGTCTCGTCGACGGTGAAGCCGTGGGTCAGCAGTTCGCGGTATGGCGCGTGGTTGTCGATGGCGCAACCGGTCAGCAGCGACGAGTGGAACCAGCCACGGTGTTGGTCCGAGCCTTCCAGGTACAGGTCGGCCCGCGGGCCGGTCTCGTGACCCATCGGGTGCGAACCGCGCAGCACATGCCAATGCGTGGTGCCGGAGTCGAACCACACGTCGAGGGTGTCGCTGATCTTGTCGTACAGCGGCGCTTCGTCGCCCAGCAGCTCGGCGGCGTCCAGCTTGAACCAGGCTTCGATACCTTCCTGTTCAACGCGCTGGGCCACGACTTCCATCAGTTCGACGGTGCGCGGGTGCAGCTCGCCGCTTTCCTTGTTCAGGAAAAACGGGATCGGCACGCCCCAGTTACGCTGGCGCGAGATGCACCAGTCCGGGCGGTTGGCGATCATCGAGTGCAGGCGCGCCTGGCCCCAGGCCGGGACGAACTTGGTCTCTTCGATGGCTTTGATCGCGCGGTTACGCAGGGTCTCGCCGCTGGTCGGCTCTTTGTCCATGCCGATAAACCACTGCGCGGTGGCGCGGTAGATCAACGGGGACTTGTGACGCCAGCAGTGCATGTAGCTGTGCTTGATGGTGTCGGTTTGCATCAGTGCGCCGACTTCACGCAGCTTGTCGATGATCGCCGGGTCAGCCTTGAAGATGAACTGGCCGCCAAAAAACTCCAGCGACGGCACATAAACGCCGTTGCTCTGCACCGGGTTGATGATGTCATCGTTAACCATGCCGTACTTCTTGCAGATGACAAAGTCGTCCACGCCGTAGGCAGGCGAGCAGTGAACCACGCCGGTACCCGAACCCAGCTCAACGTAGTCAGCCAAGTACACCGGCGACAGACGGTCATAGAACGGGTGGCGGAAGTTGATCAGTTCCAGCGCGGTACCGGTCGTGGTGGCGATCACCGAACCTTGCAGCTCGTAGCGCGCCAGGCAGGCTTCGACCATTTCTTCAGCGAGCACGAGCAGGCGGTCACCGACGTCCACCAGGGCATAGGTGAATTCCGGGTGCACGTTCAGCGCCTGGTTGGCCGGGATGGTCCACGGGGTGGTGGTCCAGATCACGATGGCGGCCGGTTTGCTCAGGCTTGCCAGGCCAAACGCCTGGGCCAGCTTGGCCTCGTCGGCGATCGGGAAGGCCACGTCGATGGTCGAGGACTTCTTGTCTTCGTATTCGACTTCCGCTTCGGCCAGGGCCGAACCACAGTCGAAGCACCAGTTCACGGGCTTGAGGCCCTTGAACACGAAACCGCCCTTGACGATTTCGGCCAAGGCACGGATTTCACCGGCCTCGTTCGTAAAGTTCATTGTTTTGTACGGGTTGTCCCACTCGCCCAGCACGCCCAGGCGGATGAATTCGGACTTCTGCCCTTCGATCTGCTCGGTAGCGTAGGCACGGCAGAGTTCGCGGGTTTTGTCCGCGCCCAGGTTCTTGCCGTAGGTCACTTCGACTTTGTGTTCGATCGGCAGGCCGTGGCAGTCCCAACCCGGGACATAAGGCGCGTCGAAACCCGACAGGGTTTTCGAGCGCAGGATCATGTCCTTGAGAATTTTGTTCAACGCATGACCGATGTGAATCGTGCCGTTGGCATAAGGAGGGCCGTCGTGCAGGACGAATTTCGGACGATCCTTGCCAATCTCGCGCAACTTTCCGTACAGGCCAATACTGTCCCAGCGCTGCAGGATCTGCGGTTCGCGCTGTGGCAGGCCGGCCTTCATTGGGAAGGCGGTGTCCGGAAGGTTTAACGTGGCTTTATAGTCGGTCATTTAAGGCTCTTCGGTTAGCGATGGGCGCTAGGTGCGGCTAGTGCACGGGCGGCGGCGACATCCGCATTGATCGCCGTTTTCAACGCCTCAAGGGAGGCGAAACGCTGCTCTTCACGCAGCTTCTGGTGGAAAACCACCGTCAAACGCCGGTCATACAAATCACCGGCAAAATCCAAAAGGTGAACTTCCAGGTGGGCCTTGCCATCACCTGCAACCGTGGGCCTGACGCCTATGTTGGCGACTCCCGGCCACGCTTGGCCGTCAATGTCGACGCTGACCAGGTAGACCCCGGTCAGCGGCACTCGACGGCGTTTGAGTTGCACGTTGGCGGTCGGCGTGCCCAATTGGCGCGCCAGCTTCTGGCCGTGCAGGACCCGTCCGGCAATGCGGAACGGGCGGCCGAGCAAACGCTCGGCCAAGGCGAAGTCGGCTGCCGCCAGGGCATTACGCACCTGGGTACTGCTCACGCGCAGGCCGTCCAGTTCGACGGTTTGCGCGGCTTCGACGGTAAAACCCTGGTTCACGCCGGCGTGCTGCAGGAAATCAAAATCGCCGACACGGTCGCACCCAAAACGGAAGTCGTCACCGACCTCCAAGTGCTGCACGCCCAAGCCATCCACCAAAATACGGTCGACGAACTCGGCGGCGCTGAGGCTTTGCAAACGCTGGTTGAAAGCCAGGCAGAGGACGCGATCCACGCCTTCTTCAGCCAGCAACTGCAGCTTGTCGCGCAAGCGAGCCAAGCGTGCCGGGGCCGTCTCGGGGGTGAAGTATTCCCGCGGCTGTGGTTCAAAAATCACCACGCAGCTGGGCACGCCCAACTCAACCGCACGTTCACGCAGGCGGGCCAGGATAGCCTGGTGGCCGCGGTGAACACCGTCAAAGTTGCCAATAGTGGCGACGCAGCCCCGATGCTCGGGGCGCAGGTTGTGGAGACCTCGAACCAGCTGCATAACGCGCTTCTTGCTCATAAAGTGGTCGATTATAACCACACCCGGCCCCGGACGACAGGCAACAGCGCAGGCCAAATGGATCGAATCGATAAAACAACCGTTTTATCACGGCAAAGCCGCTAGCCCAGCGACTTGCGATTGAAATCGCGCAGCCGGAAGCCTTGCAGCAGCAACATCCCGAAGTACACCACCACGCCGGCGACGACCAAAATGCCGAGGCGCATGAAGCGCTCCAGCATATGGCCCTCATCCCAGGCCGGCATAAAGTGCATCAGGCCCAGCAGCACAGCCGACATGGCCGCGACCGCCACCAGCAGCTTGAGGGTAAACATCCCCCAGCCCGGTTGTGGCTGGAACATTTGCTGCTTGCGCAGTTGATAAAACAGCAGGCCTGCGTTGATGCATGCCCCGACGCTGATCGCCAAGGCCAGGCCGGCGTGAGCCAGCGGGCCGATGAACACCAGGTTGAGCAGTTGCGTGACGATCAGCGTGAAGATCGCGATTTTAACCGGCGTACGGATGTTTTGCTGGGCGTAGAAGCCTGGCGCCAGCACTTTGATCACGATAATGCCCAGCAGCCCGACGGAATAGGCGATCAGCGCACGCTGGGTCATTGACGCGTCGAATGCGCTGAATTGGCCGTACTGGAACAGCGACACGGTCAGTGGCTTGGCCAGGATGCCCAAGGCCAGGGAACATGGCAGCACCAGCACAAAGCATAGGCGCAGGCCCCAATCGAGGATGCGCGAGTATTCCTGGCGGTCTTTGCCGGCATAGGTGCGCGACAACGTCGGCAGCAAAATCGTGCCCAGCGCCACGCCGAGCACGCCGGACGGCAGTTCCATCAGGCGGTCGGCGTAGTACATCCACGACACCGAACCGGACACCAGCAGCGAGGCGAACGCCGTGTTGATGATCAGGGAAATCTGGCTGACGGACACGCCGAGGATCGCTGGCAACATGTTGCGCATCACGCGCCACACGCCCGTGTCCGCAAGGTTCAGGCGCGGCAACACGAGCATGCCGATCTTTTTCAGGTGCGGCAGTTGGTAGAGCAATTGCGCCAGGCCACCGGCGAGCACGGCCCAGCCCAGAGCCATGACCGGTGGATCAAAGTACGGCGTGAGGAACAGCGCGAAAATAATCATGCTGACGTTCAGCAGGGTCGGCACGAAGGCCGGCACCGAGAAACGGTTCCAGGTATTGAGGATCGCCCCGGCCAGGGACGACAACGAGATCAGCAATATATAAGGAAAGGTCACGCGCAGCAGGTCAGTGGTCAGCGCGAACTTTTCCGGAGTGTTGGCAAAACCGGGGGCCGTGGCCCAGATCACCCAGGGCGCCGCGAGCATGCCGGCGATGGTCACCAGCATCAGCACCAGGGTCAGCAGACCGGAGACATAGGCAATAAAGGTGCGGGTTGCTTCTTCGCCTTGCTGGCTTTTGTACTCGGCCAGAATTGGCACAAACGCTTGAGAAAATGCACCCTCGGCAAAGATCCGCCGCAACAGGTTCGGCAGCTTAAAGGCAATAAAGAACGCGTCCGTAGCCATGCTGGCGCCAAAAATGCGCGCCAGCAGGGTATCTCGCACGAACCCCAAAACCCGGGAAATCATCGTGATAGAGCTGACGGCGGCCAACGATTTGAGCAGATTCATTGAAAGAGTTTGCGCCTTTAGATAAAGAGCAGGCGAACAAAGCGCCCACTTATGCGATACTGCGCGCCTGCAACAGCACAGAGCCAAAGCTCGCGAGTTTACAGGTCAAGCGCCGGAAATAAATCACCCGCCTCTTCAGATCGACCACTCAGCAGTTCGCATCAGCCGCTCTTGACAACACATCAAGTCATCGGCATGATTCGCGGCCTATTTTGTTTGCTATTTCCTAAAAAGTCTTTCGAGGAGCTCGACGGTGGCCAACACACCTTCCGCCAAAAAACGTGCAAAACAGGCTGAGAAGCGTCGCAGCCACAACGCCAGCCTGCGTTCCATGGTTCGCACCTACATCAAGAATGTAGTTAAAGCCATCGACACCAAAGACGCTGAAAAAGCACAAGCTGCTTACGTTCTGGCTGTGCCAGTTATCGACCGTATGGCCGATAAAGGCATCATCCACAAGAACAAGGCTGCTCGTCATAAGAGCCGTCTGAATGGCCACATCAAGGCTCTGAGCGTCGCTGCTGCAGCCTAAGTGGTAACAACTGCCAAGCGACCCAGGTTGCGTAACAGTTAAAAAATGCCCCGTACCGAAAGGTCCGGGGCATTTTTGTTTGTGTGTCATACAGCTCAAAGGTGGGAGCTGGCTCGCCTGCGATAGCATCGCTGCGGTGCGACTGACACACCGAGGCGCCTGCATCGCGGGCAAGCCCTGCTCCCACATTTTAAAACGCGGTGTATTCCAGGCAAAAAAAAACGCCCCGAACCAGTCGGGGCGTTTTTGCTACCTATTGATCAAACCACAATCAATGGTGATGACCGCCTTCACCGTGGACGTGGCCGTGAGCCACTTCTTCCTGGGAAGCGTCGCGGATGGCCACGATCTTCACTTGGAAGTTCAGGCGCTGGCCCGCCAGAGGGTGGTTGCCGTCGACGGTGACGTCGTCGCCGTCCAGATCACGGATAGTGACGATCTGCATTTGGCCGTCCGGCGCCGAAGCGTGGAACTGCATGCCCACTTCCAGCTCGTCGACGCCTTCGAACATGCTGCGGCTCAGGGTGCTGACCAGTTCGGCAGAGTATTCGCCGTAGGCATCTTCAGGTTCTACGGCTACGGTCAGTTCATCACCAACCTGCTTGCCTTCCAGAGCCTTCTCCAGGCCTGGGATGATGTTACCTGCGCCTTGCAGGTAGACCAGCGGCGCGCCGCCGGCGGAGCTGTCGATGACCTCACCAGCGTCGTTGGTCAGGGTATAGTCGATGGAGACAGCCTTGTTAGCGGCGATCGTCATGGGGCGAGACCTTTTGCATAAGAATGAAGAACGGACAAGTCTAAACAAGGATTTGCCCGAAAGCGAACAGAACCCGGACAGACGGGGCCGATCAACGGCATCCTTCATCATCGGTTTCCATCAGGACGACGATCGGCACTGGATTGCCGAGCTGTCCTGCGGCCACACCCAGCACCTGCGCCACCAGCCGCCCTGGCAGTCTCGCGCGTGGGTGCTCGACCCGGCGCAACGCCTTGAAAAAATAGGCCAACCCTTTGCGTGCGGCTGGTGTGCGCAAGCGTGCGAATAACGATAACCTTGGCACCTGATTCGCGGTAGGCACTCAACCATAGAGCGCCACCCAAGCCATGCACCTCCAGAGAATTCGCATGCAGACTTTTTTTATCGCGCCCACCGATTTTGGTGTGGGTCTGACCTCTATCAGCCTTGGGCTGGTGCGTACGCTTGAACGGGCCGGGCTGAAAGTCGGCTTCTTCAAACCGATTGCCCAGCCCCACCCTGGCGACACCGGCCCCGAGCGCTCCACCGAATTGGTGGCGCGTACCCACGGCCTGAAACCGCCGCAACCGCTGGGCCTGGCCCACGTGGAACGCATGCTCGGCGACGGCCAGCTTGACGAGCTGCTCGAAGAAATCATCACCCTGTATCAGCAAGCCGCCGTGGGCAAAGACGTGCTGATCGTCGAAGGTATGGTGCCGACCCGCAGCGCCAGCTATGCAGCGCGGGTCAACCTGCACCTGGCCAAGAGCCTCGACGCGGAAGTGATTTTGGTCTCGGCGCCGGAAAACGAAGTGCTCACCGAGCTCTCTGGCCGCGTGGAATTGCAAGCTCAGTTGTTCGGCGGTCCGAAAGACCCGAAAGTGCTCGGCGTGATCCTCAACAAAGTGCGCACCGACGAAAGCATGGAGGCTTTCTCGGCGCGCTTGAAAGAGCATTCGCCACTGTTGCGCAGCGGTGATTTCCGCCTGCTCGGCTGCATCCCCTATCAGCCCGAACTCAACGCCCCGCGCACGCGCGACGTGGCCGACCTGATGGGCGCGCAGATCCTCAACGCCGGCGATTATGAAACCCGGCGCATGACCAAAATCATCATCTGCGCGCGCACCATGCGCAACACCGTGGAGCTGCTCAAGCCTGGCGTGCTGGTGGTGACCCCGGGCGATCGCGACGACATCATCCTCGCCGTCAGCCTGGCCGCGATCAACGGCGTGCCGCTGGCCGGCCTGCTGCTGACCAGCGACACCTTGCCCGACCCGCGCATCATGGATTTGTGCCGCGGCGCGTTCCAGGCCGGGCTGCCGGTCTTGTCAGTGAGCACCGGCTCCTACGACACGGCAAACCAGCTCAATAGCCTCAACAAGGAAATCCCGATTGATGACCGCGAGCGCGCGGAGATCATCACCGATTTCGTCGCCAGCCACCTTGATGCGCGCTGGCTGCACCAACGCTGCGGTACGCCACGGGAGATGCGCCTGTCGCCGGCAGTGTTCCGCTATCAATTGATCCAGCGCGCCCAGGCCGCCAACAAGCGCATCGTCTTGCCTGAAGGCAGCGAGCCGCTGACCGTGCAAGCCGCCGCGATCTGCCAGGCCCGAGGCATTGCGCGCTGCGTGTTGCTGGCCAAGCCTGCGGATGTGGAAGCGGTCGCCCGCGCCCACGGCATTGAATTGCCCGAAGGCCTGGAAATTCTCGACCCGGACCTGATTCGCCAGCGCTACGTCGAACCGATGGTCGCCCTGCGCAAGAGCAAGAGCCTGAACGCGCCGATGGCCGAGCAGCAATTGGAAGACACGGTGGTGATCGCCACCATGATGCTCGCGCTGGACGAAGTCGACGGCCTGGTCTCCGGCGTCATCCACTCCACCGCCAACACCATCCGCCCTGCCCTGCAGTTGATCAAGACCGCGCCGGGTTGCACCTTGGTGTCGTCGGTATTCTTCATGCTGTTCCCCGAGCAGGTGCTGGTGTACGGCGATTGCGTGATGAACCCGCACCCGAGCGCTGTGGAACTGGCGGAAATCGCCCTGCAAAGCGCCGACTCCGCGGCTGCATTTGGCATTACCCCGCGCGTGGCGATGATCAGCTATTCCAGCGGCGATTCCGCCAGTGGCGAAGAAGTCGAAAAAGTCCGCGAAGCCACCCTGCTCGCCCATGAGCAGCAAAGCTCACTGCTGATCGACGGGCCGTTGCAGTACGACGCCGCCGCCAACGAAACCGTCGCCAGGCAGTTGGCCCCCAACAGCCTGGTGGCCGGCAAGGCCACGGTGTTTATATTCCCGGACCTGAACACCGGCAACACCACCCACAAAGCCGTGCAACGCAGCGCCGATTGCGTGAGCCTGGGCCCCATGCTGCAAGGCCTGCGCAAACCGGTGAATGACTTGCCGCGCGGCGCCCAGGTCGACGACATCGTGTACACCATCGCACTGACTGCGATCCAAGCCGCCAACCGACCTATGGATATCTAAATGCTGGATTTTCTACCTGCCGCCGTGCGCGGGGTGATCGCTTCATTGTTGCTGGCGCTGAACACGATCCTGCTGTGCTCATTCCTGTTTATCGTCGCCCTGTTCAAGGCGCTGCCGTTTGCCAAGCGTTTCAGCGAATGGCTGATGAACCACACCCACGAGGCCTGGGTCACCAACAACAAGGGCTGGATGAACCTGGTGCGACGCACGCGCTGGCACCTGACCGGCCTTGAAGGGCTCGACTATGAGCACTCGTACCTGGTGACCAGCAACCACCAGAGCTGGGTCGACATCATGGTGCTGCAATACGTGCTCAACCGACGGATTCGCCCGCTGAAGTTCTTCCTCAAGCAGGAACTGATCTGGGTGCCGGTAATTGGTTTGGCATGGTGGGCGCTGGGCTTTCCGTTCATGAAGCGCTACACCAAGGCCTACCTGGAGAAACACCCGGAGAAGAAAGGCAAGGACCTGGAAACCACCCGCAAGACCTGTGCGAAGTTTCGCGACAACCCAGTAGGCATTTTCAACTTTGCCGAGGGCACACGGTTTACGCCCGACAAACACGCACAGCAGAAATCGCCATTTCGCCACTTGCTCAAGCCTAAAGCCGGCGGGATTGCGTTTGTGCTGGACGCCATGGGCGAGCAATTGAAGTCACTGGTGAACGTGACTATTCACTACCCTGCCGGGCGCCCAGGCTATTGGGATTTGCTGTGCGGGAATGTGAAGGACGTGGTGGTGCACTTTGAAGAAGTGCAGATTCCGGCCGGGTTTATCGGCAAGAATTATGAGCAGGATGGCGAATATCGGTTGGCGTTCCAGGGGTGGATAAACCGGTTGTGGGAAGACAAGGATGAGTTGCTGGAACAGCTTCACAAAGATTTCCCAGCCCGCCGCTGATCAACGTGTGGATGCAATTTAATGTGGGAGCTGGCTTGCCTGCGATAGCGGTGGGTCAGCCAAGGGAAAATAAACTGACAGTCCGCCAT
>NZ_JBARTQ010000697.1:0-10010 GCF_049645325.1 Pseudomonas sp. | reverse complement strand
AAGCCCGCTCACTACAACGATGTGTAGATACTTATGCTGCGATACTGGCACCTCGGTCTTTCAGCCAAACCGAGGTGATGCTATCGCAGGCAAGCCAGCTCCCACATTGATCGTGCCCACCTTAACTGCGCGATCTATCACGCCTGGTAGGTAATTCGCCCGTCGACGAGGGTGTAGCGCACCGTCGCCGGCAGGCTATGGCCTAGGAACGGGCAGTTTTCACCCTTGGACAGCCAGTGTTCGCCGGCCACCGTTGAGCTGGCCGGGTCAAACAGCACCAGGTCCGCCGCCGAGCCTACGGCCAACTTGCCTGCTGGCAGGCGCAAGGCCTCGGCCGGGCCGGCGCTCAGGCGTGCCAGCAGCGTCGGCAAGTCCAGCAAACCGTCTTCCACCAGCGTCATCGCCAACGGCAACAACAGCTCGACGCTGCTGATGCCCGGCTCGGTCGCGCCAAACGGCGCCAGTTTGGCATCCCGTTCGTGGGGTTGGTGGTGGCTGGAGATCGCCGACACCACACCCGACTTCACTGCCGCGCGCAAACCGTCACGGTCGGCGCGAGTGCGCAGCGGCGGCTGTACGTGGTACAGGCTGGAGAAGTCGATCAGCGCCTCGTCCGTCAATATCAACTGGTACAGCGCCACGTCCGCCGTCACCGGCAGGCCGCGCGCCTGGGCTTGGGCGATCAGGGCCACACCACGGGCGCTGGTCAGTTGGCTGAAGTGCGCGCGCACGCCGCTTTGCTCCACCAGCAGCAAGTCACGGGCCAGGGCCACGGTTTCGGCGGTTTCCGGGATGCCCGGCAGGCCGAGGAAGCTGGCGACCGCGCCTTCGTGGGCCAAGCCGCCTTCGGCCAGGTCACGGTCCTGGGAGTGGAAGATCACGGTCAAATCGAAGGTGGCCGCATATTCCAGCGCGCGGCACAGCGTGCGGTTGCTGCGAAAGCTCTCCAGGCCGTTGCCGAAGGCCACGCAACCGGCGTCGCGCAGGGCGATCAGCTCGGCGAGCTGCTCGCCTTCCAGGCCTTTGCTCAGGGCGCCGATGGGGAACACTTTGCAGTTGCCGGCTTCACGGGCGCGGTCAAGGATCAGCTCGGTCACGGCCGAGGTGTCGAGCACTGGCTTGGTGTGCGGCGGGCAGCACAGGCTGGTCACGCCACCGGCGGCGGCGGCACGGGTTTCGCTGGCGATGCTGCCTTTGCGGCTGTAGCCCGGTTCGCGCAGGGCGACGTTCAGGTCCACCAGCCCCGGCGCGGCGATCAGGCCGTTGGCGTCGAGGGTTTCGCTGGCGCTGAAACCGCTTGGGGCGGCGCCGATGGCGATGATCTTGCCGGCTTCCAGATGAAGGTTGGTAACCTGATCCAGGCCACTGGCCGGGTCAATGACGCGGGCGCCAAGAATGCTGAGCTTCACTGGGCCTTCTCCTGCTCGAATTGACGTTGCGCGGTTTGCCCGCTCATGGCCATGGACAACACCGCCATGCGCACGGCGATGCCGTAGGTGACCTGGTTGAGAATCACCGACTGCGGGCCGTCGGCCACCGCCGACTCAATTTCCACGCCACGGTTGATCGGCCCCGGGTGCATCACGATGGCATCCGGCTTGGCCCCGGCCAGGCGCGCGGTGGTCAGGCCGAACAGGCGGTAGAACTCGCCTTCGCTCGGCAGCAGGCCGCCAGCCATACGCTCGCGTTGCAGGCGCAGCATGATCACCACATCCACATCCTTCAGGCCCTGGGCCATGTCGGTGTAGACCTTCACGCCGTATTGCTCGATGCCGATCGGCAGCAGGGTTTTTGGCGCGATTACACGGATATCCGGGCAACCCAGGGCTTTCAGGGCCAGCATGTTCGAGCGCGCCACCCGCGAGTGCAGGATGTCGCCAACAATGGCCACCGAGAGGTTTTCAAAGCCGCCCTTGTGCCGACGAATCGTCAGCATGTCGAGCATGCCTTGGGTCGGGTGCGCGTGGCGGCCGTCGCCGCCGTTGATGATTGCCACGTTCGGGCACACGTGCTCGGCAATGAAGTGCGCGGCACCGGAGTCGCCGTGGCGCACCACGAACATGTCGGCGGCCATGGCTTCGAGGTTGCGCAGAGTGTCGAGCAGGGTTTCGCCCTTGCTCGCCGACGAGGTCGACACGTTGAGCGTGATCACGTCGGCCGACAGGCGCTGGGCGGCCAGTTCAAAGGTAGTGCGGGTGCGCGTCGAGTTCTCGAAGAACACGTTGCAGATGGTTTTGCCGCGCAACAGCGGGACCTTCTTCACCGCCCGACCGCCGACTTCGAGGAACGAGTCGGCCGTGTCGAGGATTTCGGTGAGCAGTTCGCGGGGCAAACCGTCGAGGGACAAGAAATGTTGCAACTGGCCCTGAGCATTGAGCTGCAGCGGGCGCTTGGCATCTAGAGGCGTCATCGCGGGGACTCTTTACAAGGCGGTTTAAAGGGCAAGGTCTTGCAGTTCGAGTTCGAGCGGCGTGGGACCGGACAATTTTACCCGCTGGTGGGCTTCCAGCGACAGTGTGGCGCCGACCACGTCCGGGCTGATCGGCAATTCGCCGGCGTCCAGGTCCAGCAGGCACACCAAGGTCACGCTGGCCGGGCGGCCGTAGTCGAACAGCTCGTTCATGGCCGCGCGGATGGTGCGGCCACTCATCAGCACGTCGTCGATCAGCACCAGGTGCTGGCCTTCGATCTCGAACGGCAGGGCCGAAGGGCGCACTTGCGGGTGCAGGCCGTTCTGGCTGAAGTCGTCGCGGTAGAAGGACACATCCAGCGTGCCCAGCGGCGAGTCGCTGCCCAACTCTTCCAGCAGCGCCTGGGCGACCCACACACCACCGGTGCGAATGCCGATAAAGCGCGGTTCGCTGATGGCACGGTGTTCCAGGTGCGCCTTGAGGCGGATCGCCATCTGGCTGATCAGGTCGGCGGGATTGGGCAGGCTCATGGTGGCTCCTTCAAGGCCTTGCGCGGCGGGGTCGCGGCAAGGTCCGGGCTCAAACGTAAAAAGACGCGGCAAGCCGCGTCAGTCAGGATTCAAATAAAGCGGTGTTTTCATCCAGCCAGCCCTGCAACAACAGGGCGGCGGCAATGGCGTCCACGGGGTTGTCGCGGTAGCTGCCTTTTTGCCCGCCACGGTCGCGGCGCTCACCCTTGGCTTCAAAGGTGGTCAGGCGTTCGTCGTGGGTATAGAAGGGCAGGTTGTAGCGGCCATTGAGGCGGCGGGCGAATTTTTCCGCGCGCAGGCACATCTCGCTGGGGGTGCCGTCCATGTTCAGGGGCAGGCCGACGACAACCGCGTCGGGCTTCCACTCCTTGATCAGGGCTTCGACCTGGTTCCAGTCCGGCACGCCGTTCTGGGCTTTGAGGGTGCACAGCTCACGGGCCTGGCCGGTAATCACCTGGCCGACCGCTACGCCGATCTGTTTGGTGCCGTAGTCAAAGCCGAGGATCAGACGCAAAGCCATCAGGCGTGCCCCGCCTGGCTGGTGAGCAGGCTGAGGTTGACCCGCAGCTTGGCCGCGGCCGCTTCCAGGCGCAGTTCGCTGGCGGTGTTGAACAGGATGTCGGCGTCGAACGGGCAGGTCAGCCAGGCATTGCTGGCCAATTCGGCTTCCAGTTGCCCGGCTTCCCAACCCGCATAACCGAGGGTGATCACGCTTTGTTCCGGGCCCACGCCGTCGGCGATGGCGAACAACACGTCCTGGGAAGTGGACAGCGACACACCTTCCAGGTCGACCGTGGCCTGGAACTTCGGCCCGGTGGGGTGCAGCACAAAACCGCGATCGGTCTGGACCGGGCCGCCGATATAAATCGGCACGCTCTGGCAGCGGGCTGGCGGGTCGATTTCCGGGCGCAATTGCTCAAGGATATCCGCCAGGTTCAGCTCCTGCGGGCGGTTGACCACCAGCCCCATGGCACCATTGGCCGTGTGCTCGACGATGTAGGTCAAGGTTTGCGCAAAGTTCGGGTCGGCCATGTGGGGCATGGCGATCAGGAATTGGTGCTTGAGGTAGGTCGGGCTGACGTTTTTCATGTCCGCTAGTGTGGCGTTGGAGGGGCAAACTGACAAGCTGGGAGTGATTGGTCCGTGCGTTCTTTAATCTGTTGCCGAGCATAATTGTGGTGAGCGGGCTGTTGTGGTGAGCGGGCTTGCCCCGCGCCGGGTGGCGAAGCCGCCCTAAAACCTGATACTTCACTCTAGCTGGAGAAACTCAGCGCCTGGATGGGGGCGGCTTCGCCACCCAGCGCGGGGCAAGCCCGCTCACCACAGAAGTCCTGCCGCCCCATTAGCTTGCTCTTCAGACGCAAGCCCGCCCACAAAAACGCCCGCTCACTAACAGGCCGCAATTAGTTGCTCGACAGCCGATCCCCCCGGGCGAACTTCCAGGTGCGGATGATTTCCAGGCGGTCGATGTCGTTCAGGTCGCCGGTAAACGGGGCGAAGGGCGCGGCCAGGCGCACGATGCGCTGGGCGGCCTGGTCCAGCAAGGGCTGCCCGGACGACTCCAGCACCTGCACTTCATATAACGAACCGTCGCGGTTGATCGACACCAATAAGCGCAAATTGCCGTAAATCTGCTGGCGCCGCGCTTCGTCGGGGTAATTGAGGTTGCCGATACGCTCGACCTTCTTGCGCCACTCGTCTTTGTACCAGGCGCCCTTGTCGCGCATGGTCGACGCGGCATTCAGGCGATAAATGCGCGGGCGCTTGGCGTACAGCTGTTGTTCATTGGCCAGTTCGGCTTCGAGGCTGGAAATCTGGTCGGACAGCTGCGAGCTGTCGAACGTCGGTGCCGGTTTGACGGGCTCGGGCGTCGGTTCTGTCTTGGCTTTTTCGCGCTGGGTCGGGGCTTTTTGCGGCTTGGGCGCGACGGTGGTTACCGCAGCCTTGGGCGCGGCCTGCTTGACCTCGGGCTTGGGCGTGGGCGGTGGCGTGACTTTATTGACCTTGTTGTCCTGGAACGGCGCCAGTTCAGTGGTCTTGGGCACGGCTTTTTTATCCAGCGTGCCGCTGCCTTGCTGATTGTCCTGGGCGAGAAAGTCGGCCTTCTCGGGCTTCTTTTCGCTTTTGAACGTGGCGAGGGTGATTTCCAGGGTTTTGCTGATCTGCTTGGGTTCGGCAAAGGTGAAGCCCAGGCCGAGGATTAACGCGAGGTGGATCAAGGCTGCCAGGAACAGGGTAAATCCGAGCCGATCAGCCGGGCGCACGCCGCTGTGGGAGAGTTCGGGGGGCAGATCGGACGGGAGTGTCATGACAAAAAAACCAACATCGCGCGTTTCACAGGTGGCGCATGATAACGCAATGTTGGTGTGTGTCCGGCTGTTCTATGTCACTTGGCTTGTAGCTTGCGTTCAATGGCCGCCATCAGCATTTCGCCGATGTTCGTACCAAATGCATTGTCTATCTCGCGAATACAGGTCGGGCTGGTGACGTTGATTTCAGTCAGGTTCTCACCGATTACGTCTAGTCCTACAAACAGCAGGCCTTTTTCACGGAGAGTCGGGCCAACCTGGGCTGCAATCCAGCGGTCCTTGTCTGTCAGCGGGCGTGCTTCACCGCGGCCACCGGCCGCCAGGTTGCCGCGCGTCTCGCCGGCCGCCGGAATGCGTGCCAGGCAATAATCCACCGGCTCGCCGTCGATCATCAGGATGCGCTTGTCGCCGTCCTTGATCGCCGGAATATAAGCCTGGCCCATGATCTGCTGGGTACCCAGCGCGGTCAGGGTCTCCAGGATCACCGACAGGTTCGGGTCGCCGGCGCGGTGGCGGAAGATCGAGGTGCCGCCCATGCCATCCAGCGGCTTGAGGATCACATCACCGTGTTTGGCGGCGAATTCACGCAGCACGTCGGCGCGGCGGCTGACCACGGTCGGCGGCGTGCACTGTGGGAACAGGGTGGCGAACAGTTTTTCATTGCAGTCGCGCAGGCTTTGCGGCTTGTTGACGATCAGCACGCCGGCGCGTTCGGCCTGCTCCAGCAGGTAGGTGGAATAGACGAATTCCATGTCGAACGGCGGGTCTTTGCGCATCAGGATCACGTCCAGATCGCTCAGCGGGCTGTCGATTTCATCCGACAGTTCGAACCATTTCTCCGGGTTGGCAAACACCTGCAGCGGGCGCATGCGTGCGCGGGCTTCGCCGTCGCCCTGGTAAAGGTCGCGCTGTTCCATATAGAACAGGCTCCAGCCGCGGGCCTGGGCGGCCAGGAGCATGGCCAGCGAGCTGTCCTTTTTATAGGAAATGCTGGCAATAGGGTCCATGACAATGCCGACGCGAACGCTCATGGGGGATTTCCTCTAGCAAATTAGGGCGCATAAAAGTGGCGTCAGAGTGGCGCTGCGGCTGTTGTGGGTCAAGGAAAAACCACCGGGCGGGTGCCTCGATAGATTGCTCCCCGAGACTGTGCTAAAAAGACTGCCACGGCGCAGCAGCCCTTGAATTCCAAGGCTTGCGGCGTTCATCCTGTGAGACATCAGGCAGTACACACCGAAAACCGATTCGCTGTGGCGATGGTAGAGCAGATATGGAACAGCATTCCAACGCCTTGAGAGTGATGGTGATCGACGATTCGAAAACGATCCGCCGCACCGCCGAAACCCTGTTGAAGAACGTGGGCTGTGATGTCATCACGGCCATCGACGGGTTCGATGCCTTGGCGCGGATTGTTGATCATCACCCGCACATTATTTTTGTCGACATCATGATGCCGCGCCTGGATGGCTATCAGACCTGCGCCCTGGTGAAGAACAACCCGGCGTTCAAGTCGATCCCGGTGATCATGTTGTCCTCCAAGGACGGCCTGTTCGACAAGGCCAAGGGGCGCATCGTTGGTGTCGATCAGTTTTTGACCAAGCCTTTCAGCAAGGAAGAACTGCTGGGCGCGATCAAGGCCTATGTGCCTGCCTTCGCCGCAGTAGAACAAGCACACTGACACCGCCTCAAAAGGGCCGGCGTCCACCAATGTAGTGGGGAAAACCATGGCACGTGTTCTGATCGTCGACGATTCGCCGACTGAAATGTACAAACTGACCGGCATGCTCGAAAAGCACGGCCACCAGGTCCTCAAGGCCGAAAACGGCGCGGACGGTGTGGCCCTGGCCCGCCAGGAAAAACCCGACGCCGTGCTGATGGACATCGTGATGCCGGGCCTCAATGGCTTCCAGGCCACCCGCCAGCTGTCCAAGGAGCCGGAAACCAACGGCATCCCGATCATCATCATCACCACCAAAGACCAGGAAACCGACAAGATCTGGGGCGCGCGCCAGGGCGCCAAGGACTACCTGACCAAGCCGGTGGACGAAGAAACCCTGATCGCCACCCTGAACAAGGTGCTGGCCGGCTGACGGCACGCCATCATGACCGAGTCGCAAACCGCCTTCGAGCTGCTGCTGGACATCGACCGCCGCTGCCGCCTGCTGGCCGCCGACCTGCCGTCCCAGGAAACCCGCCTGCAACGCTGGAGCGGCATCGGCTTTCGCCTGGGGCCACATTGGTACGTGGCGCCCATGGGCGAAGTTGCCGAGGTGTTGCACGAGCCGCGCTGCACCTTGATGCCGGGCGTCAAACCCTGGGTCAAAGGCGTGGCCAACCTGCGCGGGCGCCTTCTGCCGGTGATGGACCTGGGTGGTTTTCTCGGCCTTGAACTGTCCCGGGCACGCAAGCAACGGCGGGTATTGGTGGTGGAATTCAACGACCTGTTTGTCGGGCTGCTGGTGGACGAGGTGGTGGGCATGCAGCATTTTGCACAAGACGCATTGTTGACGAGCGCCACCTCTGGCGCGCCGTTTATCCAGGGCCAGTTCGACGGCGAGCCGCTGTGGCAGGTCTTCAGCCCTTTCGCTTTGGCCCAGGCCCCAGGCTTCATGGATGTTGCCGCATGACCACCGTCACCGCGATCAAACCCCAGGCCGCGTCGCGCAGCCGTTCGCAGATCATCGTGCTGTTTATTGCGCTGATCGTGTTCATCATGCTGCTGTTCGCCAACTTCGCGTACCTCAACACCCAGTCCACCTACGACAAGCAGTACATCGGCCACGCCGGTGAATTGCGCGTGCTGTCCCAGCGCATCGCCAAGAACGCCACCGAAGCCGCCGCAGGCAAAGCCGCCGCGTTCAAACTGTTGAGCGATGCGCGCAACGATTTTGCCCAGCGCTGGGGTTACCTGAAAAAAGGCGACATCGAGACCGGCCTGCCGGCGGCGCCCAGTGCCGTACGCGCCGAAATGCGTGCGGTGCAGACCGACTGGGAAGCACTGCTGAAAAACACCGACGCGATCCTCGCCAGCGAACAGACCGTGCTGTCCTTGCACCAAGTGGCCGCGACCCTCGCCGAAACCGTGCCGCAATTGCAGATGGAATCGGAGAAGGTCGTCGACATCCTCTTGCAACGCGGGGCCCCGGCGAGCCAGGTGGCCCTGGCCCAGCGCCAGTCGCTGCTGGCTGAGCGGATTCTCGGCGCCGTGAACACCGTGCTCGCCGGCGATGAAACCGCGGTGCAGGCCGCCGACGCGTTTGGCCGCGACGCCAACCGTTTTGGCCAGGTGCTCAACGGCATGCTCCAGGGCAACCCCGGCCTGCGCATCAGCCAGGTCGAAGACCACGACGCCCGCGCGCGGCTGGCGGAAATCGCCGAGCTGTTCGAGTTTGTTTCCGGTTCCGTGGATGAAATCCTCGAAACCTCGCCGCAGCTGTTCCAGGTACGTGCCTCGGCGAGCAATATTTTCAACCTGTCGCAAACCCTGCTGGACGAAGCCTCGCACCTGGCCACCGGTTTTGAAAACCTCGCCAGCGGGCGCAGCTTCGACACCATCGGTGGCTACGTGCTGGGCCTGCTGGCGCTGACCTCGATCATCCTGATTGGCCTGGTGATGGTGCGCGAGACCAACCGCCAACTGCATGAAACCGCCGAGAAGAACGAACGCAACCAGAACGCGATCATGCGGCTGCTGGATGAAATCGAAGACCTGGCCGACGGTGACCTCACCGTGACCGCCTCGGTGACCGAGGATTTCACCGGCACCATCGCCGACTCCATCAACTATTCCGTGGACCAGCTGCGCGATCTGGTGGCGACCATCAACCTCACCGCCGGCCAGGTCGCCGGCGCGGTGCAGGATACCCAGGCCACCGCCATGCACCTGGCCCAGGCCTCCGAGCACCAGGCCCAGCAGATTGCCGAAGCCTCCACCGCGATCAACCAGATGGCCCAGTCGATTGACCAGGTGTCGGCCAACGCGGCTGAATCCTCGGCGGTGGCGGAGCGTTCGGTGGAAATCGCCAACAAAGGCAACGAGGTGGTGCACAACACCATCCACGGCATGGACAACATTCGCGAGCAGATCCAGGACACCGCCAAGCGCATCAAGCGCCTCGGCGAATCGTCTCAGGAGATTGGCGACATCGTCAGCCTGATCGACGACATTGCCGACCAGACCAACATCCTCGCCCTCAACGCCGCGATCCAGGCGAGCATGGCCGGGGATGCCGGCCGTGGTTTTGCCGTGGTGGCGGATGAAGTGCAACGGCTGGCCGAGCGTTCGTCGGCTGCCACGCGGCAGATCGAAACCCTGGTGCGGGCGATCCAGACCGACACCAACGAAGCCGTGATCTCCATGGAGCAGACCACCACCGAAGTGGTGCGCGGCGCGCGGCTGGCGCAGGACGCCGGCGTGGCACTGGAAGAAATCGAAGGGGTGTCGAAAACCCTGGCGGCGCTGATCCAGAGCATCTCGAATGCGGCGCAGCAACAGACCTCGTCGGCGGGGCAGATTTCCCTGACCATGAACGTGATTCAGCAGATCACCACGCAGACGTCGTCGGGTTCGACGGCCACCGCCGAGAGCATTGGTAACCTGGCAAAAATGGCCAGCCAGCTGCGCAGGTCGGTTTCAGGTTTCACCCTGCCGCCGCCTAAACAGGTCGACGATTGAAATGCAGGCTGGAGAACCCCACAGTCCAAATGTGGGAGCTGGCTTGCCTGCGATAGCGATCTCCCAGCAGGCACATGTATAGCTG
>NZ_JBARTQ010000696.1:0-3767 GCF_049645325.1 Pseudomonas sp. | reverse complement strand
CTGCGAAGCAGCCCCAACCCTGACTGCATCGGGGCCGCTTCGCGCCCCAGCGCGGGGCAAGCCCGCTCACCACGAGGTTCAGTAGGCCAGCAGAAACTCCAGCACGCGGTCGCTGAAGGCCGCGCCGGCCTGCACATTGGACAGGTGCGCCGCGTAGAACTCGGCGTATTCGGCGCCCGGCACATGGGCCTGGATAAAATGACCGCCGGCAGGCGGTGTGACCGCGTCTTCACTGCCGGCGATCACCAGGGTCGGCACGGCAATCGACGCCAGCTGCTCACGAAAATCCGCATCGCGAACAGCCGCGCAGTTCGCGGCGTAGCCTTGCGGCGAAGTGGCGGCAAGCATGTCGGTAATCTGCTTGGCCTGGTGCGGGTTGGCCGCCGCGAAGTCGGCGGTGAACCAGCGCGCGATCGATGCATCGCGTAACGCGACCATCGCCGCCGCGCCATCGCGCAGGACCATTTCAATGCGCGGGTTCCAGACATCAGGCGTGCCGATCTTGGCGGCGGTGTTGCACACCACCAGCCGCTGCACACGTTCGCCGGCATTGATGCCCAGCCATTGGCCGATCAAGCCGCCCATGGACAGGCCGCAGAAATGCGCCCGCTGAATACCCAGCGCATCAAGCAGCGCGATCACGTCGTGACCGAGTTGTTCGATGCTGTAGGGGCCTTCGGTGACCAGGGATTTGCCGTGGCCACGGGTGTCGAAACGCAACACGCGAAAATGCTGGGTGAAGGCCGGAATCTGGATGTCCCACATGTGCAGGTCGGTGCCCAACGAGTTGGACAGCACCAGCATCGGCGCGTCGACCGGGCCGTCGAGTTGGTAATGCAGTTCGCCATCGGCGAGTTGTACAAATGCCACAAAGGCCTCCTTAGGCATTCAATCCAAAATGTTCGGTCACGGCGCGGCTCACCCAGGTTTGCGCCTGGCCCAGGTAATGGGCCGGGTCGAGCAAGCGGTCCAGTTCAGGCGCTGACAACTCCGCCGTGACCTGCGGTTCATCCACCAGTACCGCGCGCAAATGGCGCTGCTCTGCGACAGCGCGTTTGCAGCACTGCTCCAGCAAATGGTGCGCCGTCTCGCGCCCCAGGCGTTGGGCCAGCACGATGCTGACGGCTTCGGCCAACACCAGGCCTTGGGTCAAATCGAGGTTTTTTGCCATGCGCTCTGGGTCGACTTCCAACCCTTCGCTCACCAGCAGTGCCTGCTTCAAGGCGCCGGACACCAGCCGGCAAATCTCTGGCAGGGTTTCCCATTCGGCATGCCACAATCCCAAGCTGCGCTCGTGCTCCTGGGGCATGGCGCTGAACATCGTCGCCACCAGGCCAGGCACGCGAGTCGCGGCGCTGATCAGCACGGCTGCGCCGACCGGGTTGCGTTTGTGCGGCATGGTCGAGGAGCCGCCTTTGCCCGGCGCCGACGGTTCGAACACTTCCGCCGCTTCGGTCTGCATCAACAGGCTGATATCACGGCCCAGCTTGCCGAGGCTGCCGGCGATCAAGCCGAGCACGCTGGCGAATTCCACCAACCGGTCACGCTGGGTGTGCCACGGTTGCTCGGGCAAGCGCAGTTGCAACTCGGCGGCCAAGGCTTCGGCCACTGGCATGGCCTGCTCGCCCAGCGCTGCCAGGGTTCCGGACGCACCACCGAATTGCAGCACCAGCAGGCGCGGCTTCAGTTCAGCCAGACGTTGACGGCTGCGGGTCACCGCCCCCAGCCACCCGGCGATTTTCATCCCCAACGTGACCGGCGTTGCGTGTTGCAGCCACGTGCGCCCGGCCAAGGGCACGCGCGCGTACCTTTGGGCCTGAGCTGCCAATGTTTCACCCAACTGCGCCAAATCCGCTTCGATCAAGGCCATGGCGTGCTGCAATTGCAGGACCAGCCCGGTGTCCATCACATCCTGGCTGGTCGCGCCCAGATGCACATAACGCTCGGCGCCTGCGTCTTGCGCGGCAATCAGCTTGCCCAGCGCCTTCACCAGCGGAATCGCCGAATTCCCCGCCGTAGCAATCGCCACGCCGAGGGCATCCACGTCGTACAGCGAGGCCAGGCAGGCCTGGGCAATCGGTGCGACGGCGGCCTGGGGGATCAGGCCAACACGCGCCTGGGCCCGCGCAAGGCCCGCTTCGAAATCCAGCATGCCTTGCAGCCGCCCCTGATCGCAGAACACCTCGGCCATGCTGTCAGCAGTGAAATAAGCGTCGAACAGTTGATTGCTCGTGCGCAGTGTCATAACTCATTCCTTACAGATCGTGGTGCAAATACGCCGCCTGCTTCGGCAGGCGCAAGCTGAACAAGAAGGCAATCGCCATCATCACCGTCACGTACCAATAGAAGGTGTTTTCCATGCCGATGGATTTGAGGCTGAGCGCGACGAACTCCGCCGAGCCACCGAAGATCGCGTTCGCCACCGCATAGGCCAGGCCCACGCCCAAGGCGCGTACCTGTGGCGGGAACATTTCCGCTTTGACCAGGCCGCTGATGGAGGTGTAGAAGCTGACAATCGCCAGCGCCAGGGTGATCAGCACAAAGGCCAGGAATGGGCTGCTGACGGTTTTCAAGGTGAGCAGGATCGGCACCGTGAACAGCGTGCCGAGGCCCGCGAACCAGAGCATCGAATTACGTCGGCCGATCTTGTCCGCCAACATGCCGAACAACGGCTGCATGCACATGTAGAGGAACAGCACGCCGGTCATGATGTAACTCGACGTCTTGGCGTGCATGCCGACGGTGTTCACCAGGTACTTCTGCATGTACGTGGTGAACGTGTAGAAAATCAGCGAACCGCCAGCGGTGTAGCCCAGCACGGTGATAAACGCGGCTTTGTGATCACGGAACAGCGCGGCAATGCTGCCGGCGTCTTTGTCCTCACGCATTTCCTTGCTGGTGGTTTCTTTCAAGGTGCGACGCAGCAGCAACGAGATCACCGCCGCGATGGCGCCGATCACGAACGGAATCCGCCAGCCCCAGGCACGCAGTTCGTCCTCATTGAGGAACTGTTGCAGGATCACCACCACCAGCACCGCCAGCAGTTGCCCGCCAATCAGCGTCACGTACTGGAACGAGGCAAAAAAGCCGCGCTGGCCCTTCAGGGCGACTTCACTCATGTAGGTCGCGGTAGTGCCGTACTCACCGCCCACCGACAGGCCCTGGAACAGCCGTGCTATGAGCAGGAAAATCGGTGCCCAGATACCAATGTCTTTGTAGGTCGGCAAAAAGGCGATGACCAGTGAGCCGGCGCACATCATCAGCACCGAGATCATCATCGAGTTCTTGCGGCCGTGTTTATCGGCCACGCGGCCGAACAACCAGCCACCGATAGGGCGCATCAGGAAACCGGCGGCGAATACACCGGCGGTGTTGACCAGTTGCACGGTGGGGTTTTCCGACGGGAAAAACGCCGGGGCAAAGTAGATGGCGCAGAAGGCATAGACGTAGAAGTCGAACCATTCGACGAGGTTGCCGGAGGAGGCCCCGACAATCGCAAAAATCCGTTTGCGGCGTTCTTCTCCGGTGTAGTGATCCGTTGTTGTTGTCATGTTTTTTCACTCAGTGGGAACGGTTATAGCCTAGACATACTTTGCAACAACCATGTCATGCAAGCAGACTTTTGGATGATGAGCTGGCTTCAGGGCCTCATCGCGGCATAATTATCTACACATCGTTGTAGTGAGCGGGCTTGCCCCGCGCTGGGCTGCGAAGCGGCCCCAAACCAGGCGACCTGGTTCTATCTGGAACTCGGCGGAGTCTTTGTT
>NZ_JBARTQ010000695.1:0-14563 GCF_049645325.1 Pseudomonas sp. | reverse complement strand
GGGTTAGCCGCCCCGCGCCATGGATGGCGCGTGGCGGCGGCCCACGCTCCAAAGCCTGCGTGAGGGCACACCGAGCCGGAGGCGAGGTGCCGAGTGGTGGGGCAAGAGCGTTTTGGTTACTTTTGCGCTCTATCAAAAGTGACCCGCTGTAAGAGCGGAACCCATATCAGCAACACCCCAGATAACGGATATACCCCCAAAAACAACAACCCTAAACCGTCTTCCCCGTATGGTTATTCAAAGAAATAACCTTGGTCTTCCCAATCCGATGACGATAAATCTCACGCAAATACTTCACCGCCTTCTTCACACAATCCCGTGACAAGCGAATGTCATTGATCGAGACAAACTTATCCTTGTCGTTGATCAACTCCCGATACTTCTTCTCATACATCGGCTTGATCGCATACCAGTTGGTATCCAGAATTTTCGCCGGGTTCTCGAACTCGTTAAGCAACTCGTCAATCCGGCCCTCATCAAAATCCTCGTGAATGATGAAATCCAAAATCGAATTGTCCAGCGTGTCATCAAACCGGTACGGCGTCCGCGCAAAGCAGCGTTTGATAAACGCCACGATCAATGTCAGAAAATCATCCGACAGGCACGGGCTCTTGGCGATCAGCGTGGTCAGCGACAAGTTGGCCGACGCGCCAATCACCAGTGCATAACGCTTGAGCGTCGTATTCGGGAACAGGCTGTTGAGGTGCGTCTTGAGCCGGTTCAAGTCCATATAGGACAGCTTGTAATCCTTGGGCAACGACACAATCGACACCACCGATGAGCAGTTCTTGAAGAAGTGCAGGTCATGCAACGCCGCCGCGTCATACCCGGAATTCTTGTATTGCTCCAGCGACGCCTTATAGCGCTTGGACTCGATCGGCAACAGGCTGATGCCTTCGATGGCCTGGGTCACTTTGTTGAAGTGCGGCAGATCAATCGAGCGGAAGAACAGGTCGTCGATATTCAAGCGCTGCGGCTCTTTATCGAACACCTTGAACTTGTCATTCGACGGCGCCGGCGTTTCCGGCACGACCGATTCGGCGTAGGCAATCGCCACCGGCCCAGCCAGGCTCATGAACAGGTCGTTGGCGTCCAGGCGGATGGTTTCGCCGATGTCGATGCCGGCGCGACGGAAGTAGTTCTGGTCATAGTCGGTGGTCACCGCCTGGGCCGTCAGAATGTTGAAGATCTGCTGCGAGATGTATTGGTTGGCATGTTTTTCCATGGCATTGACGTCAATGTTCTGGATGTTGCCGTCATCGCTTTCTTCGGCATAGCGCATGATGTCGTTGGAGATCAGCATCATCGCGTTCCACGGCCGGATGCGGCCTTTTACGCTGGCTTCGCTGCTGTCTTCATTGTCGAAGTTGTACGAAAAGTCCCATTCCTCCGACAGGTATTTGCACAACAACCGTCCGGCGTTGATGTGCAGCGCTTCGGACATTTCACTGCGGTGGTCGGAGATGTTCGGCAGTACGCAAATGCCGCTGGTGAAGATCGGTTCGAAGACGAAGGCATGCCCGCTTTTGCTGTCGTGCTCGTCGGCGGGTTTGGTGTCGAACGTCTTGTTCATGTACGAATGCTGCTGGGCCAGGCCGAATTCCGAGGCCATGCCCGAGCCGGTGCCGCCGCCGGCACTGAAGATCGAGAAGTACAGGCGCGACTGGTTGGCTTTTATGCCGCAGGAGTCGATCAGGTACGAGTGGATCATCTTCCAGTCGGGGCTGGAAAAACGCTGGGTGTCTTTGTTGAGGATGATCTTGGCCAGGTACTGGCCGAGGATCGGCGCGTTACCCGCACCGCCGGCATGCACCTCCGAGAGGTCCATGATTTTCATCTTGCTGTAGTCGCGCAGGAAGCCGCTTTTTTCACCCTTGCGCGAGAAACGGATGCGCCCGGCGATGTCCTTGTCCAAGTCGCCGAGCATCACCAGGGGTTCCACCAGGAACACCGGTTTGGTGGCCTTGCCGCCACCCAGGCGCAGGTTGTTGCGAAGCCATTGGGCCGGGCTGTAGCCCTTGTCCTGATGCTTGTCTTCGGTGCTGAACTCGTTCAGGTAAAACTTGCGCGCGTTGTACACCAACTCCGCCACGTCCAGCGCAATGTTTGAACCACAACGGCCCAGGCCAATCAGGCATACCGAAGGAAATTCCTGCTCGCTGCGCGGGTCGCCATCGCCTTCCTGCTGGGGCAGGCGCGGGAACACCATGTCGCGCAGGCCGTCGAGGTTGTCGAGGATGCGGTCGGTATTGGTTTCGGTGAAGTACAGGTACTGCTGGGTGGCCAGCGGGCGAGGGCTGCTCAATGACCTTGAACCTGAGGGTTTTTCCGCAGGAACGGTGGGCAACACGTCGGAAACCACGCTGGCAGAGCTGTTTTTGGAAGTCATTGGGCGCCATGTACCTGGACGGACGGCTTAAAAACTCAAGGAGCCATCACTGAATGAGAATTCGCGACTTTGCAGTGCGTCTTGGTCCGGGGCGGTCGGGGTAACCTTGGTTTTACAGGGGGAATACCGGCCGGACTCTGATGAATCGGCCGTTCGTCGGGGTTCTTTAGCTAAATGATGGCAAAATGCCAAAAAATCGGCGTCAGCGAATTGGCCTGACGATGGAGGGCGGGCCAATACGGCCGGGGGCGGGCTCTTTCGGCGCCGAAGCGTCCTTGTTGCCTTCCACGCTGAAAGGGTAGAGCGGGTTGCGCATCTGGATGCCTTGCATCACGCCAATGATCTCACTGGCGGGAACCGCCGGGCTCAGCAGGTAGCCCTGAATAAAGTCGCAGCCATGCTTGAGCAGCAGTTCGAATTGCGCCTGGGTTTCCACGCCTTCGGTGACGACCTGCAGGTGCAGGGTGTGAGCCATGCCGATGATGGCCTGGACGATTTCGATATCGGCGGTGGACTTGGGAATGTCCTGAATGAACGACCGGTCGATTTTCAACGTGTTCAGCGGCAGGCGCTTGAGGTAGGCCAGCGATGAGTAGCCGGTGCCGAAGTCATCAATCGCCAGCGATACACCCAGCGCACGGATTTGCCGCAACAGCGCCAAAGTGCTGCTGATATTGCCCATCAGCGCATTTTCGGTCACTTCCAGCTCCAGGCGGTTGGCGGCAATGGCGGCGAAACGCAGGGCGTCTTCGATTTCATCGGCCAGTTCATCCCGCGCCAGGTTCAGCGCCGAGCAGTTTACGGCCATGGTCAGCTCCGTGTAACCGCGGTCAGACAACAAGCTCAGGTCGTGGCAGGCCTGGCGCAATACCCAATGGTCCAGTTCAGCAATCAGCCCGTTGTTTTCGGCGATGCCGATAAACCGGTCCGGCGCGAGTAGCCCGTGCTGCGGGTGCTGCCAGCGCACCAGGGCTTCCAGGCGCGTGACCTTGCCGAGTTTCATGTCGAAAATCGGCTGGTAGAACAGCACCAGTTCGTTGCGCGCGCGCAGGGCCGCGCGCAGTTCCTCTTCCAGTTGCAGCTCCAGGAAGGCGCGTGTCTTCAGGTTGGAACTGAAGAAGTTCAGGCTGTTGCGCCCGGTGTCCTTGGACTGGTACAGCGCAAGGTCAGCAGTTTTCAGCAGTTCTTCGCACGTCAGGCCGTCTTCGGGAAACAGGCTGATGCCGATGCTGGTGGTCATCACCATGCGCCGGCCGGCCAGTTCGATCGGTTCTTTCATCTTCTGCATGATGCGCTGCGCCATGTGCCGCGCTTCATCGCGATGGTGGATGTTGATCAGGATGCAGAATTCATCGCCGCCGAAGCGTGCGACCACATCCTCATGGCTGCGCACCGACCCCTTGATGTGCCCGGCCAGCACGGTGAGCAACTGGTCACCGGCGTCATGCCCGAGGCTGTCGTTGATGCGTTTGAAGTGGTCGATATCGAGGAAAATCACCGCCATCATTCCGTGGCTGGCGGTTTTTTCGGCGACCTTTTCCGCGAAGATCTGGTTGAACCCCCGGCGGTTGAGCAGGCTGGTCAACGCATCGAAGTGAGCCACCTGTTGCAGCGAGGCGCGGGCCTGGTCTAACTCGCTGAGCAAAGCGTTGACCCGGCGCAGGTCGCGCTCCTTGTGCTGCAGTTTTTTGTCCGCCAGCGCTGCGCTGACACTGCTGCCGATCACCAGCAAGGTAATCACCGCCACCGACAGGCCCAATTGAATAGGGTTGTTGTCCAGCGGCAACGCGAGGTCGGCGCCATTGGGCACCAGCATTTGCATGGCGGCCATGCCGGTGAAGTGCATGCTCAGGATGCCGGCACCCAGCACCAGGCTGGCCGCGTATTTGAGCAATTGATGAAACACCCCGGCGCCGTTGCGCAGGTAACACGACAGCAACAGCGCCGAGAGGCTGGCGCCAATGGCGATCACCACAGACGCGATGAACAGCCCTGGCTCGAAGTACACCTGGGCCTGCGAGCGCATGGCCGACATGCCGACGTAGTGCATCAGGGCAATGCCGAGGCCCATCCAAACGGAGGCGAGTAAATACTGGTGAAAACGCAGGTGAGCGTGACTGAGGGTTTGCATGGCAAACAACGAAGCGATCAGCGCGATCAGCAGCGAGGCGAACGTCATGATCAGTTCGTAATGAATGGCGATGGGCGCCTGAAAGGCCAACATGCTGATGAAGTGGGTCGACCAGATCCCACCGGCCAGGCACCCGGCCCCCAGCCAGCGCCAATGCCGGCGGGCGGTAGGGTCTTCGACATGGCCGACGCGTTCAGCCATGTCTAGCGTGCCGAAACCCGCCGCACACGCGACCAGATACGCCAGCAGCACCAGGAAGGGGTTATGACTGCAGTTGAGTAATAAGTGCCCGGTGTCCGGAAGGTCGGTAAAAAAATGCAGACCCAGCCATTCCATAGCATGTCCCGTCAAAGTCTATGCGTCATTGCCCTACGGCAATGGCCTACGACATCGAGTATAGAAGCCTCGCGGGATTTGCCATGAATAATGGCACTTTGCTCTGAATGATTTTGGCATGCTTGCCATAGCGTTTGATGCTAAGCGCTGAGTGGCAGGTCAACAAACGGTGCTTCCAACGGTGCCAGGCCAAAGGCAGCGCGCGCTGCATCGCAATCGACGCTCTGCACGCCCGCGCTCCACGACGCATCAAACTCGCGACACGTGCTCGACCGCTGCTCATAAATCGAACAGCTGGTGCCCTTGCCGACTTCACCTTCAAGGCTACAGCACCGCGCCGGCTTCTGGTCGGTCCCGATCATCGCCACGCGTGTGGGGTTGATCTGCACCACCAGGTCATCGGGCACCGTGCCCCCCGATGAGGCGCACTCTCCCCAAAAGAAAGACACGCGAAAGTATGAACAGCAGGCACCGCAACTCAGACACGGACTGGCTTCGGACATGGGCGTCATCGATAAGAAAAGTAGGGGGGATGGTACGGAAGGCCCGCCATTCTATCCGTGCCATGGCCATTGGGAAGAGGGGCACGCACTTATATTTTCGTCAGGAAAATTCCCATGATGGCGGGTGAAATTACGCCCTATCAGCTTTACGAATCATTACAGACAAGCGCTGCCTGCGTGACTATGTTGCACAGACCTGAGCAGGATGCATCGGGCATCGCAGCTCTCATAACAATAAAAGAGACGGACCCATGCAGAACTCGACCCAAGCGGCGAATGCCTGGCGCATTCTGTTCCTGCTGTTCCTCGCCAACCTGTTCAACTTCTTCGACCGCACCATTCCCGCGATCATCATCGAGCCAATCCGCATGGAATGGCACCTGAGCGACTTCCAGCTAGGCATCATCGGCACCGCCTTCACCATCGTCTACGCCATCGCCGGGCTGCCGCTGGGGCGCATGGCCGACACCGGATCACGCAGCAAGCTGATGGGGTGGGGCCTGTTCGCCTGGAGCGGGCTGACGGCGATCAACGGCCTGGCCGGCAGTTTCTGGAGCTTTTTGCTGGTGCGCATGGGCATCGGCATCGGCGAAGCCAGCTATGCGCCGGCGGCGAACTCGCTGATTGGTGACCTGTTTCCCGCACACCGCCGAGCCCGCGCCATGGGCATCTTCATGCTGGGCCTGCCGTTGGGCCTGTTGCTGGCGTTTTTTACCATCGGCTGGATGGTCAAGGCGTTCGACAGCTGGCGCGCGCCGTTCTTTATCGCCGCGGTGCCGGGGATGATCCTCGCGATATTCATGTTCTACATCAAAGAGCCCAAGCGCGGCGCGGCAGAGACCGTGCAAGTCGCTCAGGAGCGCGTCGACCGCCCGATCCGCCGCGTGCTGGCGGTGCCGACCTTTTTGTGGCTGGTGCTGGCCGGGCTGTGCTTCAACTTCGCCACCTATGCGTGCAACTCGTTCCTGGTGCCGATGTTGCAGCGTTATTTCCTCATGCCGTTGCAGGAGGCAGCCGTCGCCACGGGCGTCATCGTTGGGTTGACCGGTTTGGTGGGCCTGACCCTGGGCGGCTGGATTGCCGACAAGATCCATCAGCGCGTCGCCAATGGCCGCCTGCTGTTCGCGGCGTTCAGCCTGATTATCTCAACCGTCACCACCGCGTGGGCCTTGCATGCCGGGCGGATTGAGATTGGCGTGTTTGTGGCGCTGTTCAGTGTGGGCTGGCTGTTTGCCTATAACTTCTACACCTGCGTGTACACGGCGATCCAGGACGTGGTGGAGCCGCGCTTGCGGGCCACGGCGATGGCGCTGTTTTTCGCCGGGCTGTACTTGTTGGGCGGTGGTATGGGACCCATTGTGGTGGGCGGCTTGTCTGACCATTTTGCCCATTCGGCGATGTATGCCGACGGGGCGCAGCAGATGACTGAAGCCTATAAAGCTGTGGGGTTGCATGACGCCATGTACCTGATTCCGGTGGCGCTGTTTTTGACCATGCTGTTTTTGTTCCAGGCCTCTCGCAGTTTTGTGCGCGATGCCAAGCGGATGAAGGATGGGTTGGGGGCGGTGGAGGTGCCGGCATCGGCAGTGACTGCATAAGACCGAGGTGACCGCATCGCAGGCAAGCCAGCTCCCACACAAGCCAGCGCCCATATGTTGATGTGTGAATACATTCCACCGGTGGGAGCTGGCTTGCCTGCGATGAGGTCATCACTGGCAAAGGTATTTTCCAGCGCAAAAAAAGGCCCGCAGTGCGCGGGCCTTTTTTTGCTTCAAGTGCTGATCAACCCGCCACCAGCACCCGAATCGCTTCCAGTCGCAGCGCCGCCTTGTCGAGCATGGCCAGGCCTTGCTCGCGTTGGTTGCGCAGGGCAACCAGCTCGCTGTCGCGTACGGTCGGGTTGACCGCTTGCAACGCGGTCAGGCGCGCCAGTTCTTCATCGGTGTCCGCCGCCAGGCGGCGCTTCGCTTCGGCCACACGCTCGGCGTGGCGCGGGCTGATCCTTTCTTCACCGGCGTTGATCCGTGGCGTCAGTTGGTCGCGCTGGGCCTGGATAAACTTGTTGGCGCTGGCGCGTGGCACGCTTTCCAGTTGGTCGTTCAAGGTTTCAAACGACACGCGCCCTGACAGGTCGTTGCCATTGGCGTCCAGCAGGCAGCGCAGGGCGGCCGGTGGCAGGTAGCGGCCCAGTTGCAGCGAACGCGGTGCGACCACTTCGCTGACATAGAGCAGTTCGAGCAACACGGTGCCAGGCTTCAGCGCCTTGTTCTTGATCAGCGCCACGGCGGTGTTGCCCATGGAGCCGGACAGCACCAGGTCCATGCCGCCTTGCACCATCGGGTGTTCCCAGGTGATGAACTGCATGTCTTCGCGCGACAGCGCCTGGTTGCGGTCGTAGGTGATGGTCACACCTTCGTCGTCACCCAGCGGGAAGCTGGCGTCGAGCATTTTTTCGCTCGGCTTGAGGATCAGCGCGTTTTCCGAATGGTCTTCGCTGTCGATGCCGAAGGCGTCGAACAGGGTTTCCATGTAGATCGGCAGGGCGAACTGGTCGTCTTGCTCAAGGATGTCTTCCACCAACGCATCGCCTTCACCCGCGCCGCCGGAGTTGAGCTCCAGCAGGCGGTCACGGCCGGTGTGCAGTTCCTGTTCGAGGCGCTCGCGCTCGGCACGGGCTTCGTCGATCAGCGCTTGCCACTCGCCGTCGTCGGCGTTTTCCAGCAACGGCAGCAGGCGCGGGCCGAACTGGTGCTGCAAGGCGTTGCCGGTCGGGCAGGTGTTGAGGAAGGCATTCAGTGCTTCGTGGTACCACTGGAACAGGCGCTCTTGCGGGCTGGTTTCCAGGTACGGCACGTGCAGTTCGATTACATGTTTCTGGCCGATCCGGTCCAGACGGCCGATCCGCTGCTCCAGCAGGTCAGGGTGGGACGGCAGGTCGAACAGCACCAGGTGGTGGGAGAACTGGAAGTTGCGGCCTTCACTGCCGATTTCCGAGCAGATCAGCACCTGGGCACCGAACTCTTCATCGGCAAAGTAGGCGGCGGCGCGGTCACGTTCGAGGATGTTCATGCCCTCGTGGAACACCGTGGCCGGGATGCCGGAGCGCACGCGCAGGGCGTCTTCCAGGTCCATGGCGGTTTCGGCGTGGGCGCAGATCACCAGGACCTTGGTGCGCTTGAGCATTTTCAGCTGGTCGATCAGCCACTCGACCCGTGGGTCGAAGCGCCACCAGCGGTTTTCTTCTTCGACGTCCGGTTGCGACTGGAAGCTGACTTCCGGGTACAGCTCGGCGTGTTCGCCCAGCGGCAACTCCAGGTATTCGTCCGGGTTCGGCAGCGGGTAGGCGTGCAACTTGCGCTCCGGGAAGCCTTGTACAGCGGCGCGGGTGTTGCGAAACAGCACGCGGCCGGTGCCGTGGCGATCGAGCAGTTCACGCACCAGGCGCGCGCTGGCTTCGGTGTCGCCATCGTTGACGGCGGCGAGCAGTGCTTCGCCTTCGTTGCCGAGGAAACCCTGAATGGTCTTGTGCGCTTTTGGCGACAGACGGCCCTTGTCGAGCAACTCCTGCACCGCTTCGGCTACCGGGCGATAGTTTTCGCTCTCGGCGCGGAAGGCGTGCAGGTCATGGAAACGGTTCGGGTCAAGCAGGCGCAGGCGCGCGAAGTGGCTGTCCTGGCCCAGTTGTTCCGGGGTGGCAGTCAGCAGCAGCACGCCAGGAATGACCTCGGCAAGTTGCTCCACCAGCGAATACTCAGCGCTGGCTTTCTCTTCATGCCAGACCAAGTGGTGTGCTTCATCGACCACCAGCAGGTCCCAGCCGGCCGCGAACAGCGCGTCCTGGGCCTTCTCGTCGTCCACCAGCCATTCCAGGGCGACCAGCGCGAGCTGGGTGTCTTCGAACGGGTTGGCGGCATCGCTTTCGATAAAGCGTTCTTCGTCGAACAGCGCAACCTGCAGGTTGAAGCGGCGGCGCATTTCCACCAGCCACTGGTGCTGCAGGTTTTCCGGGACCAGGATCAGCACGCGGTTGGCGCGGCCTGACAGCAGTTGGCGATGGATCACCAGACCGGCTTCGATGGTTTTACCCAGGCCCACTTCGTCAGCCAGCAATACCCGTGGCGCGATGCGGTCGGCCACTTCACGGGCGATGTGCAATTGGTGAGCAATAGGTTGCGCACGCACGCCACCCAAGCCCCACAGCGCGGACTGCAACTGGCGGCTGGTGTGTTCCAGGGTGTGGTAGCGCAGCGAGAACCAGGCCAGCGGGTCGATCTGCCCGGCGAACAGGCGGTCGCTGGCCAAGCGGAACTGGATGAAGTTGGAAAGTTGGGTTTCCGGCAGGGTGACCTGCTCGTTCTGCCCATTGAGGCCGTGGTAGACCAGCAGGCCGTCGACGTCGTCGACTTCCTGTACGGTCATTTTCCAGCCTTCGAAATGGGTGATGGAGTCACCCGGCGAAAACCTCACGCGAGTGAGGGGCGCATTCCGTAGCGCATACTGGCGGGTGTCGCCAGTGGCCGGATAGAGCACGGTCAACAAGCGGCCGTCCTGTGCCAGAACGGTGCCTAACCCCAGCTCTGCTTCGCTGTCACTAATCCAGCGTTGCCCCGGTTGATACTGCTGCGCCATGCTGCCTGACTCCCGCCGTGAAAAAGCCGACTATCTTAACGGAACAAGGCCCCGCGCCCAAGGATTCTGACAAAAACTACGCTGACGAAACCTACTCTGTTTACGCATAGGGTCGAAAGTCGGATCGACGGGTGGCGGGCACTTGCGAATGTCGACTCGGTCACAGCTTGGCGAGGCGTGTGCTCAAGTCGCCCTGCCGCCCGCCGACAGCCTGTGATCAGGAGAATAAATATATGTTGCCACCCATGCTGCCCGTCAGCGTTGTGCCGGTCACGTCGCAACTCGATCCGGTGCGCCAAAAGCCGGACATTCCGCCCGTGGTGCCCGTACAACCGAGCTCCAACGAAAGCACCATCGACCTGAAAAAGGGCGATGCCGAGCACTCGACCTTTTTGCTGCGCGAAGAACAGCGCCGCCAACAGGAACAGCAAAAGCGCCGGCGCGAAGCCGATGAAGACCCCGAGCAGCACCTGGCGATCCCCGGCGACTTGCTGAATGCCGACAACACCGTGCCGGTGGTGCCGTTGATCGAAGATGCGCCGCGCCAGGGGCTGTGGGTGGACGTCGAGGTTTAATCGCGCAATTCGCGCAGCGCCGCGATCAGCGAATCAATATCTTGCGCATTGTTGAACGGGCTGACGGAGACCCGCGCAATGCTTGCAAGGTGGCGCGCCTGCATGTCCAGCGGGGTGTACGCCACGCCATTGGCGCCGATGTTGATGCGCTTCAACCCCAGGCGGCGCTTGAGTTCGAAGGCGTCCCAGCCCGCCAGGTTGAAGGCGATCAAGCCTGAATGAGCGGTGCCCAGGTCATGCAGGGAAATGCCCGGAATCTCACGCAACGCTTCGCGGATTCGCGCACTGATTTGCACGACCCTTTCCCATATCCGTTCTACGCCCAGGCGGTTTGCCTCCTGCAACGCATTGCCCAACCCCGCCAACAGCGCGAAAGACACTTCGCTGGTTTCAAACCGCCGGGCGTCGTCGCGCAGGTCGAAACCCTCAGCGGTCCACGGCGCCGAGAGCACATCGCGCTGGGCAGGGTTCAGGTGCTGCAGGAAACCCGGGCGCACATACATCAGTGCTGTGCCGCGCGGCCCCCGCAGGTGCTTGCGCCCGGCCGACTTGAGCACGTCGCAGTGCAGCGCCTGCACGTCGACCGGCAGTTGGCCGACGGCTTGGCCCGCATCAATGAAGTAGGGGATACCATGCCGCCTGGCCACTTCGCCGATCGCCTGGGCGGGGTTGATCAGGCCACCGTTGGCCGGGAGCCAGGTGAGGTCGATCAGCTTTACGTGTGCATCGATCATCGCGTCCAGCGCCACGGGGCAGACTGCACCGGTGTCATCGCAAGGAATCACCTCCACCCGCGCGCCGGCCTGCACCGCGCCTTCCATGCTCGCCAGGTTACCGCCCCATTCATGGCGGCCCACCAGGATGCGGTCGCCGCGCTGCCACGGGCCCAACGCTTGAAACGCCATGCTCCAGGCCGTCGAGCCGCTGCTGGTAAAGGCAATCGCTGAAGCGGGCGCATTGAGCAGTTGCCCGGCTGCGCGCCGGGCCTTTTCCACCAGCACGGCGCCATGCTCGCCGGCCTCCATCGGGCCGTCGCGGGCTTCGCGTTGCAGCTGGTCGATGATCGCATCAAGGGTCGCCTGGCTCGGCAGCGAGGCACCGGCAGGGTTGAAGTGCACGATGCCTGACTGACAGCCGGGCGTGGCCTCGCGCAAGTGCTGAACGTCGAGCGGGCTCATGGCTGCAACTCGAAAATCCCGTCAACCTCCACCGCCACGCCGGCCGGCAGGCTGGAAACACCTACGGCAGTGCGCACATGCCGGCCCTTGTCGCCGAGGGCGTTGACCAGCACATTCGAGGCGCCGTTGGCGACCAGGCTCTGTTGCTTGAAGTCGCCGCTGCTGGCAATAAACACCCCCAGTCGCACAGTGCGCACCAGGCGCGACAGGTCATCACCCAGCGCAGCGCTCAATTGCCCGAGCAGGCTCAATGCCGCCAACTCCGCCGCTTGGGTACCTTCTTCATCGCTGAGGGACTCGCCCAGCCGGCCTTGATAAGCGGGCTTGCCGTCGACCATGGGGATTTGCCCGGAGACGAACAGCTGGTTCCCGCTGATGACGTAGTTGATGTAGTTGGCAGCGGGTTGGCTGGGCGTCGGCAGCGTCAGGCCGAGGGCGTGTACACGTTGACGGATGGAGTCGCTCATGATGAATCCTCGTGAGAAAGGCGTTTCAGCATGTTGGCCGTGGCGGTGGGCGACAAACGGATAGATCTCACGCGACGTATCTAAATAATTCAAGCGTCGGTGCAGGCTTCCTTCAACCAGTCGCTGAAACACTGGGCAGCTTCGCTGGCGGGGCCTTGAGGGGCGATCAGCCAATAGCCGATGTCGCTTCGATAGGGCGGCCAATCGTAGGCTTCGACCAGGCTGCCGTCCTGGAGCCTGCGTTGGATCAAACGGTGGCGGCCCATGGCGATGCCCTGGCCGGCGACGGCGGCTTCGACCACGATGTTGTAGTCGTGCAGCATCACGCGTGGGTGGTGGGCGAGATCGACCTGGTAGCGCGCGGACCAGTCCGTCCACTCAAACGGCCGGTGCGAGGTGGCCATCAGCAATGGGCCGTTGTGCAGTTGGCCGGCCTTGAAGGCTGGACTGCACACGGGTGAGATTGCTTCATCCATCAGGCGCGTGGCTTGCACATCCGGCCAGTCGCCCTTGCCATAACGGATGGCCAGGTCGACCTCGGCGGCGGCGACGTTCGCCAGTTGAATCGCCGGCAGCAACTCCACTTGAATATGCGGGTAGCGGTTAATAAACCCGGCCAGGCGCGGCGCCAGCCACAGGGTGGCAAACGAGGCCAACAGGCCGACGCGCAACACGGTGCTGCTGGCCGCCACTCGTTGGGCGCGGGTGGCGGCAGCGATGGCGTCAAGCGCGGGGCGGGTTTCGTCGTAGTAGCGTTGGCCATCGGCCGTCAGATCAATCGCGCGGGTGCGTCGGATAAACAGCGGTTTGCCCAAGTACTGTTCGAGCTTTTGCACCTGGTGGCTCAGGGCGCTTTGGGTCACCGACAACTCGTTCGCGGCCTTGATAAAACTCAGGTGCCGCGCCACCGCTTCAAAGGCGCGCAGGGCCAGCAGTGGGGGAAGGTCCTTGTGCAGTGCCACCGGGGTGCGACTCCTGAGCATTCTGGGAAAGTGCCGATTTTGGGCGATCACCTGCAGTTTGTCGCCCGCTGATTCGCCGTCAGCGTTTATGCCTTGTTTAAAGATAAGCCTTACATACGCCTCCGCGCGCCTGGGGAAAGCTTCACGTTTTTCCCCAGACGGTAAAATGATGAAACAGTATATGAAGGCAGGTGTAGTCGGGCTGGGCGTTGCCATGGCGTTTTGCGCAGCAGTGCAGGCGAGCGAGTCGCCATTGGTTGGCGCCTGGCGGCTGGTCGGTTATCAGGTCGAGTCCCAGGACACCCATAAAAGGATTTCAGCAATGGGTGACCGGCCAACGGGGCGGGTTATTTTTACTGCCGATCACCGCGTGGCTTTCGTGTTGACCGGCGAGGGCAGGTCGGTGGGTACTTCGGAGGCGGAAAAGGCCGCGCTGTTGAATACCTTGGTCGCGTATACCGGTATTGAGCGGGTCGAAGGCAATCAGTGGTGCACGCAAGTGGACAGCGCCTGGAACCCGGAGTGGGTCGGTACCCAGCAGTGCCGTGATTTTCGCGTTCAGGGTGACACTCTGGAAGTGCTTACGCCCTGGCGTCAAATGCCGAACTGGCCGGGCACAACCCGCTCCATTATTACGTTTGAACGCGATAAATAAGCGCAGGGTTGAGCCGTCGCAAGGTTTTTTGCCCAGGTATTTGCCGTTGGGGCGGGGGAGGCCGCATTATTGGGGCATTCCCGCCACGACGTAAGCCAAGCCATGAGTGATGACGACAAGCTGATCGACCTGAATGCCGAACGTGCCAAGCGTGTGCATGACCTGAATGACAAGCGCCTGAATGAAGTGCGCCAGGCGTTTGAACAGGCGATGCCACTGGGCAAGGTTAAGAAAAAATCCAAGAGCAAACCGAAAAAGCGTTGAAGTTACCTGCATCTGTTGATGCAGGTCAGTTATTGCCCTTCTTTACGCCCCGTTGCGGGCGACATTGATCCTCGTCAATTTTTCCATCCGCCTTCTCCTTTAACTTAGCCCTATCGCAACAGGGCACGAGCAGGAGGCCGGTCATGTTTTTCGATAATGTGGTGTTTGCTGGCGTGTTGACGGTCAGCCTGATGGTGCTGTTTTTTGTAGGGTTTGGGATTTTTATCTGGAAGGACGCTAATAAGCGTAAAGAACCGTAAGTCTTTCTGGATGTATGGGCACGCAAGGCATTTTGGGCGACTTCGGTCGCCCTTTTTTTGCTGTTCTTTTTATATTGGGGGCATATCCGTTTTTGCGGTGAGGGTGGGTATTGGTTCCGCTCTTACAGCGGCTCACTTTGGAAAAGCCCCAAAGTAAGCAAAGGGCTCTTGCCCCTCCACTCGGCACCTCGCCTCCGGCTCGGTGTGCCCGCAC
>NZ_JBARTQ010000694.1:0-27982 GCF_049645325.1 Pseudomonas sp. | reverse complement strand
TGACTGACCCACCGCTTTCGCGAGCAAGCCCGCTCCCACAGTTGGATTTGGGGCATGCCCGTCACAATCCTGAAACGCGACTGACTTAATCTCCCGGCACTCCCTTTGGCTTAAGAAGGTGCCGGCATGAGGCTGCGCGTTCTGTTCCTGCTGACCCTTTTTCCCCTCGCCGCTGTTTCCGCCCCCCTGCCCGTTCCCGACCAAGGCCCTGCGTTGCGCATCCAGGGTTCCAACACCATTGGCGCGGCGCTGGGCCCCGCGCTAGTCAAGGGTTTGATGGAACATCAGGGCTTGCAAGCCGTGCACATCGAGCCCGGCGACGGCGCCAATGAACAGCGCGTGGTCGGCAAGACGCGCCAGGGCAAAACAATCACTGTCGAGGTCGCAGCCCACGGCTCCAGCACCGGGTTCAGCGCGCTGAAAAAAGCCGGCGCCGACCTCGCAGCGTCCTCGCGCCCGATCAAGGACAGTGAACTGGTCGACCTCGAACCCCTCGGCGACCTGAAAAGCCCCGACGCCGAACAGGTGATTGCCATCGACGGCCTCGCGATCATCCTCAACCCGCGCAACCCTTTGAATACCCTGAACACCGAGCAACTGGCGCAGGTTTTTAATGGTGAGGTCAACACCTGGGAGCAACTCGGCGGCGCCGGTGGCGCGATTCATCTGTATACCCGCGATGATCAATCCGGCACCTACGACACCTTCAAGGAACTGGTGCTGCGCCTGCGTGGCAAGCCGCTTGCTTCCTCCGCCAAACGTTTTGAATCCAGTGAGCAGTTGTCCGATGCGGTCAGCCATGACCCTCAAGGCATCGGATTCATTGGCCTGCCTTACGTGCGCGAGGCCAAGGCCGTGGCGATTGTCGACGGTGACTCGCAACCCATGTTGCCGCTGACCAGCCTGATTGCCACTGAGGATTATCCACTGTCACGCCGTCTGTTCTTCTACTGGCCGCCGTCAGGGCATAACCCGTGGGCCAAGGCGCTGGTGGACTTTGCACAGAGCAGCAAGGGCCAGGCGATTGTCGCGGCGAATGGTTTTATCGCGCAGCAGGTGCAGGCCATCGCCGTGGCGCCGCGTGCGTCAATGCCCGAGGATTATCAAGCCATCGCCCGTGACGCCCAGCGTTTGACGGTGAATTTTCGTTTTGAGGAAGGCAGTGCCAGCCTGGACAACAAGGCGCGCCAGGACCTGCAGCGGGTGGTGGCTTATTTAAGACGCCACGACAAACTCGACAAGCAGGTAACACTGGTGGGGTTCGGCGATGCCAAGAATGACCCGCAGCGCGCGGCGTTGCTCTCGAAGTTGCGGGCGATGGCGGTACGCCGTGAGCTGGTCAAGAGCGGCGTGGTGCTGCGCGATATACGCGGCTTTGGGGCGCAGATGCCGGTGGCGGCGAATACGGCGGATGAGGGGCGGATCAAGAATCGGCGGGTGGAGGTTTGGGTGTATTGAGCCTTGGGTTTTGTGGTGTAAGCAAGCCCGGCTCCCACACTTGAGCGCATTCTCATGCTGGAATGCAGTCACGTGTGGGAGCCGGGCTTGCCCGCGATGAGGGCGCCGCGGTCTTACTGCCCGCTGCGCATCAGCTCTTTAGGCACATACTTGCCGATCTCGAACTTGCCGATTGCGGCGCGGTGCACCTCGTCCGGGCCGTCGGCCAGGCGCAGGGTGCGTTGCATGGCGTACATGTAGGCCAGCGGGAAGTCGTTGGAAACACCGGCACCGCCGTGCATCTGGATCGCGCGGTCGATGACTTTCAATGCCACGTTCGGCGCCACCACTTTGATCTGGGCGATCTCACTTTTCGCGACTTTGTTACCCACGGTGTCCATCATGTACGCCGCTTTGAGGGTCAGCAGCCGCGCCATGTCGATTTCCATCCGCGAGTCGGCGATCTTGTCGATATTGCCGCCCAACCGCGCCAATGGCTTGCCGAACGCGGTACGGCTGACGGAGCGTTTGCACATCAGTTCCAGCGCACGTTCGGCCATGCCGATGGAGCGCATGCAGTGGTGGATACGGCCTGGGCCAAGGCGGCCTTGGGCAATTTCAAAGCCGCGACCTTCGCCGAGCAGCACGTTCTCATACGGCACGCGCACGTTGTCGAACAGCACCTCGGCGTGGCCGTGGGGCGCGTCGTCGTAGCCGAATACCGGCAGCGGCCGCACGATTTTCACGCCGGGGGCGTCCACGGGCACCAGGATCATCGAGTGTTGCTGGTGGCGCGGCGCGTCGGGGTTGCTCAGGCCCATGAAGATCAGGATCTTGCAGCGCGGGTCACAGGCGCCGGAGGTCCACCACTTTTTGCCGTGGATCACCCACTCATCGCCCTGACGTTCGGCGCGGGCGGCCATGTTGGTGGCGTCCGAGGAAGCGACGTCCGGTTCGGTCATGGCGAACGCCGAGCGGATCTCGCCGCGCAGCAGCGGTTCGAGCCAGCGCTGCTTCTGCTCTGCATTGGCGTAGCGCACCAGCACTTCCATGTTGCCGGTGTCGGGGGCGGAACAGTTGAACGGCTCAGGCCCCAACAGCGAGCGGCCCATGATTTCGGCCAGCGGCGCGTATTCGAGGTTGGTCAGGCCGGCGCCGAGTTCGGATTCCGGCAGGAACAGATTCCACAGTCCTTCGGCTTTGGCCTTGGCTTTCAGCTCTTCCATGATTGCGGTGGGCTGCCAGCGATCACCTTCGTTGACCTGGCGTTCGAACACCGGCTCGGCCGGGTAAACGTAAGCGTCCATGAACGCAGTGACGCGTTCACGCAGTTCCTGAACCTTGGGCGAATAAGCGAAATCCATGAGCAGCTCCCTTCTCTGAGAGGTTGTTTAGGTCATGCAATCGATGCTAGAACAGCGCTCATAATTTACCTAGCCTATTCTCGGCGTGTATTAACATTCATCACCGATATATGATCGGCGCATGGACCTCTAACAATAAGAGCGCAACGAAATGAATCTGAGCAAGGTCGACCTCAACCTGTTTATCGTCTTTGACGCGATCTACACCGAAGCCAACCTGACCCGCGCCGGGCAGATTGTCGGCATCACCCAGCCGGCGGTATCCAACGCGCTGGCGCGTCTGCGCGAGACCTTCAACGACCCGCTGTTCGTGCGCACCGCCCAAGGCATGGTGCCCACGCCCATGGCGCAGAACATCATCGGCCCGGTGCGCAACGCGTTGTCGTTGCTGCGCGTGTCAGTACAGGAAAGCCGGATTTTCAACCCGCAACAGGCGGCCAAGACCTATCGCATCAGCATGACCGACCTCACCGAGGCGGTGATTTTGCCGCTGCTGTTCCAGCGCCTGCGCCGCCTGGCGCCGACTGTGGTGATCGAAAGCTTCCTGTCCAAACGTCGCGAAACCACCAAGGAATTGGCGGCCGGGCGCCTGGATTTCGCCGTGGACGCGCCGCTCAACACCGACCCGCAAGTGCGCCACGTCAAGCTGATGGAAGACCGTTACGTGTGTGCGATGCGCAAGGGCCATCCGATGGCGGGCAAAGACAAATTCAGCCTGGATGACTACCTGTCGCTGACTCACATTCACATCTCAAGCCGCCGCAATGGCTTGGGCCACGTCGACCTGGCGCTGGGCAAAATGGGCATTCAGCGCAAGATCGCCTTGCGTTCCCAGCATTACCTGATGGCGTCGCAAGTGTTGCAACAGACCGACATGGTGATGACCGTGCCCGAGCGCTTCGCGCGGCGCCATGAGCTGCACTGGTTCAACCTGCCGGTCAACGACGTACCACCAGTGGAAACCCACTTGTACTGGCACGAAAGCACCGACCAGGACCCGGCCAACCGCTGGATGCGCGAGCAGATGATCGAGTTGTGTCAGCAGGTGACGGCACATGAAAAGAAACTGGATGGCAAGCAAGCGTGACCACAGGTGTTGCTCGTTCATAGTTCATAAAGGTGGGTGCGGCAGCTTGACGTTTACGTCAACCTGCCATTAGCTTAGCGCCAAGACCTTCTTGAGCGCCGCCATGAGCATCACCTACAGCATCTCCGACCTCGCCCGCGAGCTCGACATCACCACCCGCGCCATTCGCTTCTATGAAGAACAAGGCCTGCTGGCCCCCGAGCGCCGGGGCCAGGAGCGCATCTACTCGGCGCGCGACAAGGTCAGCCTCAAGCTGATCTTGCGCGGCAAACGCATCGGGTTTTCCCTGGCCGAGTGTCGCGAACTGATCGAACTGTATGACCCTACCAGCGGCAACCACATCCAGCTCAACAGCATGCTGGCGAAAATCGCCGAGCGCCGTGAGCAGCTGGAGCAACAACTGCTGGACATCGAACAGATGAAACTGGAACTGGACACCGCCGAAGAGCGTTGCACCCAAGCCCTGGCCCACACCATGAGCCAGGTTGGCCATTGATCAGAAGGTAGCTGCCATGTCCCTCCCCTCACACGTACGCCTGGTGGAAGTCGGCCCGCGCGACGGTTTGCAGAACGAAGCCAAGCCCATCAGCGTGGCCGACAAGGTCCAGTTGGTGGACGCGCTCAGCGCGGCGGGTTTGCGCTCTATCGAAGTCGGCAGTTTTGTCTCGCCCAAATGGGTGCCACAAATGGCCGGTTCCGCCGAGGTGTTTGCGCAGATCCAGCGCAAGCCCGGCGTGACTTATGGCGCACTGGCCCCGAACCTGCGCGGGTTCGAAGATGCACTGGCCGCTGGTGTGAAGGAAGTGGCGGTGTTCGCGGCGGCGTCCGAAGCGTTTTCCCAGCGCAACATCAACTGCTCCATCAGCGAGAGCCTCGAACGTTTCGCACCGATCATGGCGGCGGCCAAGCAGCACGGTGTGAGTGTGCGCGGGTATGTGTCGTGTGTGTTGGGTTGCCCTTACGAAGGTGAGATTGCACCGGCGCAGGTGGCGGCGGTTGCGCGCGAGTTGTATGCCATGGGCTGCTACGAGGTGTCGCTGGGCGACACCATCGGCACCGGCACCGCGGGGGCCACGCGGCGTTTGTTCGATGTGGTTGGGGCGCAGGTACCACGGGACAGGTTGGCCGGTCATTTCCACGACACCTATGGGCAAGCCATCGCCAATATCTACGCCAGCCTGCTCGAAGGCATCAGCGTGTTCGACAGCTCTATTGCGGGCCTCGGCGGCTGCCCATACGCCAAGGGTGCCAGCGGTAACGTCGCCACCGAAGATGTGCTGTACCTGCTCAACGGCCTCGGCATCGAGACGGGAATCGACCTGGACGCCTTGATTCACGCGGGCCGGCAAATCAGCCACGTGCTGGGCCGCCCAACAGGATCGCGCGTGGCCAAGGCGCGTAACGCCGTTTGAGTACCGAGCCTGTGACAATGTGTTACCGATGGCCGATCTTTCGAGTAACACGGGAACATATTTTGTCGCATTTCCCGTAGTCGGTTTCCCACTAAAAAACCAACTAGTTGATTTTAAAGGGATTTTAAAAGTTGGCACGGCTTCTGCTATCTCTATGGCATAACAAGAATAAAAAGCGCCAAACCTAATAAAAATAAGACGAAACGACTCTGACATAACAAAAACAACACGGCAGAGACGCAGCTAACAGATTTTTTTGAAGAAGATGTGCTTCGCAGGGTACGGCTTGCCGAAACCCGCAACCGGTTAGAGAAAAATAAAACTACCTCAGGTAGCTGCCACTGGTTGGATCGATTCGAAGAAGCAGATCAGCGTTCAAAAAAATACGTTTGCTCTTGACCCCGGATGGGGGTCGCCAAAAACAGCGGTAAAGGGTAACGGTTGCCAAAAACAACAATAGACCGCCCCTCAATAATAAAAAAAGAGCACGCAACGACAAATTAAAGGGGACCCTCGGGTCCCCTTTGTGCTTTCTGCAATTCAGCTATCCACCTGGATGGGAGCTGGCTGGCCTGCTCCCACATTAGCCCCAGGGTCAGTCGGATTGAATTCGCAGCTCTTCAATCGAAATTTCGCGCATGCGGAATTTCTGGATCTTGCCCGTCACCGTCATCGGGAACTCATCCACGAACTTGAAATGCCTGGGCGTCTTGAAGTGCGCAATGCGGCCCTTGCACCAGGTGTGCAGCTCCAGTTCGTTGGCCACATGGCCGGGGTGAAACTTGATCCAGGCGACGATCTCTTCGCCGTAGCGTTCGTCGGGAATGCCGATGATCTGCACGTCCGCCACCGCCGGGTGAGTGAAGAAGAACTCCTCTACCTCGCGCGGGTAAACATTCTCGCCACCACGAATGATCATGTCCTTGTTGCGCCCGGCGATGCACACGTAGCCGTGTGCGTCCATGGTCGCCAGGTCGCCGGTGTGCATCCAGCCCGCCTCGTCAATGGCGTCGCGGGTGCCTTCCGGGTTGTTCCAGTAGCCGAGCATCACGCTGTAACCACGCGTGCACAATTCGCCGATCTCGCCGCGCGCAACGGTATTGCCAGAAACGTCGACGATCTTGCTTTCCAGCTGCGGCTGCGTGCGCCCGACGGTGGTGACGCGGCGCTCAAGGTCGTCATTTGCGCCGGTCTGCAGCGACACCGGGCTGGTCTCTGTCATTCCGTAGGCAATCTGTACTTCGCCCATGTGCAACTCGCTGATGACGCGGCGCATCACTTCGATGGGGCACGTGGCGCCGGCCATGATGCCGGTGCGCAAGGTCGACAGCTCGAACTCGGCGCGGCGCGGGTGATCGAGCATGGCGATAAACATGGTGGGCACGCCGTACAGGCCGGTGGCGCGCTCTTCGGCCACGGCGGTGAGGGTCAGCAGCGGGTCGAAGCCGTCATTCGGGTAGATCATGGTGGTGCCGTGGGTGATGCAGCCCAAGTTGCCCATCACCATGCCAAAGCAGTGATACAACGGCACCGGAATCACCAAGCGATCCTGCGCCGTGAGGCCCAGGCTTTCGCCGACCATGTAACCGTTGTTGAGAATATTGTGGTGACTGAGGGTGGCGCCCTTGGGGAAGCCGGTGGTGCCGGAGGTGTACTGGATGTTGACGGCTTGATCGAAGTGCAGGCTGGCTTGGCGTGTATGCAGTTGCTCCGGCGGCACGCCCGCGCCGAGCGCCGACAGCTGCGACCAGGGCAGGAATCCCGCGGGCGGGCTGGGGTCGAGGCTGATGATGGCGCGCAGCTCGGGCTTCAACTCCAGCAACATGGCGTGGTAATCCGAGGTCTTGAACGACCCGGCACACACCAGCCACTGGCAGCCGGATTGTTCGAGCACATATGCCAGTTCACTGCTGCGGTAGGCCGGGTTGATGTTGACCAGGATCACCCCGAGCTTGGCGCTGGCGATCTGGCTGATGCACCACTCGGCGCAGTTGGGTGCCCAGATGCCCAGGCGGTCGCCGGTCTGCATGCCCAGCGCCAGGAATGCACGGGCGTGCACGTCAACCGTCTCGGCCAATTGCCGCCACGTGTAGCGCCGCTGCTGATGGCGCACCACCAAGGCCTCGCCATCCGGGTACTGCGCAACGGTGCGATCGAAGGCCTGACCGATGGTCTCGGCCAGCAAGGTCTTGTCCTGAGCGCCACGGCTGTAGCTCTGGTTCAGTTGATCCATAACGACCCCTTTTGTCTTTTTTGTAAGGTGGACGGCGGTTGCTTGACGTAAACGTAAACTACGATTGACAGCCTCGCAACGCAAGCTTACGTTAACGTAAAGGTGAGCGCCCTCCCCGGCGCCGTCCCCACAAAAACAAAAGCTCACATTAAGGTGCCTGTCCATGAGTTACCCGTCCCTGAACTTCGCCCTCGGCGAAACCATCGACATGCTGCGCGAACAGGTGCAGCACTTCGTGGCCAAGGAAATCGCCCCCCGCGCGGCACAGATCGACATCGACAACCTGTTCCCCGCCGACCTGTGGCGCAAGTTCGGTGACATGGGCCTGCTGGGCATCACCGTGTCGGAAGAATATGGCGGCGCCGGCCTGGGTTATCTGGCCCACGTGGTGGCGATGGAAGAAATCAGCCGGGGCTCGGCCTCGGTGGCGTTGTCCTACGGCGCCCACTCCAACCTGTGCGTCAACCAGATCAACCGCAACGGCAACCACGAACAGAAACTCAAGTACCTGCCCAAGCTGCTCAGCGGCGAACATGTCGGCGCCCTCGCCATGAGCGAGCCGAATGCCGGCTCCGACGTGGTGTCGATGAAGCTGCGCGCCGACAAACGCGGCGACCACTACGTGCTCAATGGCAGCAAGACCTGGATCACCAACGGCCCCGACGCCAGCACCTACGTGATCTACGCGAAGACCGACCTGGAAAAAGGCCCCCACGGCATCACCGCCTTCATCGTCGAGCGCGACTGGAAAGGCTTCAGCCGCAGCAACAAGTTCGACAAACTGGGGATGCGCGGCTCCAACACCTGCGAGCTGTTTTTCGATGACGTTGAAGTGCCCGAGGAAAACATCCTCGGCGTGCTCAACGGCGGCGTCAAAGTGCTGATGAGCGGCCTCGACTACGAACGCGTGGTGCTGTCCGGCGGCCCGACCGGGATCATGCAGGCCTGCATGGACCTGATCGTGCCCTATATCCACGATCGCAAGCAGTTCGGCCAAAGCATTGGCGAATTCCAGCTGATCCAGGGCAAGGTCGCCGACATGTACACCCAACTCAACGCCAGCCGCGCCTACCTCTACGCGGTGGCCCAGGCGTGCGAGCGCGGCGAAACCACGCGTAAGGACGCAGCCGGGGTGATTCTGTACAGCGCCGAGCGCGCCACACAAATGGCCCTCGACGCGATCCAGATTCTTGGCGGCAACGGCTACATCAACGAATTCCCCGCCGGGCGCCTGCTGCGGGATGCCAAGCTGTATGAAATCGGCGCCGGCACCAGTGAGATTCGGCGGATGCTGATCGGCCGCGAACTCTTCAACGAAACCCGCTGAAGGAGCGCGCCATGGCCACCTTGCACACCCAACTCAACCCGCGCTCGGCGGAGTTTGCCGCCAACAGCGCGGCGATGCGCCAGCAGGTCGACGCCCTGCATACCCTGCTTGCCAACGTACAGCAAGGCGGCGGCGCCAAAGCCCAGGAACGCCACACCTCGCGCGGCAAACTGCTGCCTCGCGAACGCATCAATCGCCTGCTCGACCCAGGCTCGCCGTTTCTCGAACTCAGCCAATTGGCCGCCCACCAAGTCTACGGCGAAGACGTACCCGCAGCCGGTGTGATCGCCGGGATCGGCCGGGTGGAAGGCGTCGAATGTATGATCGTCGCCAACGACGCCACGGTGAAAGGTGGCTCCTACTACCCGCTCACGGTAAAAAAACACCTGCGCGCCCAGACCATCGCCGAGCAGAACCGCCTGCCGTGCATCTACCTGGTCGACTCCGGTGGCGCCAACCTGCCGCGTCAGGACGAAGTGTTTCCGGACCGCGAGCACTTCGGGCGGATCTTCTTCAACCAGGCCAATATGAGCGCCCAGGGCATTCCGCAGATCGCCGTGGTGATGGGTTCGTGCACCGCCGGGGGCGCCTATGTTCCGGCGATGGCGGACGAAGCGATCATGGTGCGCCAGCAAGCCACCATCTTCCTCGCCGGGCCGCCACTGGTAAAAGCTGCGACCGGTGAAGTGGTGAGCGCCGAAGACCTGGGCGGTGCCGATGTGCACTGCAAGATCTCCGGCGTCGCCGACCACTATGCCGACAGCGACGAACACGCCCTGGCCCTGGCCCGGCGCAGCGTGGCCAACCTCAACTGGCGCAAGCAGGGCGAATTGCAACAACGCACGCCCGTGGCGCCGCTGTACAGCAGCGAAGAACTTTACGGAGTGATCCCGGCCGACGCCAAGCAGCCTTTCGATGTGCGCGAAGTCATCGCGCGGCTGGTGGACGGCTCGGTGTTTGATGAGTTCAAGGCGCTGTTCGGGACCACCTTGGTGTGCGGTTTTGCGCACCTGCACGGCTACCCAATGGCGATCCTGGCCAACAACGGCATTTTGTTCGCCGAAGCCGCGCAAAAAGGCGCGCACTTTATCGAGCTGGCCTGCCAGCGCGGGATTCCGCTGCTGTTCCTGCAAAACATAACCGGCTTCATGGTGGGCCAGAAGTACGAGGCCGGCGGCATCGCCAAGCACGGCGCCAAGCTGGTCACGGCCGTGGCTTGCGCCAAGGTGCCAAAATTTACCGTGATCATCGGTGGCAGTTTTGGCGCCGGTAACTACGGCATGTGCGGGCGTGCCTATGACCCGCGCTTTTTGTGGATGTGGCCGAACGCGCGCATCGGCGTGATGGGCGCAGAACAGGCGGCAGGCGTGCTGGTACAGGTCAAGCGCGAGCAGGCTGAACGTGCGGGCGCAGAGTTCAGCGCAGAGGAAGAGGCCGCCATCAAGCAGCCGATCCTCGACCAGTACGAAACCCAGGGCCACCCGTATTACTCCAGTGCGCGTCTGTGGGATGACGGTGTGATTGACCCGTTGCAAACCCGCGAAGTGCTTGCCCTGGCCCTGTCCGCCGCGCTGAATGCCCCCATCGAGCCGAGCCGCTTCGGCGTGTTCCGCATGTAAATGGAGCTGTACCCCATGAGCGATTTCAACACCCTCGAACTGGTCACCGACAGCCGCGGCTTTGCCACGCTGTGGCTCAGTCGTGAAGCCAAGAACAACGCGTTCAATGCCGAGATGATCCGCGAACTGATCATCGCCCTCGACCAGGTGCAGGGCGATGCATCCCTGCGTTTCCTGGTGCTGCGCGGGCGTGGCAAGCACTTCAGCGCCGGCGCCGACCTGGCCTGGATGCAGCAGTCGGCCGAACTCGACTACCACACCAACCTGGACGACGCCCGCGAGCTGGCTGAGTTGATGTACAACCTGGCCAAGCTGAAAATCCCGACCCTGGCCGTGGTGCAAGGCGCGGCCTACGGCGGTGCGCTGGGCTTGATCAGTTGCTGTGACATGGCGATTGGCGCGGATGATGCTCAGTTCTGCCTGTCGGAAGTGCGCATTGGCTTGGCCCCGGCGGTCATCAGCCCGTTCGTGGTCAAGGCAATCGGCGAACGGGCGGCGCGGCGTTACGCCCTGACCGCCGAGCGTTTCGGCGGCCAGCGTGCGCGTGAAATCGGTTTGCTGGCAGAAAGTTATCCTGCCGCCGAGCTGGACCAGCAGCTTGAACAGTGGACCACCAACTTGCTGCAAAACAGCCCGGCAGCCATGCGCGCCAGCAAAGACTTGCTGCGTGAAGTCGGCACTGGCGCCCTCACCCCGGCCCTGCGCCGCTACTGCGAGAACGCTATCGCCCGAATTCGCGTCAGCACCGAAGGCCAGGAAGGCCTGCGCGCCTTCCTGCAAAAACGCCCGCCCACCTGGCAAGCCCAGGAGCCACGCTCATGAGCACACTGACCACCGTGCTGGTGGCCAACCGCGGCGAGATTGCCTGCCGGGTGATGCGCACCGCCAAGGCCATGGGCCTGACCACCGTGGCCGTGCACAGCGCCACCGACCGCGACGCGCGGCACAGCCGCGAGGCGGATATCCGCGTGGACCTGGGGGGCAGCAAGGCCACTGAGAGCTACCTGCAAATCGACAAGCTCATCGCCGCCGCGTTGGCCAGCGGTGCCCAGGCAATTCACCCGGGCTATGGCTTCCTGTCGGAAAACGCCGGGTTTGCGCGCGCGATTGAAGCCGCCGGCCTGATCTTTCTCGGCCCGCCCGCCTCGGCAATCGACGCCATGGGCAGCAAGTCGGCCGCCAAGGCCTTGATGGAAACCGCCGGGGTGCCGCTGGTGCCGGGTTATCACGGCGAAGCCCAGGACCTCGAAACCTTCCGCGCCGCCTGCGCGCGCATTGGCTACCCGGTGCTGCTCAAGGCCACGGCCGGCGGCGGTGGCAAGGGCATGAAGGTGGTCGAGGACGTCAGCCAGTTGGCCGAAGCCCTGGCCTCCGCCCAGCGTGAGGCGCTGTCGTCTTTCGGCAATGGGCAGATGCTGGTGGAGAAGTACCTGCTCAAGCCGCGCCATGTGGAAATCCAGGTATTTGCCGACCAGCACGGCCACTGCCTGTACCTGAACGAGCGCGATTGTTCGATTCAGCGTCGTCATCAAAAGGTCGTGGAAGAAGCCCCGGCGCCCGGCTTGAGCGTTGAACAGCGCAATGCCATGGGCGAAGCCGCCGTGCGTGCAGCCCAGGCCATCGGGTATGTGGGCGCGGGTACGGTTGAGTTTTTGCTGGACGCGCGCGGCGAGTTTTTCTTTATGGAGATGAACACGCGGCTGCAGGTGGAACACCCGGTGACCGAGGCGATTACCGGCCTCGACCTGGTGGCCTGGCAGATCCGCGTCGCCCAGGGCGAGGCGCTGCCGATCACCCAGGCGCAGGTGCCGCTGATTGGGCACGCGATTGAGGTGCGCCTGTATGCCGAAGACCCGGCCAATGATTTCCTGCCGGCCACCGGGCACTTGGCGCTCTACCGCGAATCCGCGCCAGGCCCAGGGCGTCGCGTCGACAGCGGCGTCGAGCAAGGCGACAGCGTGTCACCGTTCTATGACCCGATGCTCGGCAAATTGATTGCCTGGGGCGAAGACCGTGAACAGGCGCGCCTGCGTTTGCTGAGCATGTTGGATGAGTTTGCCATCGGCGGGCTTAAGACCAACCTGGGCTTTCTGCGGCGGATCATCGGGCACCCGGCGTTTGCGGCGGCGCACTTGGACACCGGGTTTATTCCGCGTTATCAGGATGAGTTGTTGCCAGCGGCCAAGGCGTTGAGCGATGAGTTCTGGCAGGCGGCGGGTGCAGCCTTTATGCAGAGCTTGCCGGTCGGTGAAGGGCCTTGGGCGGATACACGCGGATTTCGCGCGGGGTTGCCAGCCGAGGTGTCGCTGCACTTGAGCAGTAGCGGCCAAGACCGGCTGGTGACGTTGGTCAGTGGCGCTGCAAAATGGCAGGGCGAGCAGTTGTGGATCGAGCAACACGGCGTGCGGCGTGCCCATCTCGCAGTACGCAGCGAAGGCACGGTGTACCTGCGCTGGGACGGCGAGATGCACGCCGTCAGCCTGTTTGACCCGATTGCGGCCGTCGAGGCCAACCTGTCTCATCAAGGCGGCCTCACGGCGCCAATGAACGGCAGCATCGTGCGGGTGTTGGTGGAAGTGGGTCAAGCCGTCGAAGCCGGTACGCAGCTGGTGGTGCTGGAGGCGATGAAGATGGAGCACAGCATCCGCGCGCCCCAGGCCGGGGTGGTCAAGGCGCTGTTTTGCCAGGAAGGCGAAATGGTTGCCGAAGGCAGTGCGCTGGTGGAGTTGGAAGCGGCGGACTAGAACTTCGCCATGGCTTGCACCACGACGCCGAGGATGCGGCAGTCGTCGGTGAACAGCAGCTTGGGATACGTCGGGTTGAGCGGCACCAGGTAGCGCTGGCCGCTCTCTTCGATTAACTGGCGAAAGGTCGCCTGGGTGCTGTCGGCCCATTGTGCGACCACCAATTTGCCGGGTTCGGCATCGATGGCCGGGTCCACCAGGATCATCATCCCGGCGCCGATGCTCAGGCCGCTGGGAGCGGTCATGGCGTCGCCCGTCACGGGGAGCCAGAAGGCTTCGCCCTGGGCGTGGTAATCCGTCAATTCAAAACGCGCCGGACCATAGGCCGCGCGCTCCTCGCGAATTTCGCAGACACCTCTCCAGTCACTGACCGGGTAACGGAAATACGGGTTGTAGTGTTTTTCCAGTGCCGGTTCCTCATCGGCCCTTTCACGAATGTCCAGCGTAACCTCAAGGTAACCCAGCCCCAATTCCGCGAGCACACGGTTCATGTCCGCCAGGCTCGGCACACGGCGCTTGTTGAGCCAATGGCCGACGCCGCCCTGGGACATGCCCAAGCGCTCGGCGAGTTTATCCTGCGTGACCTTGCGGTCTTTCATGTTGGCTCTGACCAACGCTATCCAGTTATCCATGGGGGCTGACAATACGTTGCGTATTTTTCAGGGCAATAAACAGTTTGTAGTAATCCATAAAAGGACATAAATACGATACGTACTATCATCGGTTCTATGGTTTTCGCCCCACCACCAGAGTACCGACCCTTATGACGACAGCCCCGTACCTCCTGCCCGACACACCTGAAAACGACGAATTGCACGGCATGCGCAACAGCGGCGCCGCCCGGCGTGCGCTGGACTATTACTTGAAAGAAGATATGTCGGCATCCGTCCCGGACGGGACCTTGTTCGCCATCAAGCCCGGCATCAGCCAGGAAGAAGCCCTGGTGCACGCATCGGAGCTGTTGCGCAGCGCAGCCGCTACAGCCTACGAATCGGCGAGCAGCCATCAGGGCAATCAGCGAGACCTGGCATTTTCAGTGGTGTATTTGATCGATATGGCGAAGGCGATGGTTGAGCGTTCGTTGCAGGCGCCAGCCACAGGTCAGGCAGGCGCATAAGCAGGCGCGAAGATAAATATTTCTATCCCATGGATAAAAACATTTGACTTGCAAATGATAATGATTATTATTGGACCCAGCTGATCGCGAGATCAGTCGATAGACCAAGGGACCTTAGGTCGGACTCTTGGAATATCTCCTCATCAGGCTAATCACGGTTTTTGACCCGGCTCTTTGGCCGGGTCTTTTTTTTGCCAGTTTTTCTGGCATGGCTTCAGGCTAATGAAGACTGTGTGTTGCTTGATGGCGCGCATGGTAGCAAAAGAGCATCGCCAAAAGAAAGCCGAACGAGCGCTCTAGCCCGGATCTTTGCGAAATAGCGCTTGAGAATCAATCTCATAGATTCTAAGCTGCTGTCGCGTCAGGGATGACGCCCCCTCCTCCATGCAACAATTTTGCATCAAGATTTTGCCTGACTCCTGTGTAAGATATCCGCCACAACACTCATATTCAGGCAATCAGACTATGACCGTGGCCTTGACCTCCATCAAGATCAGCACCGACTTCGACAGCGGCAACATCCAGGTCCTGGATGCCAGCGATGCTTACCAATTGCTGCTGGCAATCAAGCCCGATACCCGCAGCCCCCATTTCCAATGGTTTCACTTCAAGGCCGAAGGCATGCACGTGGGCCATACCCACAGTTTCCGCCTGAGCAATGCGAGCCAGTCTTCCTATAAAAACGCCTGGAGCGGCTACAACGCCGTGGCGTCCTACGACCATATCAACTGGTTCCGCGTACCCACGCGCTTTGATGGCGAGACCCTTCACATCACGCTGGAAACCCGCGAAAAACACGCCTGGTTCGCTTACTTCGAACCCTACAGCCGTGAGCGCCACGACTGGCTGATCGAGCAAGCCCTGAGCCGCGCCGGCACCCAGTTGCTCGCCACCGGCAAAAGTGCCGAAGGCCGTGATATCCAACTGCTACGCCGCGGCAAAGGTGGCGAGGGCCAGCGCAAAGTCTGGATCATTGCCCAGCAACACCCCGGTGAGCACATGGCCGAATGGTTCATGGAAGGCATCATCGAACGCCTGCAACAGGACGGTGATGCCGAGCTGAAAAAGCTCCTGGCCGTTGCCGACCTGTACCTGATCCCCAACATGAACCCCGACGGCGCTTTCCACGGCCACTTGCGCACCAACGCCATGGGCCAGGACCTCAACCGTGCCTGGCAGAGCGCCAGCCAGGAGATCAGCCCCGAAGTGCTGTTTGCCCAGCAGCAGATGGAGAAATACGGCGTCGACCTGTTTCTCGATATCCACGGCGACGAAGAAATCCCCTACGTGTTCACCGCCGGTTGCGAAGGCAACCCGGGTTATACGCCGCGTATCGAAGCGCTGGAAAAACACTTCCGCAGCCACTTGAGCGCCCTCACCCGCGACTTCCAGACCGCCCACGGCTACACCCGCGACCTGCCGGGCGAAGCCAATATGACCTTGGCCTGCAATGCCGTCGGTGAGCAGTACGACTGCTTGTCGCTGACCCTGGAAATGCCCTTCAAGGACAACGACGACGCGCCCAACCCGAAAACCGGTTGGTCAGGCGAACGCTCAAAGCAGCTGGGCAAGGACGTATTAAGCAGCGTGGCCGATATCGTCTCCGCGCTGCGCTAACCGCCTCGCCCGCCGGCATCAGTCCTTGGTGCCGGTCATGCTTTGCAGCACGCCGTCACGACGGATCAGCCCGTGGAACAACGCCGCCGCCAGGTGCACCAGCACCGTCAGGAACAACAGGTAGGCGAGATAGCCATGGGCCTTGCGCAGGAACGCAAACAGCGGCGCATTCGCGCTCACCAACGCCGGCAATTGCACCGAACTGCTGAGCATCACCGGGTCACCGGCCGCCGAAATCATCGCCCAGCCCAGTAATGGCAACACCAGCATCAACGCGTAGAGCAGTACGTGGGAGGCTTTGGCCGCCAATGCCTGCCAAAGTGGCAAATCGGCGGGCAACGGCGGTTGCCGGGTGGAAAAACGCACCACCAATCGCACGATCACCAGCGCCAGGATCGCAATCCCCAGCGGTTTGTGCAGGTGAATCAGCCATTCATGCCGTTCCGAGACCGACGCAACCATGCCCGCGCCGATAAACAGCATGGCGATGATCATCAGTGCCATCAACCAATGCAGCAGGCGGGCCAAGGGTGCGAAAAACCGTGGTTGAGCATTCATGGCTTCGACTCCTGAGGGGCGCTGTGCAGCGGGCTGACTTCACCGGCGCGGCGCAGGTACGAACTGGCATAGGCTGCCGAACGTGCGGCCAGCAACGGGTCGTTGGAGGCTTCGATGCCACTGGGCAAAATCAGCGGGTCAAAGTTGATGTCGCGGCAATCACCGTCCGCCTGCGGCTGGCTGCTTTGCAGCACCAGGGTGCCGGCGTTCAGCACCTTGTGCTCACCGGCCCAGGGTTTGCTGGCGTCGTCCAGCGGGTCGCCCGGGTTGGCCAAGGTCATGTTCAACTGCCAGCGCAACGGCCCTGAGGTCAGGCGCTGCACCAGGTCTTTTTCCAGAAAGTCACTGCCTGAGGGCGCAGTATCGCCTGGCGCATCCTGGCTTTGCGGTACCACGCCCCAACGTACGGCCTGGCGCTTGCCGTCGGCTGTCACCAGGTAAAACGCGTTGATGCCGTTATAGGTTTCCGTCGCGTAGCTGGCCGACGGTTTGGCGGTCTTGACCCATGCCAGGAATGGTGCCGTTTCCGGGTGGGAGGCGAAAAACGCCGGCATGTTCGCCGGGTTCGGCTTGCCGGTGGCCGGGTCTGGCGCACCGGCTTTGAGCATCTGATAAAACGCTTCAGGCGTGCCCACCGGGAACACCGGCATACTGTTCATTCCCGTGCGCCATTGCTGGCCGTTGGCCTGGGTCAATTGCAGGGCGAAACTGCGGATCGGCACACTGCTGTCCGGCGCGTAAGGGTTGCCGCTGGGCAAGGCAAAGCGCCCGATTACCGGGGTTTTCGCTTCGCTGAACACTTGGGCACTGGAGTACGCACGCGCGTCCGGGCTGCTCTCGAAGTAACCGGCCACGCACACACCCTTGGCGTGGTTGCGGCGGAAGCCCGGGTGTATACCGTTATTGGTTTCCAGGGCATTGACCAGGGTTTTAGGGCGCAGGCGCTGTGGGTCGAGAGAGCCGTTGACGTAGGCAAATGCCCCGGCAACAACCGCAACCACGGCACCGATCCCGGCGAGTCGCGCGATCAGGCTCGCAGTGCTCAACGGCGGACGGGGCGGTGATGAGTGATCTACCATGAAGTGACTCCAGGGCCTAAGGCCTTAGGGGGTGAAACATAAGGTCGGAGCATTAAGACGAACGCCGATCCGCTCTATTCCAGGGCCTTGAGTTTATTTTTCAGGGCCGGGAATAACCTTCAACGCCGGACGTCTCTCTAGTCCCAGCGTAGTGACCAGCCAGACGACCATGCATGAACTCGACGAACAGCTACGTGAACTCATCCCCAGGTTGCGGCGTTTTGCCGTTTCCCTGACCCGTAACGCCAGCAGCGCCGACGACCTGGTGCAGTCGACCCTGGAACGGGCGATCATCAGTTGGGCCGACAAGCGCATCGAAGGCGACCTGCGCGCCTGGTTGTTCTCGATCCTCTACCGGCAGTTCCTCGACGCCCACCGGCGCAGCCGGCGCTACGCACGCATGCTCGAATTCTTTACCGGCCGTGACGACGCACAACCCTCGGTCGAACGTACGGTGATGGCCCAATCGGCCCTGCAAGCCTTCGACCAGCTCACCACCGAGCAGCGAGCCCTGCTGCTTTGGGTGTCGGTCGAGGGCTTGAGCTACAAGGACGTCGCGCACATCCTCGATGTGCCGATCGGCACCGTGATGTCACGCCTGTCACGCGCGCGGCAAGCCTTGCGTCAACTCAGTGATGGCGAAATTGCCAGCCCTTCCCTGCGGATACTCAAATGATCAGCCTTCCCCCCAGCGAACGCGATTTGCACGCCTACGTCGACCACCAACTGCTGGACAGTGACCGCCGGGTGCTAGAGACCTGGTTGGCGTCACACCCCGATGTGGCCGCCCAAGTCCAGGCCTGGCAACAGGATGCGCACGTGCTGCGCGCGTCATTGAGCGGTGCCTTGCAGCAACCGGCCAACCCCGACCTGGACCCGGCGCTGATTCGCCAGCGCATCAAGCATCAATCGCGCCGCCACTTCGCCACGGCGGCCGTGCTGCTGATCGCCGTCAGCCTCGGTGGCCTGGGTGGCTGGCATGCCCGCGAAGTGACCCAACCGCCGATGCTGCCGATGGCCGATGCGATGCAAGCATTCCGCTTGTTTGCCCAGGACGGCATCATGCCGGCGGACTACAGCACTCAAGACGGCGGCACCATGCAGGCCTGGCTGGACCACTACTTCAACCAGGCCCACCGCCTGCCTGACTTGAGCCAATCAGGCTTCAAGCCCGTCAGCGGGCGTTTGCTCACCACGGAGCAAGGCGCGGCGGCCATGGTGTTGTACGAGGACCCGCAAGGTCGCCGCATCAGTTTCTACATTCGGCCACCGGGCCCTGAAAACGGTTTCCTGCCGCGTGGCCGCCGCAGCGCCGACGGCCTGCAGGCCGAGTACTGGTCGGGCGCCGGCTACAACTATGCGGTGGTCAGCCCGGCGGACCAGCCCACCACGCAGATGCTGAAGTTCTAAAACCCGACGTCCAGCACCACGTTATCCAGGTAGGTCCCCCCCGGCGGCGTGGTCTGGTCGGTGTAGACCTTGGCGTTGTAGTTGAATACCTGGCTGCCGGTGCCCAGACCATTGCCCGGGTTGACCTCGGCAGACGAACTGGCCCGTCGCGCCGCGCCGACGCTGCCCCAGCGAGTGCTGCCGGCGCCCTGGAAGATGTCGTAAGCCAGGAAGTTGGTGCCGGAGATCATCTGTCGGCGGCCGCCCACACTGACTGGGTGCTGCCCGTCGCTGAGGCCCACGGTGTAGGCGCTGCCTTTGGTACAGGCAACGCTGGCCTGGCCATTGACGGTGGCGAAGGCACTGACCACCGGGGCACTGCCAAATGCAATCGGCGGGGTGGTGATCTGGCAGTCATTGACGACGGTCATGCTGACGTTCAACGTCGCCGTGCCGCTGTTGACCTCGCGGCCCAGGCATATCCCGCCAAGCCCGATACCCGAGCAATAATTCCAGTTCCAGAAAATGCTCAGGGTTTCGCTATACACCCCAGCTGCCACGTTACTGCCGATGTTGGTGGCGAAATACAGCGGCACGGTTTTGGTACCCGGTCCAAAAACCAGCCCCAGTGACGCGGCAATACCGCCACTGCCACCGAAATCGAAGGCCGTGCCGCGTGTCATCGGAAACGACGTGGTGTTGTTGGCATAGACCGTATAGTTGATGACATCCCCGGTCGGCCCGACCAACCCGCCTTGCGTCGAGCCGCTGACGGTCGCGTAGAAATGGTCGCTGGAGGCCAGCACCGACAACACGGCCGGGGTGCAGCTCAACCCGGCGTTGGTGGTGGAACTGGGCTGGGACGCGGTTCGCACAGTCATCGAACTGACCGTCGTGCCAAAGCTGGCCGGTACGGTGGCCACCACCGAACACACCGCCTGCACCTGTGCCGAAACGCCCAGGCTTGCCAACAACAACCACCGCCACACCCATTCCTTGACCCGCACACGCACACTCCTTATGTCATTGGCACACCAGTGGCCCGATCAGCGGCACTTGCTCCTGTGTGGCATCCAGTTCAAACGTGGCCTGGCACGTCTGGCCGTTACCGACTGTGACCTGCAACGTGTTATGCGCCACCAGGTTTTCCAGGTAGACCAGGCCGTCCCAGCCCACCACCGCGAGCGCGCCGCTCTGCTCATGCCGTACCTGGCTGCCCAGCGGCAAGTCCTGATGCTGGGCGTCAACCAAGGTGATACTCGCCGCGAGCACGCGACGCATCGGGAATTCCAGCAGATAGCCGCTGCCACGGCGCACAGCAACCCGTTGCTCGACGTTCGGCACTTGCACGTTGGACGGCAGGTTCAGCGGATCGACCTCGTATTTGGCCCGGTAATAGGCGCTGGTCCACGGCACCAGCAAGTGCCCGTTGCGGTCGGTTTCACCCACCACCTGGTTCTCATAGCGCACCGGCACGCCACTGAAACCGTCCGTGCTCACCACCACAAACGCATCGTTGACACGGTTGGCGGCGAACACCTGATTGTCCATCCACACCAACGAGCCACTGGCATCCGCCCAACGGGTTTCAGCGTCGCTGCTGCCGTACACGCCCGCCTGCAACTGCACCGATTGCAGGCGCCAGGTCAGGTCGGCCTGGCGATAAGCCGGCCCATCCCCGCTGGCGTAGCCCAGGTTGAAGCCCACGCCGCCCTCGGAGGGCACAGCACGGCTGTAATTGACCCGCTGCTGGCTCTGCCCGGTTTTGCTGCGCTCGGTGCCAAGGCTCAGGCTGCCGTACGTGTCGAACGGAATGACTAATTGCGCCTGTACCGCCCAACTGCTGTCCCCCACTTCATGGTTGGCCGACAGGTAAAAACTGCTGTTGCGCCACAGCGACTTGCTCCACGTCATGTTGACCAGCCGAGTGCGAGAGTCGTCGGCGGCCTGCACGTCAAAATAGCCCACACCCAGGCTGCCAAAATCGTTGAGGTTCAGGCTCAAGGTGGCCTGCTGGCTGCGTTTGCTGAGGCTGGCGTAGGGCGTATCGATCAGGCTCAAGTCGGCGTATTCGTCACGGCGCTCCACCCGTTGATACGAAAAGCTGTAGCGCTGGTTGCTGTATTGGTAACCCAGGCTCAGTTGCTGGCCGGTCCTGCCGTCATATTGGCTCTGGCTGACGGCCGTGTTGAGCACACCGAAGTTGCCCATGCGCAGGTTGCCGCCCACGCCGCCCAAGGTCAGGTCGTTGGAAGCTTCGGCATGGCTTTCCAGCGTAAACACATCCGATAGCCCGTAACGGAAAGTGCCGCTGGCCACACCGGGCCCATAACCAAAATCGCGCAAGGTGTAGTCGCGACGCAGATTACCCGCCGCCACCGAGAAGTCTGACAAGCCCTTTTGCAGCAGGGTGCTGGTCACATAAAACGGCACCGTGGTCGATACCTGACGGCCGAGGGCGTCGGTGGTGACCACCACCGCCTCCCCCGCGCCATTGATAAACGGCACGTTGGTCAGTGTGTATGGCCCGGGCTGCAGGTCGGCACTGCTGGATTTGTAACCGTTGATAAATAGGTCCACCGACGACGGCACCGCCGCCTCGCCGGCAAACTGTGGCAAAGGGTAGGTCACCAGGTCCGGACGTACCCCGAAGTCCCGTGACACTTGCACACCACCGAGACGCACCGACGTACTCCAGGGCAAGGCGCCGCTGATCACATCACCCGCTTCATAGGTCAACAGACGTTCATCGTCGGAAAACCGCCAGGTGGTGTCATAACGCCGATAGCCGTTATCCAGGCTGCTGCCGGCCGTCTCACGGCCGATGGTGGTGCGGTACTGGCCTGTGTTGGACAGCGTGCCCCAGGTGTCGAACAGCCTGACCTCGTTGAAGATGCCGAGGTAGGTGCCCGAGTCATCCGTATCGTTAAGGTAGGCGTCATAGTTGAGCAATGCGCCGAAGCTGGTCAGCGCCGGAGTGCGTGGGTAGTTGTTGCGGTTGCCGATAAATTGCTCCGGCAACCAGGCGGGCGGCACGCTGAGCATCAGGCGCTGGCCCTGGCTGTCGTAGTCGGTGTGCAGGCCGGGCAGGTTTTCCAATGCAACCTCCGTGGGAACCTCACCCGGCAGTTTCATACCGACTTCCTGCAACACGGACGCCGGCAAGTACAGCTGCCCGGCGCGCTGATTGACGGCAACCACGCGACCGGTGTCCATCTGGTTGACCACCAACTCCAGGAATAACTGCGCATCGGCAACAGCCTCCATACTGCTGGGAGGGGGCGGTAATGGCGCAGCGAAGCCCGGCGGCGCAAGCGCCAGGCCAGACAAACCACCCACCACCCACACCGACCGCCAAAGACATCGAGCTCGATCGTGGCTCACCAACACTTTGTGTCCATCAATGGACATCTCCATCCGTTAACATCAGGGGCTGCTCCATGCCCTACCGCACTGCGTTACCGCCCCGGTGCGAGGCTCTCCAATTGCGTCGCACCATTGACTCGCACCTGCAACGGCTGATCGGCCGGCAGGCCCTCGGGCACCGGCCAACGCATGGTCGCGCCCGGCAGCACATACCCCATCAACCCTTCCACCAACGGGCGCGGCTGGCCACCCTGCTTGAAGGTGGCATCGGTCAAGCGCGCATGCACCGCCCCCTGGTTGCGCATCTCGACGTAGCTGTGCCCGCCCACCGAGACTTTTTTCCAACTCAGGTCAGGCTTGCCTGCGCTCTTCGGATCGCGGTCGCGGGTGCCGTCGACTTTGCTCCAAAGGCCTGGGCCGTAGGCGAACAACGGCACCGAGTAACGCATCTGGAAGCGGATCGCCGCAGCGGTCTTGCCATCTGCCGGGGCTGCCGGAGGCGTGGCCGACGGAATTTCATCAATGATGATGCGATAGGCCAGCTCCTGGCCCGGCGGCACGTCTTTGGTACGCGTCAGGCGCACCAATTGCTTCTGGCCCGGCTCGATCTTCGCCAGCGGCGGGCTGCCGATAACATCGCGCTGGTTCTGGTATTGCTCGTCAAAACCGCTTTGGGTCCAGGCAAACACGCGGATCTGCAGGTTAGCGGTCTCGGTGCCGCGATTTTCCAGCCACAGTGCGCTGGCCTGTTGGTCGGCCTCCAGCACCGGGTCGATCGGCCAGATCAGCACCGAACTGGCCGCCTGCGCCTGCCCCGCCGCCAATGCCAACAACCCGCTAAAACCCGCTGCCCACCATTGCCGGGAAGCTGCAAACATAGATCTCACTCCTTATGCCAATCGCCTTACCACGACAGCTGCACCTGCAACGTGTCGCTGTACGTCCCCCCAGGCTGGTTACCCGGTAACTGCACTCGCCCATAAATCGGCAAGGTGATGCTGTTCGCGTTGCTGTACGTCACGCTGACGCTTTGGCTGATACCCAGGGCCTGGCTGAAAGCCGCGTCCCGAAACAGCGAATAAGCCACCTGGGCGCTGCCGCTAGTGAGCTGCATGCGTCGGCCGCTGTTGTTGTGCAGCCCGCCGTCCACACTCATGCTCAGGGCGACCCCCGGCGTACATTGCAGGGTTACGCCACTGGTGAGTGCGACGGATGCCGTGCTGGTCGCCAGTGCTGAAAACGTGCCGAACGCCACGTTGCCGTAGTTCGTGCCACCACCCACCACCAGGCACCCCGGCGTGATGGTCGCGCTGACCTGGAACGACTGGCTGGTCACCGCCAGCAGCGACACCGGCATACCCCAGCCGACGCACACCGCCAACGCCACCCACCCTCCCCGGCTCATGGCACTTAGAACGTCAGCGTCACGTTAACGATGTCGGTGTAGGTGCCGGCCGGCAGCCCTGCTTTACCCGTCGCCTTACCGTAAATGTTCACGGCCTGGGCCACCCCGGTACTCAGCGCCAGGGGGATCACCCCATTGATCGCCAGCAACGTCGAATGGCCGCTGTCGGTGTAAAGGTCATACGGCACGTAGTTGGCGACGCCGTCGTACAGCGCACGCGTGCCGCCGGGGGACTTGCCGTCATTGGCGCCCGCCGCCACCGTCAACGTCGGCGAGGTACCCGCCGAACACAGAATCGACAATGCGCCGCCGCCGCCGCCCAATACCTGGCCGTCGGCTTCGGTGAACAGGCTGTTGGCCGTACCGAAGTTCAAGTTACCGAAGCTCATCCCGCCCGTCGCCGCCGCCCCATTGACCTGGCAACTGCTGGTCAGGATTAACGTCGCAGAAACAGTACCGGCCACCGTGGCCGCCTGCGCACCCGACACCCACGCCAGCGCTATCAATGGAAAAACCGCTTTCGATACAAGTGCATGCATGATGTTCATCCTCATGGTTACCAATCCAGAGTCACCGTCAGGGTGTCTGTGTAGATGCCGGCCGGTAAGGCCCTGGTATTCGCCACCACGGAACCGAATACCGGGATCGGTACTTGTGTGCCCTTGGCCACGACGAAATTGCGTTGCTGGCCGATCCTGTAGGTGCTTTGCCCCAGCGGATCAGCTGACAGCCGATAAGGAATAGTCTGGCGGCCATTGCTCAAGCGCCGCGTGGTGCCGTCACCGTGGGCGCCGCCGTCGATCGTCACGGTGAAACTGCTGACCACTGACGGGTTGCACGACACCGACAGTGGCGCCTTGCTCCCATCGGTTACGCCTGCGCCCAACGTGTCATTCCAGGTCGGGCCCTGGCTGCCGAAGTCGAGCAATGCGCTCCCGCCTGTAGGGCTCACCGGTGCGCTTTCCACACCTTTGCTCACCTCGCAACTGGCGGTAATCACCAGCCGCGCGTGGACCTGCCCGGTGACGGCTGCCTGGGCGTCATTGGCCAGCAGCAACAGGCCGCCCATGGCCACGAGGGCCCAGCCCCGGCTTACCATGTGACCGTGACCTTGAGCAGGTCGGTATAGCGGCCGACAGCGGGAATTGTCTTGAGCGGCTCGATACGGCCATACAGCGGCAGGTCGACCGTGCCGGAGTCCGGCACGCGCCCGCTCAGCGGTTCATTTACGGGTAATGGAATGCGCCGCGCAGCGTCGGCATAAATTCGATAGGGAATGGGCTTGCTCGAAGGGCTTGCGGCGCTCAGGTAGCGCACTTCGCCAACGCCGCCATGCAGGCCGCCGTCAACGCGCATCTGGTAAGGGGTGTCGGGGTTGCATTCGAGGCGGGGCTGGCGTTGGCTGATCAGGGCCGCACTCAGGGGGCCGGCCGGGTCATCCAGACGCGGGCCGCTGCCGAAATCCAATACGCCAAGTTGCTCGATGCCAGCAGTGCGGGTAGTGCCCACCAACTGGCAGCCCCGCTGCACGTCGATGCGCACCTCCACCTGGAGTTGCGCAGCATAAGCCGTGTTGCAGAGCATCGCGCCCATGACTGCCAATACTGCGGGTCCCTTCACTGCCCCAATTCCTTATACAGGGGTGACTGCTGTGTAGGAGGTTAGTCACTCAGGGGGAAACTGCCAGTCTGGCCAGGTTTGCGCCTGCGCCATGCCGTTTCGAGATAGCTGGCCGCGCCCTTCTCTATTGGTCAAATCGTCGCGGGCGCCCTACAGTGAGCGACCACCGAACCCCAGAGAGACCTGCATTGGCCGTGCTTTCCCTGATCCGGCGCCTGCTCGGTAAAAACACCGAGGCCGTGGGCGCCTCGCCGATCCTCACCTTCTTCCAACGCAAGGCCGCGCAACAGGGCTATACCCTCAGCGCAGGCCAAGACCAGGCGATTGCGGCGCTGGCACGCGAAACCACACACCTGCTCGCCGGCCAGCCCACGCGCAGCCTGTACTTGCATGGCCCGGTGGGGCGCGGCAAAAGCTGGCTGCTCGACGGTTTTTTCCAGGCGCTGCCGATTGCCGAGAAGCAGCGCGTGCACTTTCACGAGTTCTTTGCGCGCCTGCACCGTGGCATGTTCAAACACCAAGGGCATGACGATGCCCTGGGCGTCACCCTCGACGAGCTGCTGTCGGGCTGTCAGGTCCTGTGTTTCGACGAGTTTCACGTCCACGACATCGGCGATGCGATGCTCATCAGCCGGCTGTTCCGGGCACTGTTCCAACGCGGCATGCTGGTGCTGGTGACGTCCAACTACGCGCCCGCCGGCTTACTGCCCAACCCGCTGTACCACGAGCGTTTCAAGCCGGTGATCGACTTGATCGCTGCGCGCATGGACGTGCTCGAAGTCAGTTCACCCAAGGATTTTCGCAGCCTGCCCCAGGCCCACGCGCAACAGCGCTTCACCCGCGGCCATTACGTCTGGCCCGGCACGGCAGAACAACGCCTGGCACTCGGGCTGCCCGCGGCCGATTGCCCTGCGCTGGCGTTGACCGTCGGCACTCGCCAATTGACCTGTCGCCGCCATCACGCACGCACCATCGCCTTCACGTTCAACGACCTCTGCGAACAACTCACGGCGGTGATGGATTACCTGCTGCTGTGCCAGGACTACGACCACTGGATGATCGACGGGCTGCCACTGCTGGCAGACTGCCCGATCGCCGTGCAGCAGCGCTTTATCAACCTGGTGGATGTGCTTTACGACCGCGACAAGCAACTGACCCTGATCGGCGAACAACCGCTGGAAAGCGCCTTGAGTGGTGAGGCCATCGACCTCGCCCGCACCGCCAGCCGCCTGCACCAATTGCACACGGTCAGCCCGCAACACGCGCCTGACCCGGTATCATGAGCGCCATTTACGCCCTCTTGCCGAGTGACCGCGCCGTTCATGAATACCCTCGCCCAACTCAAGGCCGGCCAATTGGCCGGCATCACGCGCCTGGATCTGTCCTGCGGGCTGACCGAATTCCCCCGGGAAATCTTCGAACTGGCCGACTCCCTGGAAATCCTCAACCTCACGGGCAACGCCCTGAGCAGCCTGCCTGACGACTTGCACCGCCTGATGCACTTGCGCGTGCTGTTCTGCTCTGACAACGCCTTCACCGAGTTGCCCGGCTGCCTGGGCGAGTGCGCAAAGCTGAGCATGATCGGTTTCAAGGCCAACCAGATCAGCCACGTCCCCGCCGCCGCGCTGCCGCCGCTGCTGCGCTGGCTGATCCTCACCGACAACCGCATCAGCCAACTGCCCAATGAGCTGGGCGAGCGCCCACTGCTGCAAAAACTCATGCTGGCCGGCAACCAATTGACGCAGCTGCCGCCAAGCTTGGCCCAGTGCCAGAACCTGGAACTGCTGCGCATCGCCTCCAACCGCCTGACGCACTTGCCACAGTGGCTGCTGACGATGCCGAGCCTGACCTGGCTGGCCTATGCCGGTAACCCGGTGGAAAGCGCGGTGGAGGTGGCCGCTGATGACGCGACGCCGCAGATTCCCTGGCCTGAACTGGAACTGGGCGAAGTGCTGGGCGAAGGCGCATCCGGGATCATTCGCAAGGCGCTGTGGACGCCGCACGCACTGCCCGTCGCGGTCAAACTGTACAAAGGCACGATCACCAGCGACGGCTCGCCGTTGCACGAAATGCAGGCCTGCATCGCTGCCGGGTTGCACCCGAACCTGATCAAGGTGGAAGGCCGCGTGGTTGACCACCCCGATGACCAGGCTGCGCTGGTGATGGACCTGATCGACCCGAGCTACCGCAACCTCGCGGCCTTGCCCAGCCTGGCCTCGTGCACCCGCGATATCTACGAACCCTCCACGCGGTTCAGCGTCGAAGTGGCCTTGCGCATGGCACGCGGCGTTGCCTCGGTGGCGGCGCACCTGCACCGGCACGGCATCACGCATGGCGACCTGTACGGCCACAATATTCTGTGGAATGCGGCAGGTGATTGCTTGCTGGGGGATTTTGGCGCGGCGTCGTTCCATGCCACGGCGGACACCGAGGAAACCAGGGCGTTACAGCGTATTGAAGTGCGCGCGTTCGGGGTGTTGCTGGGGGAATTGCTGGAGCGGGTTGACGGGGTAAGCGACGAGGCGCTCAAAGCGCTGCAGGAACGCTGCTGTCAGCCGGAGGTAATGGCGCGGCCGGGGTTTGAAGAGATTGAAGCGCTGCTGCAGTC
>NZ_JBARTQ010000693.1:0-4138 GCF_049645325.1 Pseudomonas sp. | reverse complement strand
GGGTTATACATGCAAAAAACTCCTTATCAGAGCCTGATCAGGAAAATGATGGCGCTCTTAGTTAATAAGACGAACGAGCGAGCAAAATCATGAAGTGCCGGATGTAGAAATTTTGTCGGTATCGGTTCTGTCACAGCGCGAACGCCTTAATTAAACGCGCTCGCAGCCTAAATTATTCCCGGTTGTTTGCGTCCTTACGGTGGGGTAACTGCCCCCTGTGAGGGTGTTCAATTTGACTGTGGAGCTTGCGTGATTATTTCCAACGGGTTGTCCAGGGTATGCGTGGCCGGGGTGTTGCTGGGCCTGAGTCTTGTGGCGTCGGCGCGCGAGCAGGTGGCCTCGACAGCCGCGTCGGCGGAGATTCGCCGCACCACGTACGGCGTCCCGCATATTCGCGCCAGCGATGAGCGCGGCCTGGGGTTTGGCATCGGCTACGCGTATGCCCAGGACAACCTGTGCCTGCTGGCCAACGAAGTGGTCACCGTGAATGGCGAGCGCGCCAGGTTCTTCGGCCCGGACCAGGCAACCCTGGAAGAGCGCAACAACCTCGCCAGCGATGTGTTTTTCACGTGGCTCAACAGCCCGCAGGCGGTGGCGGCGTTCTGGAACGCGCAGACGCCGCAGATGCAGCAGCGCATTGCCGGCTATGTGGCAGGCTACAACCGTTACCTGAAAGAGCAGGGCACGCCGAAACAATGCCAGGCCGCGTGGGTACGCCCCCTTGTCGTTGAAGATTTGGTGAAGCTGACCCGCCGGCTCCTGGTAGAAGGCGGTGTAGGCCAATTCGCCGAAGCCCTGGTCGGCGCGACGCCACCCCAAGCCACGGCCAGTGTGCAGCCCGACGCCAAGGCGTTCGAACTGGCGGCGGTCAATCAACAGCGCTTCACCCTCGACCGTGGCAGCAACGCCGTCGCCATAGGCCGTGACCGTTCATTCAATGGCCGTGGCATGCTGCTGGCCAACCCGCACTTTCCGTGGGTGGGTGGCATGCGTTTTTATGAGATGCACCTGACCATCCCGGGCCAACTGGATGTGATGGGCGCCGCGTTGCCGGGCTTGCCGGTGATCAATATCGGCTTCAACCAGCACGTGGCCTGGACCCACACGGTCGACACCTCCAAGCATTTCACGCTGTATCGCCTCACCCTTGATCCCAAGGATTCCACGCGTTACCTGTTGGACGGCCACTCCATTGCCCTCGACCAAACCCCGGTCAGGGTGCAGGTCAAGCAGGCGGATGGCAGCGTCAAAGACGTCACCCATACCGTCTACAGCTCACAATTCGGCCCGGTGGTGCAATGGCCGGGCAAACTGGATTGGGACAGCCACTACGCGTTCAGCCTGCGCGACGCCAACCTGGGCAATGACCGCGTCTTGCAGCAGTGGTACGCGATGAACCGCGCCGCCAGCCTCAAGGACCTGCAAACCTCGGTGCACACGCTGCAAGGCATCCCGTGGGTCAACACCGTGGCCGCGGACGACAAGGGCCAGAGCCTGTACATGAACCTGTCGGTGGTGCCCAACGTCAGCGCCGCCAAACTCGCGCAATGCAGCGACCCACGGGCCGGCTTGCAATTGATCATGCTCGACGGTGCCCACAGCGCCTGCGCCTGGGACGTAGACCCGCGTGCAGCACAGGCCGGCATCTTCGCCGCCGACCAACTGCCGCAGCTGGAGCGCACCGACTACGTGCAGCACTCCAACGACTCCGCGTGGATGGCCAACCCCAAGGCGCCGTTGACCGGTTTCTCGCCGGTCATCAGCCAGGACCACATCGGCCTCGGCCCACGCGCCCGCTTCGCGGTACAGCGCCTGCAATCTTTGGAGAGCCAGCCGATAAGCGTGGCCGACCTGCGAAACATGGTGATGGACAACGAGGTGTACCTCGCCGGCCAAGTGATGCCCGACCTACTGGCGTTCTGCGCCAAACACCTCGGTGCCGACCGCGCCGCCTTGCAGCCGCTGTGTGACAGCCTGAAAAACTGGGACCAACACGCCAACCTAGACAGCGGCGTGGGCCTGGTGCACTTCATCAACCTGGTGGAACACCTGCAGCAAATCCCAGACGCCTGGCGCGTCGCCTTCGACCCCGCGCAGCCCCTGACCACGCCACGCGGCCTGGCCATCGACCGCGAGCCGGTCGCCAACGCCCTGCGCGAAGCCATGCTGGCCTCGGCCGCCGACGTCGCCAAATTCGGCCTGACCCGCTGGGGCGACATTCAAGTCTCCGGCCAGACCCCGATCCACGGTGGCCCGCAAGAGTTGGGCATCTATAACGCCATGCAAACCGTGCCCCGCGCCGACGGCAAACGCGAAGTGGTCAGCGGCACCAGTTACCTGCAAATCGTCACCTTCGACGACAACGGCCCCCAAGCCGTGGGCGTGCTGGCATTCTCCGAATCCAGCGACCCCGCGTCCAAATACGCGACAGACCAGACCCATGCATTTTCCGAGAAAAAACTGCGCCCGCTGCCCTTCACCGACGCCCAGATCAAGGCCGACCCGCAGTACCAGCAACAAGTGATCAAGGAGTAGGGCAGGCACGCAACTCCTTGATCCCGATACGAAATATTTTTGAAATCAAGGGGTTGCAGGCAAAAGCAAATGAGTACATAATGGCGCCCATCGAACGCAACGAAGCATTAAAAACTTCAATGTATTCAATGAGTTAGAGTAGAGGCAGCTCCACAGAGCCCACTCAAGTTTATATGCGGTGAATGTCGGCGGTAAGGGCATTGATCGTTTGAGGCCGAGTAGCAAAATGGTTATGCAGCGGATTGCAAATCCGCCTACGCCGGTTCGATTCCGACCTCGGCCTCCACTCTTAAAAGCCCCGCAGCCATTAGGTTGCGGGGCTTTTTTTATGCCTGCGGATTTTGCTCGACGCGACAATTGGGACAATCCTGGGACACTGAGATAAATTGCATGTCCCAAGGACGAACGGCAAAATCCGCAGCATGGCGACTATTGAGCAGCGTCCCAACGGGACATGGCGGACCAAGATCCGCAAAAAAGGGTATCCGGCACTGTCGGCTTCGTTTGACACGAAAGCCGAAGCGCAGCGGTGGGCATCTGAAATCGAGGGGGATATGTCGCGCAAGCGCTTCGTCGATACCAGGGAGGCCGAAGCCACCACTGTTGCGAAGGCTTTTGAGCGCTATGCGCGGGAAGTATCTGCGCAGAAGAAGGGCGCCCGCCAGGAGCTGACCCGCATAAAGACGTGGTCTGAAGGCAAGTACGGCAGCAAGTCGCTCGCCGAGCTTCGATCATCCGACCTGGCCGACTACCGTGATGCGCGATTGGCCGCTGGCTCATCAACGAATACGGTACGGCTATCGCTGGCCTTGATCAGCCATCTATATACGGTGGCGATCAAGGACTGGGGCATTGAGGGGCTGAGCAACCCAGTTGCAAAACTTAGGATGCCCAAGGGGAGCCGTGAGCGCGATCGCCGGCCGACCGCCACTGAATTGAAAGCCGTGCTCAAGGCTTCCGGTGAAATCCATGCGGAGATGCCGGTGATCATCGAGATTGCTGTCGAGACGGCTATGCGGCGCAGCGAGCTCCTGACGCTCCGTAGAGTGGATATCAAGGGTAAGTACGCTCTGCTGGAAGACACCAAGAACGGCAGCCGCCGACTGGTTCCGCTGTCGATCCGTGCCCGCGCGCTGCTTGATTCGCTGCCCGCGCGCATTGACGGCCAGGTGTTCTCACTGGCTCCACACTCCGTCAGCCAGTATTTCCTTCGCGCCTGTCGGGCAGCGAAAGTACAAAACCTGCACTTCCACGACCTTCGCCACGAAGGTACGTCACGCCTCTTTGAAAAGGGGCTCTCCATTATGGAGGCCGCAAGTATTACGGGGCACAAAACCATGGGGATGCTCAAGAGATACACCCATCTTTGCCCCGACACCCTGGCCGACAAGCTCGGTTAACTGACACGTGAGAGCGTCGGCGGCGTCTGACGCTTCCGGCCCGGGCGAGCCGGAGCGTGCCGGCCTTCCTCGCACTCCTGTAGGAACCGGCGAACCGTGCTGATCCGCCAGCAAATCCGGCTTCCTTGCTTGAAGAAGGGTGGAAGCCAGGCCGCTCCAGCCTGTCGCGCACTTCGAATCGATGACTCCGACCGGCCCAGCAG
>NZ_JBARTQ010000692.1:0-5369 GCF_049645325.1 Pseudomonas sp. | reverse complement strand
ATCGCAGGCAAGCCAGCGCCCACATTGGGCGTGCACGGCTCTGAAGAGCGCAGCTTCACTTCAAATGTGGAGCCAATACGGTAAACTCCGCGCACTGCTGTCTGGAGCTATTTATGCGCGAAGCGTTGAATCAAGGCCTGATCGACTTCCTCAAGGCCTCCCCTACTCCTTTTCATGCCACTGCCGCCCTCGCCCAGCGTCTGGAAGCGGCCGGTTACCAGCGTCTCGACGAGCGCGAAACCTGGGCCACCGAGGCCAATGGTCGCTATTACGTGACCCGCAACGATTCCTCGATCATCGCCTTTAAGCTCGGCCGCCACTCGCCGCTGCTGGGCGGGATTCGCCTGGTCGGCGCCCACACCGACAGCCCGTGCCTGCGGGTCAAGCCCCAGCCGGAGCTGCAGCGCCAGGGTTTCTGGCAGTTGGGTGTGGAAGTCTACGGCGGCGCGCTGCTGGCGCCGTGGTTCGACCGCGACCTGTCGCTGGCCGGCCGCGTGACCTTCCGCCGCGACGGCAAGGTCGAAAGCCAACTGATCGACTTCAAGCTGCCCATCGCCATCATTCCCAACCTGGCCATTCACCTGAACCGTGAGGCCAACCAGGGGTGGGCGATCAATGCCCAGACCGAGCTGCCGCCGATCCTCGCGCAATTTGCCGGTGACGAGCGCGTGGACTTCCGCGCCGTGCTCACCGAGCAACTGGCCCGCGAGCACGGCCTGAACGCCGACGTGGTACTCGACTACGAGCTGAGCTTCTACGACACACAAAGCGCCGCCGTCATCGGCCTGAATGGCGACTTCATCGCCGGGGCACGCCTCGACAACCTGTTGTCGTGCTACGCCGGCCTGCAAGCCTTGCTGACCAGCGAAACCGACGAAACCTGCGTGCTGGTGTGCAACGACCACGAAGAAGTCGGCTCCTGCTCGGCCTGTGGCGCCGACGGCCCGATGCTGGAACAGACCCTGCGCCGCCTGTTGCCCGAAGGTGAAGAATTCGTACGCACCATTCAGAAATCACTCTTGGTGTCGGCGGACAACGCCCACGGCGTGCACCCCAACTACGCAGAGAAACACGACGCCAACCACGGCCCGAAACTCAACGCCGGGCCGGTGATCAAGGTCAACAGCAACCAGCGCTACGCCACCAACAGCGAAACCGCCGGTTTCTTCCGCCACTTGTGCATGGCCGAGGAAGTACCGGTGCAGAGCTTTGTGGTGCGCAGCGACATGGGCTGTGGCTCGACGATTGGCCCGATCACGGCCAGCCACCTAGGCGTGCGCACCGTGGACATCGGCCTGCCGACGTTCGCCATGCACTCGATCCGTGAGCTGTGCGGCAGCCATGACCTGGCCCACTTGGTGAAGGTGCTGGGTGCGTTCTACGCGAGCCGCGACCTGCCTTGAGACAAAATGTGGGAGGGGGCTTGCTCCCGAAAGCGGTGTATCAGTCAGCAACCCTAGTGACTGACACACCGCATTCGCGAGCAAGCCCGCTCCCACATTGGGTTCTATGCACACTTGAGCTGCAAAGTGACCCGCATCACTTTCACTTATCCTAATCCGGCCTAGACTTGTCAGAATTCCCACTCTGACAAGGCCGTCGCCCCATGATCTCCATGTCCTCGTTCCACGCCATGCTTATCCCCATTGTGATCGGCATGATCCTGCTGGCGGTCGGCTTCAACTTTCGGGACAAGCCGGTCGGCGTGTTTGGCATGTGGATCGGCATGCTGCTGATCCTGGGCACCGTGGTTTACAAGATCCTCGCCAAACTGGCGGAATGACAAATGCACTCGCATCTGGCATAGCGGCCTCGTACACTCGGTCAATTCGTCGTTTTCAAGGTTGACCGCCTCGTGCTCTCCCGTCTGTTTGCCCTGCCCTGCTGTTTCCTGATCGCCCTGCTCACGCTGCTGCCGCTCACGTCTGCCCAAGCCGTGAGCTTGCCCGGCCTGTTGGGCAGCGCCAACAAGACTCAACCCCAGGCTGATGTGCCGCTGGGGCAGTCGCTGGATGAGGTGATCAAGACCCTCGAAAACGACCAGCAGCGCACGCAGTTGCTGACCGACCTGAAGAAACTGCGCGAGGCCACGCAGAAGGCGCAGCCGGCGGCCGAACAAGGCGTGCTCGGGTTGATCGGCGGCACCCTCGCTGGCCTGGAGGCGCAATTTTCCGGCGCCGACAGCCCGCTGGGGCGCTGGTCCAACGAATTTGACCAGGCCAAGGATGAACTCAGCGCGCTGATGATGCCGGCCAATGAATGGCTGCCGATCATTTTCGGCTTTGCGGTAATCCTCGCGGTGTGGAGCCTGCTGGCCGCGGCGTTGATCTGGCTCAGCCACCGCGTACGGGAGCGCTTCGGCCTGCCCGAAGAACTGCCGCAACACCCGCGCACCTGGGACATGGTGCGCTTCGCCCTGCGCAAACTCGGGCCGTGGCTGATCGCCCTGATCATCACGGTGTACCTCAGCTACGCCCTGCCCTCATCCCTGGGCAAATCCCTGGCAATGGTGCTGGCGTATGCATTGGTGGTCGGCACCTGCTTCTCGGCGATCTGCGTGATTGCCTTCTCCGTGCTCGATGGCCCGCACCGCCACCGCGCGCTGTATATCCTGCGTCACCAGGCCTTCCGCCCGCTGTGGTGGATCGGCAGCTTTGCCGCGTTCGGCGAAGCCTTGAGCGACCCACGCCTGGTACTCGCGTTGGGGCAACACCTGGCGCACACCGCCGCGACGGTTGCCAATGTAATGGCCGCGCTGTCCACCGGCGTATTTATCCTGCGGTTCCGCCGCCCCATTGCACACCTGATCCGCAACCAGCCGCTGTCGCGCCGCCTCACGCGCCGCGCCCTGACCGACACCCTCTCGATTATCGGCACGTTCTGGTATTTGCCGGCGCTGCTGCTGGTGGGCATCTCGCTGTTCGCTACCTTCCTGTCCGCCGGCGACACCAGCACCGCCCTGCGCCAGTCACTGCTGTGCACGGTGTTGCTGGTGCTGTGTATGGTGATCAACGGCCTCGTGCGTCGCCACGCCCTCAAGCCGCAACGCGGGCACAAGCGCCACGCGCTGTACTCGGACCGACTGAAAAGCTTCGTCTACACCCTGGCGCACCTGGTGGTGTGGCTGGTGTTTATCGAGCTGGGGCTACGCGTCTGGGGCTTGTCGATGATTCGCTTTACCGAAGGTGAAGGCCATGAGGTCAGCGTCAAGCTGTTCGGCCTGGCCGGCACGCTGCTGTTCGCCTGGCTGATCTGGATCCTCAGCGACACCGCGATCCACCATGCCCTCACGCGTTCGCGCAAAGGCCTGGCCAACGCGCGTGCGCAGACCATGATGCCGTTGATCCGCAACGTGCTGTTCGTGACCATTTTCATCATTGCGGCCATCGTCGCCCTGGCGAACATGGGCATGAACGTCACGCCACTGCTGGCCGGTGCGGGCGTGATCGGTATCGCCATCGGTTTTGGTGCCCAGTCGCTGGTCGCGGACCTGATCACCGGCCTGTTCATCATCATCGAAGACTCCCTGGCCATTGATGACTATGTGGACGTTGGCGGCCACCTCGGCACCGTCGAGGGCCTGACCATCCGCACCGTGCGCCTGCGCGACATCGACGGCATCGTGCATACCATCCCGTTCAGCGAAATCAAGAGCATCAAGAACTACTCCCGCGAGTTCGGCTACGCGATCTTCCGGGTGGCGATCCCCTTCAACATGGAAATCGACGACGCGATCAAGCTGATGCGCGACGTCGGACAGAAAATGCGCAACGACCCGCTGCAGCGCCGCAATATCTGGTCGCCGCTGGAGATCCAGGGCGTGGAAAGCTTTGAATCCGGCAGCGCGATTCTGCGCGCGCGTTTCAAGACGGCGCCGATCAAGCAGTGGGAAGTGTCGCGGGCGTTCAACCTGTCGCTCAAGCGCCACCTGGACGAGGCCGGGCTGGACCTGGCCACACCGCGTTTGAGTGTGCAGGTCATCACCGCTGGCACTGTGCAGGAGAAAGATCAACAACAATAAACTCAGGAGAGGTCCTTATGCGTTTGAACGGTCTGACACACCTATGGGTTTTCGGCATGCTCTGCGGCGTTGCCAGCAGTGCCGTGATTGCCGCCAGCAGCGGCCAGGACAGCGCCCGGGAGGAAATCGCCGCCCAGGCGAAAATCCTCGAACCCGCGTTGCTGGAAACCCGTCGCGATATCCACGCCCACCCTGAGTTGGGCAACACCGAAACGCGCACCGCCGAGCTGGTCGCCAAGCAACTGCGCGACCTGGGCCTTGAGGTGAAAACCGGCGTCGCCCGCACCGGCGTCGTCGCCATCTTGAAAGGCGCGTTGCCCGGCCCAACCGTCGCCTTGCGCGCCGACATGGACGCGCTGCCGGTCAAGGAAGTCGCCGACCTGCCCTTCGCCTCCAAAGCCAAGGGCACCTACCTGGGCAAGGAAGTCGACGTGATGCACGCCTGCGGCCACGACGCTCACACCGCCATCCTGCTGAGCACAGCGAAAATTCTGACGGGAATGCGCGACCGGCTGCCCGGCACCGTGGTGTTTTATTTCCAGCCGGCCGAAGAAGGCCCGAGCGACTTTATCCCCGACGGCAAAAACACCTGGGGCGCGAAAATGATGGTGCAGGAAGGCGTGATGAAGGCGCCCAAGCCAGACGCGGTATTCGGCCTGCACGTGTGGGCCGGCGTCCCCGCCGGGCAGATCGCCTATCGCCCGGGCCCTACCCTGGCCAGCAGTGATGATCTGCGCATCAAGATCCTCGGCAAACAAACCCACGCCGGCCGCCCCTGGGACGGGATCGACCCGATCACCGTCGGCGCGCAGACCATTGTCGGCCTGCAAACCGTGGTCAGCCGCCGCACCGATATTTCTTCCTTCCCGTCGGTGGTGAGCATCGGCACCATCAACGGCGGCACGCGCTACAACATCATTCCCGAGTCACTGGAGATGAGCGGCACGATTCGCTCCTACGACTACGGCATTCGCCAGAAGCTGCACGCGGATGTGCGCCAGACCGTGGAGAAAATCGCCGAAAGCGGCGGCGCCAAGGCCGAGGTCACGATCATCGAGAAGTACGACCCCACCATCAACAACCCGGCCCTGACCGAGAAAATGCTGCCGAGCCTGCGCTGGGCGGCCAAGGATGATGTGGTGCAAGGCCCACTGGTGGGCGGGGCCGAAGACTTCTCCTTTTATGCCAAGGAAGCGCCGGGGCTGTTTGTGTTCCTGGGGGTGACCCCACGAGATCAGGACATGAGCAAAGCCGCGCCGAACCATAATCCGGGCTTCTTTGTGGATGAATCGGCGTTGGTGGTCGGCGTGCGGACACTGGCGTCGCTGGCGACGGATTATCTGTACAC
>NZ_JBARTQ010000691.1:0-2676 GCF_049645325.1 Pseudomonas sp. | reverse complement strand
ATCGCAGGCAAGCCAGCTCCCACAGACTCAGGTCAATGTTGAGCTTTTCACACTGCCTTATACTTCCCGCCTGCCCTGCCGGAAAAATAGTCCATGAACAACATCGACCCCGCCGTGTTTGAAGAATGGATGATGACCGGCCTGGTCACCATCCTGATCATTTTCATGGGCTTTATCGTCTGGGACCTGGCGAAGAAGTCCAAGGCCGGGCGCTTTGGCTCGTTCATCCTGTTTTTTGTGCTGGGGCTGGGCGTGGCCGCGTTCATCATCAAGAGCGTGGTGATCGGCCTGATCGAGTCCGGCGCCTTATAAGCGCGCCGGCACTTCCTTCCACTGGCCCTGGTCCAGGCCGTCGATCGACCAGTCGCCAATGCGCACCCGCACCAGGCGCAGGGTCGGCAAGCCCACCGCTGCGGTCATGCGCCGCACCTGACGGTTACGCCCTTCACGAATCACCAGTTCCAGCCAATGGGTCGGCACGCTTTTGCGAAACCGCACAGGCGGGTTGCGCGGCCATAACTGCGGCTCGTCCAGCTGCCGCGCTTCGGCGGGCAAGGTCTTGCCGTCATTCAGCTCCACGCCGTCGCGCAGGCGTTGCAGTTGTTCTTCGGTTGGTTCGCCTTCTACCTGCACCCAATACGTCTTGGCAAGCTTGTGCTTGGGGTCGGCAATGCGCGCCTGCAACTGGCCGTCGTTGGTCAGCAGCAACAGGCCTTCACTGTCACGGTCCAGGCGGCCGGCCGGGTAGATGCCGGGGATGTCGATAAAATCCTTGAGCGTCGCGCGCCCGCCTTCGTCGCTGAACTGGGTCAGCACGTCGAAAGGTTTGTTGAACAGCACCAGCTTCGGCTCGGCCGGCGGCGCTTTGGCGACACGGCGAGCGGCAGGTTGCACAGGTTTCACGCCAGGGCGGCGTGAATCGGGACGGGTGGGACGGGACATGGCAAAGGAATATCTAACGGTCAGGACCGACAATGCTAGTGGCCTGACCGTTAAATGACCATCCCAACCGCTTAGCGGAACGGCGGCTCGTCGAAGCTGCGCAGTTTGCGCGAGTGCAACGAGTTGAGTTCGGTGCGCAGTAAATCCACCGCCTCGATGCCGATCTTCAAGTGCTGGCTGACCGCGCGCTCATAGAACGCGTTGGCCGAACCCGGCAGCTTGATCTCGCTGTGCAGCGGTTTGTCCGACACACACAACAATGTGCCGTACGGAACCCGCAAGCGGTAGCCTTGGGCCGCGATGGTGCCGCTTTCCATGTCCACGGCCACGGCGCGGGACAGGTTGATCAGCGGGCGTTCCTGGGCCCAACGCAGCTCCCAGTTACGGTCGTCGTAGGTCAGCACGGTGCCGGTGCGCAGGCGCTTTTTCAGCTCTTCGCCTTTTTCGCCGGTGACATTGGCCGCCGCTTGCTGCAAGGCCATCTGCACTTCGGCCAGGGCCGGAATCGGGATATTCGGCGGTACCACGCGGTCGAGAATCCCGTCGCGGCGCATGTAGGCGTGGGCCAATACGTAGTCGCCGATGGTCTGGGATTGGCGCAAACCGCCACAGTGGCCAATCATCAACCAGCAATGCGGGCGCAACACGGCCAGGTGGTCGGTGATGTTCTTGGCGTTGGACGGGCCCACGCCAATGTTCACCAGGGTCACGCCGTGGCCGTCAGTGGCCTGCAGGTGATACGCGGGCATCTGGTAGCGGTGCCAGACCACCCCTGCGGCAATTGCCGAGGCTTCGCCGTGGTCCATGCTCTTGTCGATGATCACGTTGCCCGGCAGCACCATGCGGATAAACCGCGGGTCGCTGCGCAATTGTTCCAGGCCATGCAGGATGAACTGGTCGACATAGCGGTGGTAGTTGGTCAGCAAAATCCATGGCTGCACGTGGCGCCAGTCGCTGCCGGTGTAATGCACCAGGCGGCGCAGGGAGAAGTCCACGCGGGCGGCATCGAACAGCGCCAGGGGCAGCGGGTCGGTGTTTTCCCAGTCGTAGAGGCCATCGGCAATGCCGTCGGTGGCAGCGGACAGGTCGGTGCTGGGGAACACACGCGCCAGGGTCGCGGCGGTCACGCCGGAGCCAGCCAACTCGTCGCCCTGCTCCACCACGTAAGGGTAAGGAATGTTTTGTTGGCTGACGCCCACTTCCACCGTCACGGTGAAGTCGTGCATCAGCGGCACCAGCTGTTCCAGCAGGTATTTACGGAACGCCGCCGGGTGGGTGACGGTGACGCTGTAGGTCCCCGGCAACTGAACCTTGGCATACGCCCGGGTGGTCTGTGGGACTTCGCCCTGCACCAGGTAGGTCAGGCGCAGTTCCGGGTAGCGAAACATCGCACGTTGTTCGGCGTCGGGTTCAACGCGGTCCTTGAGGTATTGCTTGAGGGCTTGGTTGAGTGCGCCGGTGGCACGCTCATGCAGAGCCGCCAGCCGATCCACGGCTTCTTCGGCGGTTTGAACGACAACAAAAGCTTCGGTCACGGTAAGCATCCTGTGTTCTGACTTGCAGGCCTTTATCTTGCCTGTATCCCGGCTTCACCGAAACAGCAGAGTTGGAATGCCGTCAATGTGGGAGCTGGCGTGCCTGCGATAGCCATGAGTATCTACACAACTTTCAAGGCTGAAAAATCTCCCTGTAGTGAGCGGGCTTGCCCCGCGCTGGGCTGCGAAGCGGCCCCAA
>NZ_JBARTQ010000690.1:0-8570 GCF_049645325.1 Pseudomonas sp. | reverse complement strand
CCATCGCAGGCAAGCCAGCTCCCACAAAAGCCAGTCCCCACACTGATCGGGTCCGGCATACAAAGTTTGTGCTCGGCGCCCGATCATTCGGGCGCCGAACGGTCCATCAGGCTTGCGTCAGCGTCTTCACAGCACGTTCGAAACGGTCCAGGCCTTCCTGGATGTCGGCGTCTTCCACCACCAGGCTCGGGGCGAAACGCACCACGTCGGGGCCGGCTTGCAGGATCATCAGGTTTTCTTTTTCGGCCGCGTTGAACACGTCCTTGGCCTTGCCTTTGAACGCGTCGCTGAGCACGCAACCGATCAGCAGGCCCAGGCCACGCACTTCGGTAAAGATGCCGTATTGCTCGCCGATCTGTTCCAGGCGCGCCTTGAACAGGGCGTGCTTGGCATTCACCCCGGCCAGCACTTCTGGGGTGTTGATCACGTCAATCACTGCCTCGGCCACCGCGCACGCCAGCGGGTTGCCGCCGTAAGTGGTGCCGTGGGTGCCGACCACCAGGTGCTTGGCCAGGTCTTCACGGGTGAGCATCGCCGCAATCGGGAAACCGCCGCCCAGGCTCTTGGCGCTGGTGAGGATGTCCGGCACCACGCCGTAATGCTGGTAAGCGAACAGGTGGCCGCTGCGGCCCATGCCGGTTTGCACTTCGTCGAACACCAGCAACGCATTGTTGGCGTCGCACAGCTCACGGGCACCTTGCAGGTAGGCCAGCTCGGCCGGCAGCACGCCGCCTTCGCCCTGGATCGGTTCCAGCACCACGGCGCAGGTCTTGTCCGACACGGCGGCTTTCAGCGCGGCCAGGTCGTTGTAAGGGACGTGGGTAATGCCGGTGATCTTAGGGCCGAAACCATCGGAATACTTGGACTGGCCACCGACGTTGACGGTGAACAGCGTACGGCCGTGGAAGCTGTTCAGCGCGGCAATGATCTCGTATTTCTCGCTGCCGAAACGGTCGAACGCCACGCGACGGGCCAGCTTGAACGCGGCCTCGTTGGCTTCGGCGCCGGAGTTGCAGAAGAACACGCGCTCGGCAAACGTGGCGTCGATCAGCTTATGCGCCAGGCGCAGGGCCGGTTCATTGGTGAAGACGTTGGAGACGTGCCACAGCTTGTTGGCCTGTTCGGTCAGTGCACCGACCAACGCCGGGTGGGCATGGCCCAGTACGTTGACCGCGATGCCGCCGGCAAAGTCGATCAGCTCGCGACCGGCCTGGTCCCATACGCGCGAACCTGCGCCACGCACGGGGATAAAGGCGGCAGGTGCATAGTTGGGAACCATGACCTGGTCGAAATCGGCACGTTGCACCGGGGCTTGCTCAACGGACATCGGAGTCTCCTGAAGAGGAACGCCTGCCTGGAACTGGCGGGCGATGCAGGGATTGTAAGGACAGTTTTCAGCGCGGCCTTGCCGCCAAGCGACAACTTCTTATAGCGCCAACCCCCGTTTTACGCGGGTTTACGCCAATGCGACAAATAGCATCGCAATGGCGCAGTTTAAACTGCCCAGCCCTTTTGGGGCAGGGTCAACACCGCATAACTATCTAGCGCCGAACGCGGCACCCGCGCTGATTTACTGATGGGCTTTCCGGCCGATCAGAGACCCGCCATGAGCAACGAACATCCCGACAGTCATTACCAACTGCTGCGCCAGGCCATTCCCGCCTGGCTCGGCCAGGCCACGCCCGCCAAACACGCCGCCCTGGCCCAGGCCAAGCCACGCCCACTGACCGCCACCGCCGAGCAGCGCGCCGAGCTTTTGCGGTTGAACGGCGAACACTGGCGCGCGCAGACCCGCGTCGATGCCGCACTGAAAAACCTGCAAGAGCCCACAGCCTTCGCGCGCCCGATCCTCGAAGCAGCGCTGCTGGCCCGCTTTGGCCTGACCCTCAACACCGAGACGACCTTCTTGCGTCTTTATATTCCCCTGAGCGTGCCGTGGTTTCCGATCCCCAGCGGCGCGGCGCACACCCGGACCTTGTCGCTGGTGGACGCCGCCTTACAGAACTTCGAACAGGGTGAAACCTTGCCCGGCGCCTTTGAGCCCAGCTCGACCTACACCAGCGAACCTTCCGCCGCCAGCCGGTTCGATACCCTGCCGCACCTCGAACAGGCCTTGCCCATCGCCGCCTTTGCGACGCTGTGCCGCGAGCTGGACATTGGCGCCCGCTATCAACAGTACCTGCGCGCACAATTGGGGATTGGCGAACCCGTCGCCACTGCCGTGCTGCAACACAAGGTACGCGCCAGCCAGCAAGCCGCGCTGCGCACCGCATTGCACCTGGCACGAACGCAGGGGGATATACAGGCGGATTTCGCCGCCGTTATTGAAGCGCTGCTGGCGGGCGAATCGGCGCCGATACTCGATTATCAGGCCGTGGGTTGCCACGACTTGAGCATGATGGACGTCCCCCTGACCGGCGTCATGCTGTTCGCCGCCGACCTTGAGCACGTGCGCTCGGTGCAGCGCATCGTTGCCTACATCCCCGATGACCCGCAGCACCCGCTCAAGGAATACGCCTCGGCGCTGACCTTCAAGCAGGCCCTGACCCAGCAACTGCGCGACAGCGAATACCAGGCGTTTTTCAGCCGCTTTGTCGCCCACGACAAACACGGTGTGTTTTTTGCCGGCTTGAGCCAGCGCCTGGCGCGGGTCATCTGGCACCCGCCTGTGCCAGGCAGCCAATTGGCACCTTGGCGCAAAGCGCCCACCGACGACCCTAAACTGCAGTTCGTGGCCACGCTGATCCCGGGCGACCCTTGGGTGCAGCGTTATCAACAGGCGCTGAACAAGGTCCTCAACGACGGGCGCAGCCTTGCGCTTTCGACCGCCGATGTCGACCGCACCGCGCGCTGGAAACGCTGGGACGCGCTGGTCGACGTCGCGTCTTCAGTCCTCAACACGGCCTTGCTGGTGGTGACGCCACTGATTCCGGGGTTGGGCGAATTAATGCTCGGCTACATGGCTTATCAACTGCTCGACGACGTGTTCGAAGGCATCGTCGATTGGGCTGAAGGCGTTTCGGATGAAGCATTCAGTCACTTGATGAGCGTGCTGCAATCGCTGGTGCAATTAGGCGCGTTTGGCGCAGGCGCAAGCATTGGCGCGGCAGAACTGCGCAAAGTATTGCCACAGTCGGTGCTGAGTTTTGTGGACTGGCTCAAGCCCGTGACGCTCGCCAACGGCAGCCGGCGTTACTGGCAACCCGACCTTGCGCCTTATGAACAAACCCTCGCGCTGCCGCCGCGCCTGGGGGCCACGCCATCCGGTTTGCACCGGGTGCGCAGCGAATCGATCCTGCCGCTGGAAGGCCGGTTGTACGCCGTGCAAAAAAACCCGGACGGGCGCTATGTGATCAAACACCCGACCCGTCCCGACGCCTATACACCGCAACTGCATCACAACCAGGAAAGCGCCTGGCACACCGAGCTGGAAGACCCTCTCACCTGGGACAAGCCCACGCTGCTGCGCCGCCTGGGTGCGCACGCCGAAGCCCTGGGCGAAACCGACCGCGAACTGGCGCTGAGCCTCAGTAACGTGCCCGAAAATGCCTTGCGCAAAATGCACCACAACAACGAGCGCGTTCCGCCATTGCTCGGCGATGCCATGGCCCGCGTGCACATCGAACGGCAAATCCAGACGCTGATCGAGCGGCTTGAAAGCGACGATCCGGCCCTGCACAGGCAGATCGACCCGCAGGACTTACTGCAACTGCTGGTCAGCTACGGTGCGTGGCCCAAAACCCGTGGCTTGCGGTTCCTCAACACCCAGGGCCGGACCACCTGGGAGTTCGGCGAACCCAACCAACCGATCGTGCAAATTCATGAAGCACAACTGGGCAACGGCGACCTGCTCAAGACCGTGCTGCAAACCCTCAGCCCAGAAGAAATACGCACCCAATTCGGTGAGCGCCCCAGCGACCCGCAACTGAGCCTGGACACCCGCGCAAAGCACCTGCGCAAACGGCTGGCGAGAATTGCCGACACCCACCGCACGCAACTCTTCGACTCGCGCTACGCCCACTGGCAAACCAGTGCCGAAATACCGGTGCAACAGCTGCAGCAGGCGGCTCCCGGCCTGCCTGCCAGCGTGGTCGCGCGCCTGATCGACCATGCCAGCGGCGCCGAACTGCAAGCGCTGGAGCAACGTCGCACCCCTCCACGCCTGGCCGACCTGGCCCAAGACGCCCTTCAAACACTGCGCATCAACCGCGCCTATGAAGGCCAGCACCTGACAGGCGTGAGCAATGCCGACAGCGACCGCCTGGCGCTCAACAGCTTGAAAGTCCAGCCGGGTTGGTCGGACCAGATTCAACTCGATGTGCGCGAAAACTCGATGCAAGGCCCGCTGTGGCTACAGATCGGCCCCGATGACGCCCCGCTGCGCCGCACGTTGATTCGCCACGACAACGGCCGCTACGTGGCCCACGACGACAAAGCCCCGCTGGCCGGTGAAACCGACCTGTACAGCGCGATTCTCGCCGCCCTCCCAGACGCCCAGCGCCAAGCGCTGAACATCGACATCCATCAAGGCGCCGAACTGCGGCTGCGCCTGCGCCAGCCGCCCTTGCCGCGCGACCAACTGCGCGAGGTTCTGGGCATCACTGCCCCGGCACAAACGCCAACGGACACCTTGCGCCTGCTGGGCAATGTGGAAGGCTACCCCATGCAGACACAGGGCCCGACTCGCCCACTGAGCCATTACGAACGTGCGCGTTTGCTGTTTCCCGGGATCGACAACCGGCAGATCCAGGACCTGCTGGACCACCTGCAAACCCAGCCCGGCGGGGTCAGCCACGGCATTGCCGCACTGGCCGAGGAATACCACCGGCTCGACCGCGACCTCAACGACTGGCAATACGACACGCCCCAGCCCACCGACAGTGGCGAACCGAGCGTCAGTCACTATCGCTACGAGCGCCATAATCGTCGCCTGGTCGCCGAACAAATCAAGCGCTGCTGGCGACGTGAGACTGACCTGGACAGCTATTACGACGATCCCGCCCGTGACGGTCACGTCCTGCGTCTGGAGGCGCCGATTAATGGCGTGCTCCCAACGCTGACGGCCAACTTCGACCACGTGACGTTACTGACCCTCAACGGCGGCCCCGCCACCACTGGCGCCGAGGCCTTTCTCAGCCGCTTTGCACGGCTGCGTCACCTGGAGGTCACGGGCATCAACTTCGGCGATCTGCCGTCGTCACTGAACCAGATGCCGCGCCTCAACACCCTCGGGCTCGCCCATTGCAACATCACCCTCAATGCGGCCAGTCACGCCCGTCTGGCCTCAATGAACCGCTTGCAAAGCCTGGTGCTTAACAACAACCCCCTGGGGCAGGTGCCGAGCGTTGAAAACATGCCGGGTCTGGTGATCCTGGACCTGGCCGACACCGGCATCGATCAACTGCCCCCCGGCCTGTTCACCCGGCCGGAACTGCAGGCGGCCTTGCTGGGCGGCAACCAATTGCGCGAACTGCCGCCGGCGCTGTTCGCGCTAAATGCAGAAGACAGTCGACGGTTCGACCTGAGTGACAACCCGCTGTCGCGCGCAACGCTGGAGCAGGTCAAGGCCTACTACCAGCGCTACGGCACACACTGGGAAGCCGATGCACAAGCGGTGGACATTCGCGATGCGCGCCTGCTGTACCCGAGCCTCGACCGGGAAGCGATCAACCGACTGATCTTCGCCTTGCCGGGTGATATAGAGGCCGGAAAAATCGAACTCGCGCGCCTGGCCGGGGAGTTGAACACGCTAAGGCAGTCGCTCGGGCAGTGGCAACAGGCCTCGACCGCTACCCCGCCTGAGTACGCCAGAAGAACAGCCTTGTGCCACCTGCTGGAGCGCAGTTGGCGCCGGGAAACCGAACAAGACACCCCACACATTCACGCGCTGAACATTCCCCGCCACCTGGCGGGAGAGCTGCCCTCGACGAGCGCGTCGTTCGGGCATATCAACTCGCTGATCATCGAAGGCAACGGCACGGCGATCGATCCCGGCGGCTTCCTGCGCAGCTTCCCCGCCCTGGAAATCCTGGATATCGAAGGCACGCCCCTGGGCGACATTCCCGCCTCCGTCTTCAGCTTGCCGGCACTGACCTTCATAGGTTTGCCGCGCTGTTCGATCACCTTGTCGGCGGCGTCGCGCGGCGCCCTGGAAGGTTTGACCCAACTCCACTACCTGGACCTGAGCCATAACCCGCTCGGCGCGCCAGCGGATTTTACCCGGCTGACACGCCTGACCAGCCTGACACTCACGGATACCGGCCTGACTCAGGTGCCCAATGGCCTGCTGACACCGGAGCGTCGCGGCTCGATCAATTTGAGCCACAACGCCATCGAACAGTTGCCCGACATCACCTTCAGCCTGCCCGCCAGCGCCACCTCGGCGTTCGACCTGTCGGCCAACCCGTTAAGCCGCGCCACCCTCGATCAGGTAAAACGCTACTGCCAGCGCACCCACGAACACCTCAATGCCAGCGCGCCGCACGCCGAGCGCGCGCGCCTGCAACGCCTGTTCCCGACCTTTGTCGACGGAGAGCTGGACCGTTTCCTCTTCAAGTTACCCGGCGACATGGACGCCCTGCCCGGCGCCTTGGGTCAACTGGAGGCCGAGTACCATCAGTTGGCCACCGACCTGCAGCAATGGGTGCTGGATGTACCCGCCGACCATCCGATCCTCGGCGTGCCGCTGGACGAAAACACCCGCGCCCTGCAACAACTGACCCGCCGTCGGTTTAAATCGCTGATGGAGCAAGCCTGGCGGCGCGAATGTGCCGAGGACGAAGAAAGCCTTGATGAGGAATTTTCTCACTCAGTGGTGCTGGAAACGCCAATCATGGGGCCCCTGCCGGCACTCAATGCGCGGTTCGAGCACGTCTCGTCTTTTGAACTGCAAGGCGACGGCACCACAACCCAGGTCGATGGCACGCTGCGATGCTTTGCCAACCTGCAGACACTCAAGCTCAATCGCTGCGCGCTGGGCACACTGCCCACGGCGTTGTTCAGCATGGGCAAGTTGACCAACCTGGAGCTGGCGCAATGCGCCATTCGGCTAACCCCCGAAACCGCGCGCAACATGGCCGACCTCCACACCCTGGAGTTTCTCGACATGAGCCAGAACCCACTGGGCCACGCCCCGGATCTGAGCACGATGAGCAACCTGACGTCGCTGCACCTCAACGCGGCCGGGCTGCAGCAGGTGCCGAACGGCCTGTTCGCCCTTGAAAACCTGATGACCGTCGACTTGAGCCACAACCAACTGCGGGAGATGCCCGCGGCGCTGCTGGAAATGATTCCGGAGTTACACGACGACTCGGACCTGAGCAACAACCCCTGGTCGGCGCAAAGCCTGAGTTACCTGCGCGCCTACTTCCAGCGCACCGGCATCGACTTCCAGGTGCTACAAGCCGGTGTGGACGATCAAGGCAACCCGCTGAGTCAGCCGCTGAGTCACGGCCAAGAGGAATAACGCCGGGCTCAACCTCGTTCCGACGGCACCGAGGACAATTCGAACGGGCTGCTGCTGCGGCGCTGGTTGCGGTCTTCACGCGGGGTGGCGCCAAAGAAGTTGCGGTAGGCGCTGGAGAAGTGCGGCCCCGAGGAGAAGCCGCACGACAAGCCGATCTGGATGATCGACTTGCTGGTTTGCATGAGCATCTGGCGCGCCTTGTTCAGGCGCAGTTCCAGGTAATACTGGCTGGGAACGCGGTTGAGGTATTGCTTGAAGATCCGTTCCAGTTGTCGTCGCGACACGCACACGTGCTGGGCGATTTCATCGGTGGTCAGTGGTTCTTCGATGTTCGCTTCCATCAGCAACACCGCCTGGGTCAGCTTCGGATGGCTGGAACCCAGGCGGTTTTGCAGCGGAATGCGCTGGCGCTCGCCGCCTTCGCGGATGCGCTCCACCACCAGTTCTTCGGAGACGGCACCGGCCAGCTCGGCGCCGTGGTCACGGGCGAGCACGGCCAGCAACAGGTCGAGCACCGACATGCCACCACAGGCGGTCAGGCGATCACGGTCCCAGTCGAACAGGTGGCTGGTGGCGATGACCTTGGGGAAGCGCTCGGCGAAATCATCCTGCCAGCGCCAGTGCACGGCGGCACGGTAGCCGTCGAGCAAACCGAGCTGGGCCAGCGGGTACACGCCAGCCGACAAACCGCCGATCACACAACCGGCACGTACAAGTTGCTTGAGCGCAGTGCTGAGCTGGGAGGCGATGACCGTGGGCGGCTCATCCGCCAGCAGGAACAGCTTCTGAAAGCCTTCAAGCTTGCCGGCCCACGGCTCGCCCGGCAATTGCCAGGCGCCCTCGATCGGGGGCTCGGCGAGCAGGAACGACAACTCGTAGACCACGTCCGGATGCACCCGCTGAGCAACGCGCAAGGCCTCCTCAGCCAGCGCAAGCGTGAGTGCTTTTGTGCTGGGCCAAATCAGGAAACCAATTCGATGGGCGGTCATGGAGGGCTATCCGAAGCGAGTAACAGTAATGAAGACAAAGGCCAATGCTAGCCCGGAAACGAACACAAATCTCAAAACAAACGGAGATCCCCTGTGGGAGCTGGCTTGCCTGCGAT
>NZ_JBARTQ010000689.1:0-10565 GCF_049645325.1 Pseudomonas sp. | reverse complement strand
GCCTTGGAGGCCGCTATCGTAGGCAAGCCAGCTCCCACATTTTTTGGATCGTGGGGCATCAGCAGGATAGAGGTCGCCATGGAGGTCGCTATCGCAGGCAAGCCAGCCCCCACATTTTTTGGATCGTGGGGGCATCAGCAAGATAGGGGTCGCCCTGGAGGCCGCTATCGCAGGCAAGCCAGCTCCCACATTTTTTGGATTGTGGGGCATCAGCAGGATAGAGGTTGCCCTAGGCTGCTCCCACCTATCAAGGCTGCCAACCGCCGCCCAGGCTCTGGATCAACGCCACACTGCCCTGGCTCAACTGCCCCTGCGTATCACGCAAACTCTGCTCGGCCTGCAGTAGCACAAGCTGCTGGGTCAACACCGCCTCCCGGCTGACCGTCCCGGCGCGCAACTGCGCCTCCTGGCTGCCAAACAACTGCTGGTTGCGCTGAAAAACCTGCTGGAACGCATCCGCCTGGGTCTGCAGATGATTAATCGCCGACAAATTGTCCTCAACATTCTGCAACGCACTCAGCACCGTGCCTCGATAGTTGGCCGCGACCTGGTCATAACTGGCCTCCGCCTGCTTGACCGCCGCCTCCCGCGCGCCGCCGTCAAAAATCGTCTCCGCCAGCGCCGGCCCCAAGGTCCAGATGCGATTGGGCAATGAAAACAACCCACCCAAGGCACTGCCCCGGTAGCCAGCGGTAGCGGTCAGGTCCAGGGTCGGGAAAAACGCCGCCTCAGCCACGCCAATCCTGGCATTCGCCGCCGCCGCCGAACGCTCAGCCGCCACCACGTCCGGCCGACGTTGCAGCAAGGTCGACGGCAAGCTCAACGGCGGGCGCGGCAGCACAAAGGTGAAGTCCTCGCGCGGCGCCACGCTGAACTCACTCGGCGCCATCCCCACCAGCACCGCCAGCGCGTGTTCGTATTGCTCACGGTCACGCAGCGACGTCTGCAGGTCGGCAATCGAGGTGGTCAGTTGGTCCTGGGCCACCAGCAACTGGTCGTTGGTGGCGACGCCCTGGGTGAATTGGGCCTGGATCATGTCCAGCAATTGCTGGTTGATGGTCTGCTGCTGTTGCAGCAGGCGCACGTCGATATCCATTTGCCGCAGCGCCAAATAATTGCTCGCCACACTGGAACTGATGGACAAACGCACCCCGGCCAGCAACGCATCCGATTGCTGCGCCGTCGCCTGGCTCGACTCAATACCCCGGCGTACCAGGCCCCACAGGTCCGGCTCCCAACTGGCGGTCAAGGTCGCGCTGACGCTGTTTTTGACCCCGCTGGATGCCGTGGTCGTGGTGGTGGAACTGCTGCCATCACCGCCCTCGCCGCGCGAACCGGACAACCCCACACCCACCGTCGGCCATAGCCCGGCACGGCTCGACGCCACTTGCGCCTGGGCCAGCCGATAGGCCGCCTCTGCAGCAATGATCGACTGGTTGGCCTTGGCCGAACGCGCCACCAGGTCGTTCAGCACCGGGTCCTGGTACGCCAGCCACCATTGGCTGTCGAGCGCGCCTTGAGGGTTGGACGCCGCGCGCTGCCACTGCGCGCCTTCCTTGAACGACTGCGGCAGCTGCATCGCCGGCTTCTGGTAATCCGGCCCGACCATGCAACCGCCAAGGGCCAGGGCGATAAACAGCACGCTGTATCTGAGTTTCATGACCTTGCTTCCTTGTGCCGCCCCAGGCGTTGGGACGCCCGGTCGAGCCAGAGGTAAATCACCGGGGTGGTGTAGAGCGTCAGCACCTGGCTGAGCAACAACCCGCCAATAATCGAAATCCCCAACGGCCGGCGCAGTTCCGAGCCGTAGCCGGTGCCGAGCACCAGCGGCAATGCGCCGAGAATCGCCGCCAGGGTGGTCATCATGATCGGCCGGAAACGGATCAGGCAGGCCCGGCGGATTGCTTCCTTGGCGCTGAGGCCGAATTCGCGCCGCTCGGTAATCGCGAAGTCGATCATCATGATCGCGTTCTTTTTCACGATACCGATCAACAGAATCACGCCCACCAACGCGATGATCGACAGCTCGGTGCCGGTCAGCAACAAGGCGATCAGGGCGCCGACACCCGCCGAAGGCAAGGTGGACAGGATGGTCAGCGGGTGCATCAGGTTCTCATAAAGAATGCCCAGCACGATGTACACCGAGAGCAACGCGGCGACAATCAGCAAAGGCTCGCTGGCCACCGACGACTGGAACACCTGGGCCGTGCCGGCAAACTGGCCGGTGACACTGGCGGGCATGCGCAGTTGCTTCACCGCATCATCCACCAGCGCAGTTGCCTGGCCGATGGACGTGCCGGGGGCGAGGTTGAACGAGACGGTCACCGCCGGGAACGTGCCTTGGTGGCTGATGGAAATGGCCGTGCGTGCCACCGCGTTATCCGCCAGCGCCGACAGCGGCACCAGAGGCGCCGGGTTGGCCAGGTTCGGGGCGGCCGTGGTGCCCTTGGTCGACACCGCCTGGTTGCCGCTCGGCACATAAATACCCTTCAGCGCCGAGGGATCGGTCCAGTATTCAGGAGCGATTTCCATCACCACGTGGTACTGGTTCGCCGCGCGGTAGAGGGTCGAGACCTGGCGCTGGCCGAAGGCGTCGTAGAGCGTCTGGTCCACCGCCGACATGCCCACGCCGAGCCGCGCCGCCGTGTCGCGGTTGATGTGCACATTGGCCAGCAGGCTGTTGTCCTGCTGGTCGGTATTGAGGTCGGTCAGTTGCGGCAACGTGTGTAGCACGGCCACCACTTTCGGTACCCATTCATCCAGTGACGACTGGTCGTCGGCGGTCAGGGTGTATTGATACTGCGCGCCGCTTTGCCGGCCGCCCACGGTAATGTCCTGGGCCGACTGCAGGAACAGCTTGGTGCCCGGCAAATCGCCGAGGGTATGGCGAATTTGCCCGATTACGTCGGTGGCGCTGTCTTTGCGCTCGCCCAAAGGCTTGAGCAGCACAAACATCTGCGCACTGTTGACCGCCCCGCCACCCCCGCCCCCGCCGCCGACAAACCCGGCAGCGGTTTCCACGTTGGGGTTTTTCATGACTTTACGGTTGATCTCGGTGAAGTCTTTTTGCATCGCCCCGTAGGAAATACTCTGCGCCGCAATGATGCTGCCTTGCAGGCGCCCGGTGTCCTCCTGCGGGAAAAAGCCCTTGGGCACCAGCACGTACAGCACGCCTGCCAGCACGATCACCAGCACCGTCACCAAGCCCATCAGGCTCGAATGGTCGATGACCCAGCCCAGGGTGCGGTCGTAGAAGCGATGAAAACGCGAGTCCGGGTGTTCATTGCCTTCGTGGATCTCCTTGGGCGCGCGCAGCAACACGCTGGCGAGCATCGGCGTGACCGTCAGCGAGATCACCATCGAGATGACGATGGCCACCGACAACGACACCGAAAATTCCCGAAACAGCCGCCCGACGATCCCGCCCATCAGCAACAGCGGAATGAACACCGCCACCAGCGACACGCTGATGGTCAGTACCGTAAACCCCACTTCCTGCGCACCGGCCATGGCGGCTTCCACCCGGCTCTTGCCGCGCTCCAGGTGGCGCATGATGTTTTCCACCACCACGATGGCGTCGTCCACCACAAAGCCGGTGGAGATGGTCAGCGCCATCAGCGACAGGTTATTCAGGCTGTAGCCGAGGAAATACATGGCGCCAAAGGTGCCGAGCAATGACAACGGCACCACGATGGCCGGCACCAGGGTGCTGCGCCAATCCCGGAAGAAGCCGAAGGTCACCAGTGTCACCAGCAGGATCGACGCCAGCAACGTCACTTCCACGTCATGCAGCGACGCGCGAATGGTGGTGGTGCGGTCCATCAGCAGGTTGAGCTTGATCGACGCCGGGATCGAGCTTTGCAGAAACGGCAGCGAGGCTTTGACCGCGTCCACCGTGTCGATCACGTTCGCGCCGGGCTGCTTGAACACCACCAGCAGCACCGCCGGCTTGCCGTTGGACAGGCCGAAGTTGCGCAGGTCTTGCACGTCTTCACGCACGTAGCCGAGGTCAGAAATGTGGATCAGGTCGCCGTTACGCGCCTTGACCACCAGTGGCCCGTACTCGTTGCTGTCGAGCAGTTGGTCATTGGCGCCAATGCCATAGGAGCGGTCGCCCACCGCCACGTTGCCCTTGGGCAGGTTGGCGTTGGAGGCGCTGATGACCTGGCGCACCTGCTCCAGGCTGACGCCGTATTGATTCAGGCGGTCGGGGTTGAGTTCGACGCGCACCGCCGGCAGTGCGCCGCCGCCCACGGTCACGTCACCCACGCCAGTGGTTTGCAACAGGCGCTGCTCCAGCACCGTCGAGGCAGCGTCATACATCTGCCCCGGCGTGGCGCTGTCGGAGGTCAGGCTGATGATCAGGATCGGCGAGTCCGCCGGGTTGACCTTGCGGTACGTCGGGTTGCCGGACAAGTCGCTGGGCAAGTTGCTGCGCGCGGCGTTGATGGCCGCCTGCACGTCCCGCGCCGCGCCGTCGATGTCCCGGCTGAGATCAAACTGCATGGTAATACGCGTCGAGCCCAAGCTGCTCGCGGACGTCATCTGCGTGACCCCGGCAATCTGCCCGAACTGGCGCTCCAGCGGCGTGGCCACGGAGCTGGCGACCGTGGTCGGGTCGGCGCCGGGCAACGAGGCACTGACGCTGATGGTCGGGAAATCGACTTCCGGCAGCGGCGCCACCGGCAACAGGTTGAACGCCAGCACGCCAAACAGGGCCAGCCCGGCCGCCAGCAAGGTGGTGGCAATGGGGCGGCGGATAAACGGCGCGCTGAGGTTCATCGCATCAATCCACGGCAACCGGGCGACGGCTGAAGCGCTGCCCCAGGCCGTGCATGGCGAGGAAGATCACCGGGGTGGAAAACAGCGTGAGCAACTGGCTCAGTAACAGCCCGCCAATGATCGCAATGCCCAGCGGGTGGCGCAGTTCCGAGCCAATCCCGGTGCCCAGCGCCAGGGGCACCGCGCCGAACAGCGAGGCCATACTGGTCATCAAGATGGGCCGAAAACGCAACTCGGCCGCCTGGCGTATCGCCTCGACCGGACTCAAACCGCCCTCACGTAACAGCTCCAGGGCGAAGTCGACCATCATGATGCCGTTTTTCATGACGATGCCGATCAGCAACACAATGCCGATCAAGCCAATGATGTCGAATTGCGTGCCCGTCACCAGCAACGCCAGCAACGCGCCAAGAGCCGCTGACAACAGGGTCGAAAGAATCGTCACCGGGTGCACGAAGCTCTCGTACAGAATCCCCAGCATCAGGTACACCACCACAATCGCCGCCAGCACCAGGAACACCTGGTTGGACAGCGACGCCTGGAACGTCGCCGCCGCGCCTTCGAGGTTGGCCTGCACCGACAGCGGCAGGCCCACCTTGGCTTCAATGTCCTGCAGGCGCGTCACTGCTGCGCCCAGCGTCTGCCCGGGCGCGAGGTTGAACGACACATCGGCATAGGGAAACTGCCCGAGGCGGTTGATGGTCACCGGCGTGCGCACCACCTCCATGGTCGCCATGCTCGACAGCGGCGCCACGCCGCCAGCGGGAATGTCCACGTACAAACCGGTGAGCAAATCCGGCAGGTTGCGCGGCGGGTGATCGGTGGCGATTACCACGTGGTACTGGTTGAGCTGGGTATAGATGGTCGACACCTGCCGCTGGCCGAAGGCGTCATACAGCACATCGTCGATGGCTTGCGGGGTGATGCCCAAGCGCGAGGCGGTGGCGCGATCGAAGGTCAGCTTGATCTGGTTGCCGAACTGCATGGCCTGGCTTTGCACATCGGTGAACATCGGGTCTTGCTTGATGGCAGCAAGTAATTTGCCGGTCCATTGTTCCAGCTCATCCGGGTCGGTGGCTTGCAGGCCCAGGCGGTAGGTGGTGGTGGACACGGTGGCGTCGAGTGTCAGGTCCTGCACCGAGTGCAGGTACAGGCGGATACCGGCGTCATCGGCATTCGCGTCGGCCAGGCGGCGGATCACGTCGGTGCTGCTGTCACGCTCGCCACGCGGCTTGAGGTTGATCAGCAAATTGCCCTGATTGATGGTGGGGTTGGTCTGGTCGATGCCGACGAACGACGACAGGCTCTGCACCGCCGGGTCCTTGAGGATGCGCGCCGCCAGGCGTTGCTGTTCGACCTGCATCTGCTGAAACGAAACGGTCGGCGAAGCCTGGGAAATGCCCTGGATCAAGCCGGTGTCCTGGTCGGGGAAAAAGCCCTTGGGCATGATCACCAGGGTGAACAACGTCAGCGCGGCGGTGAGCACCACCGAGATCAACGTCAAGGTGCGGTGCGCCAGCACCCAATCCAGGCCGCGCACGTAGTGGCTGTTGATGCGGTCGAAGAAATCCGCGCGGCGCTCCTCGTGTTTGGACTTGAGCATGCGCGCGCACATCATCGGCGTCAGCGTCAGGGAAATGAACGCCGAAATCACGATGGTCACCGCCACGGTCATGGCGAACTCACGGAACAGCCGCCCGACCACGTCGCCCATGAACAGCAGCGGAATCATCACCGCAATCAGCGCGATCGACAGCGAAATAATCGTGAAACCGATCTGCTCGGCGCCCTTGAGCGCCGCCTGCAACGGGGTGTCGCCCGCCTCCAGGTAGCGCGTGATGTTTTCGATCATGACGATGGCGTCGTCGACCACAAAGCCGATGGCGATGGTCAGCGCCATCAGCGTCAGGTTGTTCAGGGAAAAGCCCAGGGCGTAGGCCACCGCCAGCGTGCCGATCAGCGTCAGCGGAATAGTCACCGCCGGAATAATCGTGGCCGGCACGTTACGCAGGAAGGCGAAAATCACGATCACCACCAGCAAAATCGCCAGCCCCAGCTCGTACTGCACATCGGTGACCGAGGCGCGGATGGTCTGAGTGCGGTCAGTCAGCACCGCGACCTTCAGCGTGCCCGGCAAACTGGCGCGCAATTTGGGCAGCAATTGCTGCACGCGGTCGACCACCTCGATCACGTTGGCGCCGGGTTGACGCTGGATATTCAAGACGATTGACGGGGTGTCGTTGGTCCAGGCAGCTTGCCGTGGGTTTTCCGGGCCCTGGGTCGAAGTGGCTATCTGCGACAGGCGAATCGGTGCGCCGTTTTTATAGGCGATCACCAGGTCGCGGTATTCCTCGGCCGATTGCAGCTGGTCGTTGGCGCCGATGGAATACGCCTGGAATTTGCCGTCGATATTGCCCTTGGCCTGGTTGACGTTGGCGGTGCCCAAGGACGTGCGCAGGTCATCCAGTGACAGGCCGAGGCTGTTCAGCGCCGACGTGTTGGCCTCGACCCGCACCGCCGGGCGCTGGCCACCGCTGATGGTGACCAGGCCGACGCCGGTGATCTGCGAGATTTTCTGCGCCAGGCGCGTGTCGGCCAGGTCTTCGACCTTGGTCAGCGGCAGCACGTCGGAGGTCAACGACAAGGTCAGTACCGGCGCATCCGCCGGGTTGACCTTGCTGTACACCGGCGGGTACGGCAGGTTGGCTGGCAGGAAAGTGCCCGCTGCGTTGATCGCGGCCTGCACCTCCTGTTCGGCCACATCCAGGGACAGCGACAAATCAAATTGCAGGGTCACCACCGAAGCGCCGTCGGAACTGGTGGAGTTCATCGACTTGAGCCCCGGCATTTCGCCGAGCTGGCGTTCCAGGGGTGCGGTGATCGACGAACTCACCACGTCCGGGCTGGCGCCAGGGTATTGGGTGAACACCTGGATAGTCGGGTAATCGACCTCCGGCAGCGCCGACACCGACAACAAGTGGTAACCCAACAAGCCGAGCAATAGCACCGCGACCATCATCAGCGTGGTGGCGACGGGGCGTTCGATAAAGGGCCGCGAAATGTTCATGTTCGGCAGCCCCTCACTCGGCGACGACCTTCACGGGCGAGCCATCGTCGAGTTTGTCGGCGCCCTCGGTGATCACCTGTTCTGCGGCCTTGACGCCGTTTTCGAGCACCGCCGAAACGTCCCCGGTCGACGGGCCGGTCTTGATCGTGCGCAGGCTGGCCTTGTTGCCGTTGACCACAAACACGAAGTCGCCCTTGCTGCCGTGCTGGATGGCGCGGGTCGGCACCACGGCGATCTGGCTCAAGGTGTCGGCCTTCAGGCGCGCATTGACGAATTGGTTGGGAAACAGCGCATTGCCCGAATCATCGAACTGCGCCTTGACCTTGATCGTGCCGGTGCTGGTGTCCACCTGGTTATCCAGGGCCAATAGATTGCCAGTGGCCAGCAGGGTTTTCTTGTTGCGGTCATAGGCCAGCACCGTGACGTTGCCACGGGCCAGGGCCTGATTGATGGCACCGAGGTCATCCTCGGGCACCGCGAACACCACGGTGGCCGGGTTCATCTGGGTGATGACCACGATCCCGGTGGTGCTCGCGGTGGTCACATAGTTGCCCGGGTCTACCAGGCGTAACCCGACCACGCCATCCACCGGTGAGGTGATGGTGCAATAGCTCAGTTGCACTTCAAGATTTTGCACATTGCCTTGGTCGGCCGCGACGGTGCCTTGTTGCTGCTGGACCAGGGACGCCTGGGTGTCGAGGGTTTGCTGGCTGGTGGAGCCAGCCTTGACCAGGTCGCGGTAACGCGCCAAATCACGCTGGGCGTTGCTCAATACGGCTTGGTCGTGGGCAAGCGTGCCTTTGGCGACGGCCAATTGCGCCTTGAGCGCGCGGTCGTCGATGCGGGCGATGACCTGGCCCTTGCTGACGTGCTGGCCCTCCTTGAATTCCACGCTGGTGAGGATGCCATCGACCTGGCTCACGACCGTGACACTGCGAGTCGGAGTGACAGTGCCGAGGGCGTCGATGTACACCGGCACGTCCTGCAAGGCCACCGGCACCACTGCGACCGGCTCGCCGGGAGAAGGAGGCTTGCCCTTGTGGGCGCCGCCAAAAAAGAAGTGCATGCCCAAAATAATCACCAACGCCACCAGCAACAACGCGCCGATGACCCAGGCAAACGTACGTCGTCTGCTTTTCTCCACGGTTTCTCACTCGAACGCCGAATACAGGACAAAACGACCGGCGTTATCACCGCGTCGCTGACCTGAACTCTAGCAGCGCGCCCGGCGCCTGCCTGTACTACCGTGAATGCGTTCAGCATCAAGACAGACAAAGTCTCTGTAATGCCCGTGATACAAGGGCTGAGCCTGTATTCTTGAGCGCTGCGTCAAGCCGGTGCTACCATGCCCGACCGCCTGTCATGGCAAGGAAGTTCCTGGTTTATGAGCACCATTCGCGAGCGCAACAAACAATTGATCCTGCGGGCGGCCAGCGAGGAGTTTGCCGACAAGGGCTTCGCCGCGACCAAAACCAGCGACATCGCCGCCAAGGCCGGGCTGCCCAAGCCCAATGTCTATTACTACTTCAAGTCCAAGGACAACCTCTACCGCGAGGTACTCGAAAGCATTATCGAGCCGATCCTGGCTGCTTCCACGCCGTTCAACCCCGATGGCGACCCCAAGGAAGTGCTGAGCAACTACATCCGCTCGAAAATCTGCATCTCCCGCGACCTGCCATTTGCCTCCAAGGTGTTCGCCAGCGAAATCATGCACGGCGCGCCCCACCTCAGCACCGAGCAGGTCGAGCAGCTCAACGCCCAGGCCAAACACAATATCGACTGCATCCAGAACTGGGTAGATCGCGGCCTGATCGCCGCCATTGACCCCAATCACCTGATGTTCAGCATTTGGGCGGCGACGCAGACCTATGCCGATTTTGACTGGCAGATCTCGGCGGTGACGGGTAAAGCCAAGCTGGATGAGGCGGATTATGAAGCGGCGGCGGTGACGATTATCCGGTTGGTGTTGAAGGGGTGTGAGCCGGATTGAGGGAGGGTGGTGCCTGCTCCCTTTCACAGTTCCGTGTACCAGACACACAATGTATGAAGGCCGCAGAGCCTATGTGGGAGCGGGCTTGCCCGCGAAAGCGCCCTCCCAGACACATCCTGCCAACAGCCTGTCGATCAGCATCCATCACCAGGATCTAGCCTCTCAGAACACTATCTGAAGGGAGGCAATGGAATGCCTGATCACGCGACCTCACACCGCCTGCGCATCGGCCGGTACAGCGAATCAAATCGCACCTACCTGATCACCACCAACACCCACGAACGCGTACCGATATTCAGCGACTTTCACCTCGGTCGCCTGGTGGTCTGGCAGTTCAGATTGGCCCAGTACCAAGGGCTGGCTAACTCCCTGGCCTGGGTGGTGATGCCTGACCACTTTCACTGGCTGATCGAACTGAAAAAAGGCTCGCTGGGGGATCTGCTGTGCCAGGTGAAATCCAAAAGCACTCGGACTGTGAACGGTGCCACGGGCCGCAAGGGGCGGCTGTGGCAGACCAGCTTTCATGATCGTGCGCTGCGCCAGGAAGACGACTTGGTGAAAATGGCCAGGTATGTTGTCGCCAACCCTCTGCGGGCCGGGTTGGTGAAGCGGATTGGCGACTATCCGCTGTGGGATGCGGTTTGGGTATAGAGCCGAGACCGAGTCGCCGCCTTCGCGAGCAAGCCCGCTCCCACATTGGATTGGGTTCACAGATTTCTATTTGTG
>NZ_JBARTQ010000688.1:0-7120 GCF_049645325.1 Pseudomonas sp. | reverse complement strand
ATCGCAGGCAAGCCAGCTCCCACTGGGAACATAGCGGCAGGTAGAGGTGGGTTACTTGGGATACAACGGCGGCAAGCTGGTGGTGTCGGTGGCCGGGTCTTGCTCGCGCTCGGCGACCGGGATGGCTTTGACCGCGCGCCACAGGTCTTCGCCCAGCCAGAAATGCCCGCCCTCACTGTAAAGCGCGCCGTTGAGCCCATCCAGGGCGTCCGACAGCGGCACAAACCGCGCGGCCATGTCTGCCAGGGTTTCCGGCTGTTGCCGCGCCCAGGCATCCAGCGCCTGGCGCGTGGCTTGGGGGTCGTTGGCCTGGGTGGCGCGCTTGAGGTCGTCGAGCAAGGAACGCGGGCTTGGGCCGGTTTGCGCGGCGCGTTGCACGGCCGGTTGGCGGCGCGCTCGCCACCACAGGCCGAAGCCGAGCAGCGTGGTGCAGGCGAGGATCAGCGTGCTCAGTTGCCACAGCCACAGGCGGTCATCGTCCGGCGCGGTAATCACGGTGGGCGTGGCGGGCGCATCCACCACCAGGCTTGGGTTGATGGCCACTTGCAGCGTGCGGGCGGGCAGGGTGGTGCGTTCGAGGTGATCTTCGTGGGTGTTCCACCACACCACCTCCACCGCAGGCAATTCCACTGCGCCTGCGCGGGTGGGCACCAGGGCTTCGCGGTCTTCGCGGCTGCCGATCAGGCCACGGTCGTTGTTCTGGTTGCCGAGCACCGGTTGGTCGGGGTAGCGGCGCAGGCCGTTGATGTCGGTGCTGGGCAGCGCCGGCAATTGCGCGCTGGAGAGGCCCTCGGCCTTGACAGTCAGGCTGCGGGTCAGGGAATCGCCGACCTGCACATGGTCGGGCTCGGGGTTCCAGGCCTCGTTGAGCGTCAGGCTGCGCGCCGGTATCCACGGGGCGTCGGCGGGATAGAGCGCGGGCTTGGGCTTGACCGTCAGCGGCAGTTCGGCGGAGCTCACGTGGATCAGCTTTCCCGGCTTGGTGCCTTGCAGCGTGTTTTCCTGCGGCGGGCGGGATTCCACCAGGGTCGCGCTGAAGGTCTGCGCCGGGATCACCAGTGCGCCGCTGTGCTGCGGGTAGATCGCATAACGCGTTTCGATCACGCCATGGCGGATGCTGTTGATGACCTTCTCGTAAGTGCGCGATTCGCCCAATTGCTCGATGCGCGCATCAGGAATCTGCAGCGGCGTGAGGCTGCTGTCGTCGTACAGCGACACCGAGTGGTACACGCGCACGGTCAACAATGCCTGGGCCTGGACGTACACGCTGTTCTGGTCGAGGCTGGTTTCGACGAACACCGGCGCCAGTTCGGCGCTGGTGTTCTGGCTTGCGGTCTCGACCACTTGCAGGCTGATCGGCTGGGTCTTGAGCTCGCCCACTTGCAGCGGCGGAATCACCACGGTGCCGTTTTCCTTGGGCAGCAGGGTGATGATCCAGCGTGTGGTGGCGTGGTTGTCGCCGCCCAGCGTGGTGAGCTGGTTGATCTGGCGGGTGCCGCTGACTTCAAACTGCGCATCCAGGGGCGCCAGGTCAGGTTTGCCGAACTGCGTTACGTCGCTGGACTCGACCGTCAGCTCTACCGTTTCCCCGGAATTGAGGCGGCTGCGGTCGACGCTGGCGACCAGGTTCGCCGCCTGGGCGTGGCCTGCCGATAACGCGAGCAGAAGCAGAAGGGTGGTGCGGCGGCTCATCGAGTCTTGTCCTGATGTTGTTGCTGTTCGTACCAGAATTTACGCCGCAGCAGCTCGCCGGGGTTGTCCGGGATCTCCCGCAGCCATTGCTCCAGCGCCTGGCGGTGTTCGCCGTCGAGGCTGGCGTCAGCGGGGCGCAGCGGCGGCGTGGTGGTTTTTTCGTCACCCAACTCGCTGCCCGGGACTTCGTTACCACCCGTAGGCGGCGTAGCGCCGGTTTGGGTGTCGCCAGTGCCGGCTTGACCCTGCCCCTGTTCAGACTGTTCGCCACCGGTATGACTTTGCCCACTCGCTCCCGGTTGCGCAGTTTGGCCGGGTTGGGTGGTTTCGTCATCCTCGTTTTTGACCGGCTTGGGCGGCTCTGGCTGGGCCTTTTCCTGCATCAAACGCTCCACGAGCGCCTTGTTTTTCAAGGCCGGTTGCAGGTCGGGCTGGGCTTCCAGGGCCTGTTCGTATGCATCGACGGCTGCCTCCAGTTCACCTGACTTGGCCAAGGCATTACCGCGATTGTAATGGGAATAGGCGTCGTTGCCCTGGGCAAAGCGCTTGATGGCTTCGGCATAATTGCCAGCCTCATACAGCGCCACGCCTTGCCATTGCGGGTTCTCGAAATGTTCGGCGGCCTCGGCCGGGCGTTTGTGCTTGAGCAGGTATTGGCCTTGCTGGTCGGGGCGCAGCCACAGGTCTTGAAGCCCAAAGGCATAGCTGGGTTGCGGCGCGCCCAGCAATAACAGCGGCAGGCAGAACAGCCAGCCACGCCGCCCGGCTGCTGCTGCCAGCAGTAACAGGGGCAGCAGCAGCCAGTAGCCCTGATCGGCCCAGGTGTCGAGGTGCAGCAGTTGGCCGTCATTGCGCAGGGTTTGCGGGCCGTCGAGCAGGTTGAGTTGGCGCAGGTCCTTGTCATCCAGGCGCGCGGCACGGTAGCGGCCGCCCATTTCGCTGGCGAAGGCCTTGAGGGTCGGGCCGTCGAGGCGCGGAATAAGGATCGCGCCTTGTTCATCCTTGAGGAACTCGCCACTTTCCTGGGTTACCGGCGTGCCTTCGCGGCTGCCGATGCCGAGGATCGACAGGCTCGGCGCCTGGGCACCTTGCAGTTGCAACCGAATGCCCTGGCGTTCCTGTTTTGACAGCGAGGAGCCAACCAGCAGCAGGCGCCCCTGGCCGAGACCGCCTTGCTTGAGCAGGCCCAAGGCTTTCTCGACGGCCAAGTCGGCGCGATGGCCGGGCTCGGGCATGATCGAGGGCCGCAACGCTTCGAGCAGGTTGCGGCTGGTGGCCAAATCGTCAGACAGCGGCACCAGCGTGTGAGCGCTACCGGCATACACGACAATCGCGGTCGGCGCGTTATCCCGCGCTTGCAGCAGGTCGTAGAGCTTGCGCCGCGCCTGCTCCAGGCGGTTGGGCGGGCTGTCGGTGGCGAGCATTTCCGGGGTCAGCTCCAGCAACACCACCACCGGGTCGGCCGGTTTCTGGCTGGACTGTTCAACCCGTTGCCAGCTGGGGCCCAGCAGCGCCAGCACCGCCAGCAGCCAGGCAATGCCCAGCACCACCCACGGTGATTTACTTTCGCGGCCGCTGCCACCACTGAGCAGCACCGCATGAAAGGCCGGCGGCAGGATCATCTGCCAACGCCCGGCGCGCTTTTGCCGGTGCCACAACTGCCACAGCAACCAGCCGAGCAGCGGCAGCAGCAACAGCCACCAGGGGCGGAACCAATGGGGCCACAGGTCGATCATCGACGCCTCCTTAAACGCAGGCGTTTGAGGCGTTGGCGCCATTCGGGGTGCTGTTGCAGGAAAATTCCCTTGGTCGACAGCTTGTTGAACGCGCGTTGCAAGGCGTTGTTGGGCCAGCGTTCCTGGATCACCAACAGCATGCTGAGGATCAGGGCCAGGGCCAATGGCGCGCTGTACAACGCCTGGGCCGGGCGCGCCTGGGTGGGCTGTTGCGCTACGGGCTCGAGCTGGTCGAGGGTTTGCTTGATCTTTTGCAGCTCGTCGCCGTCGCGCGCTCGGAAATAACGCCCGCCCGTGGCCTCGGCGATGGCTTTGAGGGCCGGTTCGTCGAGGTCCAGGCTCGGGTTCACGCCGAGGATGCCCAGGGAGCCGGTTTGTTCGGGGTCGGCGCCGATGCCGATCGGGTAGATCTTCACGCCTTCTTCGGCGGCGAGGCGCGCGGCGGTCAGCGGCTCGATCTGCCCGGCGTTGTTGGCGCCGTCGGTGACCAGGATCAACACGCGGCTTTGCGCCGGGCGCTGGCGCAGGCGCTTGAGCGCGAGGCCGATGGCATCGCCAATGGCGGTGTTTTTGCCAGCGATGCCGATGCGCGCTTCATCCAGCCAGGTGCGCACGGTGCGCCGGTCGAAGGTCAGCGGTGCTTGCAGGTAAGCCTGGCTGCCGAAGAGGATCAGGCCGACGCGGTCGCCTTCGCGGCTTTCCAGGAAGTCGCCGAGCAAGTGTTGGACCAGGCTCAGGCGGCTGACGTCGTCGTCCTGCCAGTGCATGTCGGGGAAATCCATGGAGCCGGAGACGTCCACCGCCACCAGCAGGTCGCGGCCACTGGCGGCGATCGGCAAGGGTTCACCGAGCCATTCGGGGCGTGCGGCGGCGGTCAACAGCAGCAGCCACATCACTACGAACGGCGCTTGCTGGCGCCAGCCGGGCAGGTTGACCCGTGCGCGGCGGCGGGCCAGGCCTTCGAGGTCGGCGAGGTAGCTGACTTTCAATGCCGGCTCGCCGCTGTCGGCCACCGGCAGCACAAGGCGCATCAGCCAGGGCAATGGCAGCAGGGCGAAGATCCACGGCCAGGCGAACTCAAACATGTTTGCGAATCCAGGTGTCGACGGCTTGGGTCAGGCCAGCGATGGCCTTGTCGTCGAGTTTGCATTCGGGCTTGTAGGCACCTTCCACCAGCACCATCCAGCGTGTGAGGCCGGCCGCCGGGCAACGGTTGTCGAGGAACGCCAGCCATTTGCGGCCGTTGAGGGTGTGGCTTTGACTGTAAGGGTAGTCGTTGCGGCACAGGCGTTTGAGCAGGCCGTTGAGTTGTTGCAACCAGGCACCGGCGGGGGCGCCGTCGTAGGGTTTGGGCATCAGCGCCAGTTCAGCCAGGGCGGCGATGCGCAACGGGTCGAGCGGCTGCTCGGCACGGGCCACCGGGCGGCGGGCGGGCAGGAAGCGGCGCAGCGACCACAGCCCCCAACCGATCAGCGGAATCACCAGCAGCAACAGCCACCAACCCGGCGCGGGCGGCCAGAAACCAATCGACGGCGGGGCGATCAGGGGCTGCAGTTGGTCGAGGCTGCTCATTGCTTTTTAACCGGGCGTTGCGGGTTGAGGTATTCACGCAGTTGCTCAACCATTTCGCCTTGGGTGCTCAGCGGCATCAATAAAATCCGCAGTTTTTGCGCCAGCAGTTCCCAACGGGCAATGCGCGCTTCGGCCTGGGCCTTGTAGGCTTGGCGCAAGTCGTAGTTCAGCGTGTCGAGCTCCAACTGCGCGCCGCGTTCGGCGAAACGCAGGAGCCCGGCAGCGGGCAGGGCGTGGTCGAGGGGGTCGGAGATCGGCAGCAACAGCAGGTCGCAATGGCGCGACAGCAAGCTCAGTTGTTGCTCGGCGCCTTCGGTGAGGGCGCGTTCATCGCAGATCACGATCACCAGGCTGCCCGGGCGCAGCACTTCGCGGCCACGGCGCAGGGCCATGCCGAGGGCATCCGCCTCGGGGCGGCTGTCGGTGTTCAGGCTCTGGTTGACCCGCACCAGTCGGTTCAGCAGTTGCAGCAGGCTTTGTTTGCTGCGCCGGGGTTTGATTTCGTAGTGCTCGCTGTCGCCAAACACCAGCCCGCCGACGCGGTCGTTATGCCCCAGCGCCGCCCAGCCGATGAGGCTGGCGGCTTGCGCGGCGAGCACCGACTTGAACATTCGGCCGGAGCCGAAAAACAACCGGCAGCTTTGCTCGACCATGATGAAAATCGGCCGTTCGCGCTCTTCGTGGAACAGTTTGGTGTGCGGCTCCTGGGTGCGCGCCGTGACGCGCCAGTCGATGGTGCGCACATCGTCGCCGGCCTGGTACACGCGCACCTGGTCGAAGTCGACGCCGCGCCCGCGCAGCTTCGAGTGGTGCAGGCCGATCAGCGGGCTGCGCTGGCTCGGCGTGGAAAACAGCTGCACTTCGCGCACGCGGTGACGCATCTCAATCAGTTCGCTGAGCGTGACGCGGATTCCATCGCTGGCGTTCATGGGGTTCAAGCGACGGCAACGACGTCGAGAATGCGTTGCACCACACGGTCCTGGTCAATGCCGGCCGCTTCGGCCTCGAACGACAGAATGATGCGGTGGCGCAGCACGTCAAACAGCACCGCCTGGATGTCTTCCGGGCTGACGAAGTCGCGACCGGCCAGCCAGGCGTGGGCGCGGGCGCAGCGGTCGAGGGCAATGGAGCCGCGCGGGCTGGCGCCGTAGGCAATCCATTCGGCCATTTCCGGGTCGAATTTGGCCGGGGTGCGCGTGGCCATGACCAGTTGCACGAGGTATTCCTCCACCGCATCGGCCATGTACAGGCCGAGGATTTCCTTGCGCGCGGCGAAAATCGCCTGTTGGCTGACGCGGCGCTCGGGCTTGGTTTCGCCATTGAGGGCTTCGCCACGGGCTTGCTGCAGGATGCGACGCTCGACGGCGGCGTCCGGAAAACCGATTTTGACGTGCATCAGGAAGCGGTCGAGCTGGGCTTCGGGCAACGGGTAGGTGCCTTCCTGCTCGATCGGGTTTTGCGTGGCCATCACCAGAAACAGCGGTGAAAGGTCGTAGGTGCTGCGGCCCACGCTGACCTGGCGCTCGGCCATCGCCTCGAGCAAGGCTGACTGCACCTTGGCCGGGGCACGGTTGATTTCGTCGGCCAACACCAGGTTGTGGAAGATCGGGCCTTGCTGGAACACAAAACTGCCAGTTTCCGGGCGATAGATCTCGGTGCCGGTGATGTCGGCGGGCAGCAGGTCGGGGGTGAACTGAATACGATGGAACTGCGCTTCGATGCCTTCGGCCAACTCTTTGATGGCCTTGGTCTTGGCCAGGCCCGGGGCGCCTTCTACCAACATGTGGCCGTCAGCCAGCAGCGCGATCAGCAGGCGATCGATGAGTTTTTCCTGGCCGAGAATCTGCGTAGAGAGAAAGGTTCGCAGCGCAAGCAGCGCTTCACGATGTTCCATCGATGACGGTTCCTGGAGAAGATGAGCCTGGGCGTCGAGAAAAACGCCGGGCCTGGGGGGCTTACTTTAATGCATCGCAGGGTGTGGCGACTAACGGCGCGCGGGCTATTTTAAGGAAAACTTGTAGGATTTTTGTGTGTTGAGCACAAATTGAGGTGGTCGCGACGGCTTCCTGTGGTGAGCAGGCTTGCCCTGCGTTGGGCTGCGAAGCGGCCCCAGTCAGGAC
>NZ_JBARTQ010000687.1:0-4752 GCF_049645325.1 Pseudomonas sp. | reverse complement strand
GGCAAAGAGTTGTTGACTGACCCACCGCCATCGCAGGCAAGCCAGCTCCCACAGAAAAGCAAAGCTGCGGTGTAGCAGTGAGCTGATACCTGAAGCCGAACCGGATTAAAAATGTGGGAGCGGGCTTGCTCGCGAATGCATTGTGTCAGTTGATAGAGTCCTTGGCTGACTCACCGCCTTCGCGAGCAAGCCCGCTCCCACATTTGGATCTACCTACATCAGATAGAAGCTGTGCTGCTTTGCTGTGGCCCTGCTTTTGCCTTCTCCGGCATTACTCCGCGGGGCACCCTGATCGTTCCCGCGCTCTGCGTGGGAACGATCAGGTGTGGCGGGTCACTCGAGCCTACTCAGCCAGCCCCAGCATTAGTTGATCGCGTTAAGGCAGAAAGATGATCTTGTCTGCACTGCCTTGATTCACTTCGGCGTAACTCTGCAGCCCATCAACCAGCGCCACTTCGCGCAGGCCGGTCGGCAGCGGCAGCAAGCCTTCGTCAAAGAAGCGCCCGAACTGCTCCAGCATCACGGCGCACTGTTCGCAGTTGTAGAGCAACGAGTTGATGCCGACCACCGAGCCGCCTTTGCGGTACAGCGCCAGGGCCGGCAGTTGCACGTGCCCGTCGACCGGCGCGGCGATGATCGCAATGCGGCCGAACGGCGCCAGGCCCGCCACCGCAGCCGGCAGCCAAAAGCCTGTGGTGTCGAAGATCACATCCGCACCGCCCTTGAACAGCGCAGTGACCTGCGCACCCAGTTCTTCGGGCTTGCCCAGCGCTATCGCGTCGTAACCCTGCGCCTGCAGCAGGTCAACCTGGTCGGCCTTGCGCACCGCCGCCAACACCTGCGCGCCACGAATTTTCGCCAACGCCAAGGCCGCACTGCCGACGGCCCCGTTGGCACCAATCACCAGCAACCGCGTGCCTTTGCCGACACCGCTGCGCTCCAGGGCATCCCAGGCGGTGGTGTACGGCACGCCGAGGCTGGCGGCTTGGGCGAAACTCAAGTGCGTGGGCTTGTGCGCCACGCCCTTGGCCGAGACGGTCAGGTATTGGGCGTGGGAACCGTCGGCGAAAAAGCCGAGGTCACGGCCGGTGCCCCAGACTTCCTGGCCGACCAACGCTTGCGGCCCGTCTACTACCACACCAGCAAAGTCCCGCCCGGGAATACGCGGCAACGTGGTGTAGGGGAATCGCCCCAGCACGTTTTTAACGTCGCTGGGATTAAGGCCCGCCGCCTTGACCTGTACCAAAACCTCACCGGCGGCAGGCACCGGGGTGGCGACGTCGACGACAGTCAGGGCAGTGAGATCGCCCGTGGCGGAAAATTGCAGTGCTTTCATGGCCAATATCCATCGAAGGGGAAAAGAACAATCAGGACAACCATCCGCTGACCAACTGCCGGCCCATGGGCCAGAGCTGTTCGCCGAGCAACATGCCCATCAGCCCCACCAGGGCGATGGCGGGCGGCGCAGGCGAGCGGAAATCCAAGGCACCGTAGATCACGCCGACAAACAGGCCAATGGCGAGGGATATCACGTAGTTCATGGGTGGGCGCCTTGTGGGTTGATGGGCTCAGTGTAGAGAGCCCGTGCCTGAAGCATCGGCCAAGTGCTTCAGGATTTCGGCCAAACCTTCAACCGACGTATTGCGACGGCGCCACGCCCAGTTCACGGCGGAACATGTCGCTGAAACTGCTGGGCGAATAGCCCAGGGACCGCGCAATGCCGCTGACCGATTGGCCCTGGATCAATTCCGCGACCGCCGTGGCCAGCTGCACTTGGCGGCGCCACTCGGCAAAGCCCATGCCCAGGTTGTTCTGGAACAGCCGCGCCAGGGTGCGCACGCTGGCTCCGGCCGCCTCGGCATGCTGTTCGAAAGGAATCTCCAGCGAGGGTGCGGCTATCACCGCGTGGCAGGCAGTGCTCAGCCGGCGGTCGGCGTCTACCGGCATGGCGATGCGAATCTGCGAGCGGCGCGCCCGTTGCAACTCCAGCAACGCCAAACCCACCACGGCGTCGTAATACGCCGCATCACCGTTATCACCTTGGTCGACCAGGGTGACGATCAGTTCGCGCAGCAGCCCACCCACTTCGATCACCTGCACCTGGCTGTCGAGCGTCGCCGCCAATGCCGGGCGCAGGTAGATATTGCGCATTTGCAAATCCGAGACCACGCGAATTCCGTGCTCGACGCCCGGAGGCAACCACACCGCACGCTGGGGCGGTACCACCAGGGCTTCGCGGGGCGTCTCGACCCACATCACGCCGCTCATGGCGTAGAGCAACTGGCCCCAGTCGTGGCTATGGGGCTCTATGTACAAACCACGCGGGTAGGTGCGCGCCAAGGGTTGCACGGGCACGGCGTGATCACTGAGGTCGGGGGGCGCGGCGAGGGCCATGAAGGAAGCACATCAATCAAGGGTGAGCGGCCATGGTAATGACCGCCACCCGACAATCCGAGAGAATTTTCAGGGTTTTCAGCCGTGGGCGGATTTAGTGCACTCACAGCCCGTCGCCGAGGCGCAGGGTTCGCCATGCGCATGGTGCTCGGCGCAGCCTTTACAGCAATAGCCTTTGCCATCTTTCATCACCGCATCAGTGCCCAGCACGCATTTGCAGTGTGGGCAGGCACAGGTTTTATCAGCCATGTTCAGACTCCTTTTTCATGGTCGTCCAGGTGCGGCGAGCGCCGCACCTTAAGCAGTGACTATAGGCAAGGCGCCAAGGTTCAGCGCCGTTAATCGGCCAGGCGGCTATTGCTGCGGTACATGAACACCAGCGCCAACGCCAACAGCAGCATCGCCACGATTCGGCTGCCCGACAGCTCGATGGCCGGGTTGCCCAGCCACCCGAAGTTGTCGATCAGCATGCCCATGCCCAACTGCCCGACGATCACCGCCACCGTTGCCACAGCCGTGCCGACCACCGGCACCGCGCCGACCATCACCATCATGTACACCACGCCGAACAGCGCGCCGGTCAGTTGCCATTTGGGCACGTCCAGCAGGCTGATCGCCTGGGCGGGCTCGAAGAAGAAAATCAGCAGCGCCGTGGTGATGGCGCCGACCGCGAACGTCAGCAAGCTGCTGCGCAACACCCCCACGGCCTGGCCCAAGCGCCCATTAATCGCCGCTTGCACGCTCAACACCGCACCGGCGGCAATCACCAGCACCAATAACAAAATCAGGTTCATCGCCTTACCCTCGTGCAATCAAAACAAGTGCCGTCACAATCAACGCCAGCGCGATCCAGCGCTCGGCATTGACGCGTTTGCGCGCAGTGCCGAACCAGCCGAAATGGTCGATCAGCACGCTCTTGCCGACTTGGCCCGACAGGATCGCGATCATGGTCATGGCGATACCAATGTGGGGCGTGGCCAGGGTCAGCACCACCACGTACATCGGCCCCAAAAAGCCGCCGATCAACTGCCAGCGCGGCAGGTCAGTCAATGCCGGGCCTTTCTGCGGGCCGCTGAACAGCAAAATCAAAAACAGAATGGCGGTGCCCACCCCGAAGATGCTCAAGGTCGCCCACAAGTGGCCCACCTGTACACCCAGTGGCCCGAGCAAACCCGCCTCCACCGACAGGCCCATGCCCGCCAGGATCACCAGCGGCAACAACAGCAACCGCAGTAGATTTTTTTTCGGCGTGGCCAGCGCCACACCCTCGGTAGAACTTGCCTGCATACATCACCTGCACTTCAAGATAGGAAACATGGCGCGCATTATCCGGTGGCCGTCCTGTGCGATAAATGGGAGCATGCTCACAACACCTTTGCGCATTGCGCACAGCCTGGAGTCACGATGCAGGGTTTGAATGAACTGAGTTTCAAGGCGCTGCGCCTGTTCGTCGCAGTGCTCGACCACGGCAGTTTTTCTGAAGTGGCGCGCCGCGAAGGCCTGGCGCCCTCCTCCATTTCGCGGCAGATCCAGTTGATGGAACAGGCCATCGGCCAGCAGTTGCTCTATCGCCATACGCGCGCAGTCAGCCCCACCGAAGCCGGGCGCCTGCTCGGCCAACACGCACGCGTGATGCTGGAGCAACTGGAAGCGGCCGGCCAGGCCCTGCAGGAACAGGACAGTGAGCCCAGCGGCCTGGTGCGCATCAACGCGCCGATGGTGTTCGGGCAGCGGCATCTCTCTCCCTGGTTGGGCGAACTGTGCCGGCGCTACCCGAAACTGCAGCTGGACATCCAGCAAACCGACACCTACGTCGACCCGCTGCAAGACGGCACCGACCTGCTGTTTCGCATCGGCGTGCTCAACGATTCCGGCATGCAGGCACGTATCTTCGCGCCCCAGCGCTTTCGCATCGCTGCCAGCCCGGCCTACCTGGCGCAGCATGGGACGCCCAGGCACCCCGACGAACTGGTCAACCATCAATGTCTGGCCTACAAAGGCATCACCGGCCAGCAACGCTGGTTCTTCCGCCGCGACGGCAGCGACTGGACGCCCTACAGCGTCAAGGGCCCCATTACCGGCAACCACGCCGACACCCTCACCCACGCCGCCGAACAAGGCCTGGGGCTGGTGGTGTTTCCTTCCTGGCTGATCGGCGAAGGTTTGCGCGCCGGCACTTTGCAAGCGGTGCTGACGGAATATGAGGTCGCGACTACGTTAGAGCCGCAGCAGATAGCGGCGCTGTGGCCGGGCAGCCGGCGGTTGTCGCTGAAGGTGCGCACGGTGATCGATTATTTCGTGGAGTGTTTCGGCACGGTGCCGTATTGGGATCGGTGAGCGGTTCGGATCTCGCCAAAC
>NZ_JBARTQ010000686.1:0-7140 GCF_049645325.1 Pseudomonas sp. | reverse complement strand
CCAAACGCCCGACGCACAAACCCGGTCGAATCCCCAAGCGACCCATTAACCGTCCCCGAATGATCCAGTTCCGGGTAAAAATGCCATTCAATTCGGTCCCCCGCCTTGCACGCCGCCCTCACCAACGCCTTCTGCCCCGGCACAAACACATCAAGGTCCTTGCCACCAGTCCCCAGAAACACCGGAATATCAGTCTTCAACGTGGGATAAGCCGACTCCCGATTCACCCGCTCCAGCCCTTGCACGGGCGAACGCTTGAAGCTGTTGTCAAACGTCAACCCATCAGCCACCACCCACTGTTCAATAGCATGCAAACAGTCTTCCTGACTGGCCCTGAACGCCGGCAACGCCTGTTCGGCCAGGTAATCGCCAGGCACAAATGAGGGATCAAGCAAGGTCGCAGTGCTCAAGCGCAACAGGTTATAGGCAAATGTCGGCACCACCGAGCGGCGGGCGTTTTCCAGTTCAGGGCTTTTGCCTTGAGGGTGAGCGACAGCATAGGGCGTGCCCGTTGCGACCACGCCGACGATAGTCACATCCGGCGCATAGCCCTTGGCCGACACCGCCGTGGCAAACGCCGCGCGGCCGCCTTGAGATTGCCCGAACACTACCACTTGTTTCGACAGCTTGAAGTCAGCGCCGCCGACGGCGCGGATGCTGTCCAGCACGCCATACGCCAAAGGCCGCGTAAGCCCATAAGGGTGCAAGCCCGGCGTACCCAAGCCCTGATAATCGGTGGCAACAATCGCGTAGCCCTGGGCGAGCCAATAATTGAGGTAGCGCGTATCCCGTGGGCTGCGCACGTTCAATGACGGCGCGCAACGGTCAGCGCTGCCAACCGTGCCGTGGGCCCACGCCATCAGCGGCCAACCGCCCGCCGGTGGCGTGCCCTTGGGCAGGAACAACGCGCCAGACACCGTGATGGGCGTGTGGTTGTCGAGCCCGTCAGTGGAGGTGTAGAGGATGCGCAGGTTTTGCGCGGCGTCGGCCAGGCTTTGCTCCGGGGTCAGCGCCTCACTGCGCAACAACCGACCGGGACTGGCGGGCACCGGGTCGCTCCAGCTATAGAACGCATCGGCAGCGTGGCTACTGCCCGTAATCAACACACACAGCAACGCAGCCCAGCGCATCAACACTTACCACCCTTCTTTCAACATGCGCAGCTCCAGATGCTGCAACAGCATGATGGTCTTGCCATCCGCGATCTCGCCGCTTTGCACCATCGCCAGTGCCTGCTCGAACCCCAGTTCCAGCACCTCGATGTCCTCGCCCTCTTCTGCCAGGCCGCCGCCGGCACCCACCTGGTCCGCCGGCTGGTACTCGCCGATAAAGAAGTGGATGCGCTCGGTCACCGAGCCCGGGCTCATGAACGCCGCGTAGATTTTTTCTACATGGCCGACGCGGTAGCCGGTTTCCTCTTCAGCCTCCAGGCGGATGCGCTCTTCCGGGCTGGCGTTGTCCAGCAGCCCGGCGGCGGCCTCGATCAGGTAGCCGTGGTAGTCGTTGACGAAGGTCGGCATGCGAAACTGACGAATCAGCAACACCGTGCGCTGGGCGCGGTTGTACAACAGGATAGTCGCGCCGTTGCCGCGGTCGTACACCTCGCGGGTTTGAGCCTGCCAGCTGCCATCCTGGCGGCGCAGGTCAAAACTGTATTTTTTCAACACGTACCAGTTGTCCGAAAGGGTTTCTTCGGCGGTGATGCGAACGGGGCTGTTGTCCATGGTCAGGCCTTTGCTCAAAGGAGCAAGAGCATGTCGTGGCGGCAATGTCAGCGTCAAGGGCATCGCTTGCCGCCGTTACTGGGCTTGCGCGCCGTAACACCTTGCAAGCAATCCACCTCGACGGCTGTCGAATTAATTCCTGCCCTCGCAGGCCATCTGGTAAAACCCGTGCTTCGCCTTTGTCCTGGAACCTTCATGTCATCTCGTTTTCTGTCTCGCCTGGGCCTGCGCTGGTTTCCCCTGTTGTGCATGGCCATCCTGATCGTCGGCTTGCCGGTGGGCTGCGCCGTGTTGCAACACAAGGAGCGCGAGCTGGTGTTTCGTATCGAACCGGGCACGGCGAGCTGGTACAGCGGCTTGCCGAAAGCGGTGCAGGAGTTCGAGCTCAAGCCCGCCAGTTTCAAATCCGGGCAGAACATTCATGGCTGGTGGTACCCGGCAGACAAGAAAGACGCGCCGTCGATCCTCTACCTGCATGGCGTGCGCTGGAACCTCACCGGGCAGCTGTTTCGCATCGAGCAATTGCATGCGTTGGGCTATTCGGTGCTCGCCATCGACTATCGCGGCTTTGGCCAGAGCCACGGTGACCTGCCCTCGGAAACCACGGTGTATGAAGACGCGCGCGTTGCCTGGGAACGCTTTCAGGTGCTGCAACCCGACCCCGGAAAACGCCTGATCTACGGGCACTCCCTGGGCGGTGCGGTGGCCATCGACCTGGCCGCCGAGTTGAGCAAACAAACGCCTGTTCCTGTGCGCGGGCTGGTGATCGAGTCCACATTCACCTCCCTCGGGGACGCGGCCGCCGCCGTGGCCAACACCTCATTACCGGTGCGCTGGTTGCTGTCGCAAAAATTTGATTCCATCGACAAGATCGCCGACGTGCACATGCCGCTGCTGGTGGTCCACGGCCTGGCCGACCCGTACATTCCGCCGCGTTTCAGCCAGCAATTGTTTGAAGCCGCCCAGGAGCCCAAGCGGCTTTTATTGGTGCCCGGCGCCACCCATAACAACAGCATGAGCCTGGCGGGTCGCAATTATGCGCAGGCGCTGGATAACCTGATGCGCGCGAAGATGCCCGCGCAGGTTGTCACCCACTCCACAGGCCACAGCGGCGACTCATAAAGTGGTTTTCGGCACTGGGTTCGCGCGGGGCTGTCAAGCGCAAACCCTGCCCATACTGGCCCGCGCCGACAGTTGATCAAATATTAACCTTGGGTTAAATCGCCATACCCGCCGGGGTCTCGCAAAGTTATCCACAGAGATACCCACGGTTTTCGTGGACAACTCTTTTTACTTTTTTACGATTTTTTTGTTCACCAAACGCCTTCGGGAAAGGTGCCGGGCAGCAGAATCTCGCGATTCACATCGCGTATATCGTTATAGCCACACAGCGCCATCGACACGTCCAACTCACGGGCGATGATGTCCAGGGCCTTGGTCACGCCCGCCTCTCCCATGGCACCCAGGCCATACAAATGCGGGCGGCCGATCATCGTGCCTTTTGCCCCCAGTGCCATTGCTTTGAGCACGTCTTGGCCGGAGCGAATGCCACCATCGAGCCACACTTCGATCTGGTCACCCACCGCCGCCACAATCGCCGGCAATTGGCTGATGCTCGACGGCGCACCGTCCAGTTGACGACCACCGTGGTTGCTCACCACCAGTGCATCGGCGCCGGAATTGGCCGCCAGGCGCGCGTCCTCCACATCAAGGATGCCCTTGATGATCAACTTGCCACCCCAGCATTTCTTGATCCACTCCACGTCATCCCAACTCAAACGCGGGTCAAATTGCTGGGCTGTCCACGACGACAACGAACTCATGTCCGCCACCCCTTTGACATGCCCGACGATGTTGCCGAAACCACGCCGCCGGGTGCCGAGCATGCCCATCACCCAGCGTGGCTTGGTGGCCATGTTGAGGAGGTTCGGCAGGGTCAGCTTGGGCGGCGCGGAGAGGCCATTGATCAGGTCCTTGTGGCGTTGCCCGAGGATCTGCAGGTCCAGCGTCAGTACCAGGGCATCCACGCCAGCGGCTTTGGCGCGTTCGATCAATTGCTCGATAAAGCTGCGGTCGCGCATCACATACAGCTGGAACCAAAACGGTTGGCCGACGTGCTCGGCGATGTCTTCCAGGGAGCAGATGCTCATGGTCGACAAGGTATAGCGCAGGCCGAATGCAGCGGCGGCGCGTGCGGTCAGGATCTCGCCGTCGGCATGCTGCATGCCCGCCAAACCGGTAGGTGCCAGTGCCACGGGCATGGCCATGTCCTGGCCAATCATGGTGGCGCGGATCGAACGCTCATCGATATTGCGCGCCACGCGCTGGCGGAACTTGATCCGCGCAAAATCGCTCTCGTTCGCCCGGTAAGTGCTTTCAGTCCAGGAGCCGGAATCGGCGTAATCGTAGAACATCCGTGGGACACGTTTTTGCGCGAGCTTGCGTAAGTCTTCGATGGTTGTGATCAACGACATCGGGGTCACCTCTCCCTGAACTGAGCACAGAGAGTAACCGCCCATCGGCGGCGCAACCAGCCATTGCGTTTACAGGTGCAGACGATTAATCTCGCACAAACCCGCAAAAAGACGCACAACCATGCACAGCACCCATCAGACCATCGACCTGCCCTCATTGCGCAAACAGAAGATCCTGTTGCTGCTGGAGCGCGACGGCAAAGTGACCGCTTCCGAACTGGTCGAGCACTTCGCAGTGTCCCAAGACACCATTCGCCGCGACCTCAGTGAACTCGCAGGGGCGGGTTTATTGCAGCGCGTGCACGGCGGCGCCCTGCCGCGACCCAAAGACACCGGCAAGGATTTTTTCACCCGGGTTGGCGAAACCAACGACACCAAGCGCCGCCTCGCGCAATTGGCCGCCGACCGCGTGGAAGACGGCCAGATCGTGCTGTTCGATTCCGGCTCTACCACGCTGCAAATCGCCCAATCGCTGCCGCGCTCGATCCGCCTGACCGTCGTCACCGCGTCGCCGATGATTGCCATTGCACTGGCCGACCATCCCGATGTGAAAGTGATTTTGGCCGGTGGTCAACTTAACCCGGCCACCCTGTCCACCGGTGGCCATGAAGCCGTGCGCCTGATCCAGAGCGTCAAGGCGGACCTGCTGTTTACCGGCGTGTGTGCCTTGCATCCGCACGTCGGCATCACCTCGTTGCACTTCGACGAAGTGGCGGTCAAGCAAGCCCTGCTCGACAGCGCGTCGCACGTGGTCGCCGTGACCATGGCGGACAAGCTCGGCGCCGTGGAACCCTTTGTGGTGGGCCCGTGCGACCGTATCCACACGTTGATCACCGAATGCCATGTGCAGGGTGCCGAGGCCTATGAACAGCTAGGGCTGGAAGTGCTTCGCGTAGAAGTCGAGTAAGTACAAAGCGTCGGCCACCGCATGGCCGCTGGCGGTGTTGTCGAAGATGCACCAAGTGGGAATGCCTGCTGCAACCGAATGGCTCAGTTGCAGCGCGAATGCCTGCAGGCATTCCGGCCCATAAGCACTGTGGTAGATGCGCGGCGAGCCGTGCAGGCGCCAGTACTGCACGCCCTGCCAACCTGCGCCGGCCTCAATCACGGCCGGGTCGGCGATCACGCGCCCTATCTGCCAATCCTGTAACAATGCCTCAGCATCCAGCCATGACGCGTGACGCGGCTCAAGCACGACATTGCCGGAAAAACGCTGGCGTAATGCAGTAAAAAACCGCAGGGCAACCGCCGGCTCATAGCTCAGCGACGGCGGCAGTTGAACCAGCAGGCAACCAAGCTTTTCACCCAGCGGCAGGCACTGCTCAAGAAATTCATCCAGCGCCGTCTCGCACTGCTGCAAGCGCAGTGCGTGGGTGATCTGCTTGGGCACCTTGACCGAAAACCCAAACGCCGGCGGCACCGACTGGCCCCAACGTGCATAGGTCTTGGGCAGGTGCGGCCGATAGAACGAACTGTTGATCTCCACCGCGTTGAAACGCGACGCGTAGCGCTGCAAATACGTGCCCTCGCCTGCAAAGGCCGGCCAGTGTACGCGCGGCAAACTCCAGCCCGCGCACCCCACATAAAACCCTGTCGTCAAAACAGCACCTGGGCGGCATCGCGCATGAAGATCTCGATGGTCTTGGGGCCGACACCGTCGAATTCACCCAGGCGTTTTTCGAAGGCGTGGCGGTCTTTACTGACCTGCCGGATATGGCTGATCTTGCCACCGTACTCGGCATTCAATTTGGCACTGAGGTCGAGCAGGCGTTGCGCCGTGGTTTCGTCATACCGCACGTAATGCGCGCGCCCAAGCATGCTGACCAGTTCACGCGACGTGCAATGCTGCAACTTGCGCGCGGTGTCGCGGCCTTGCTCTTCAACGATCACCTTGTACGCCTGCGCGGCAATCGCCGCCTGAATGCGCTTGCCCATCAAGAAGCTTGCGATAAACCACTTGAACAGGCTGCCGTCATCGTCGGGCTTGAGATCAATGCCCAACTCGGACGCGCTGATCGACCTGGCCATACTCAGTGGCCCAGCTTGCGCTCGGCCTTGGCAGCCTGCTCATTGATGGCATCGGTCTGGCGCTCGGTGTCTTTGATCGAGGTGGGCGTCAGCACCTTGTCGACACTTTCCGTGTCCGGGTTCGGGCGCTCCAGGGTCTGCCCCTTGGCAGCCTTTTGCGTGCCTTTCTGGGCGTCTTCCGAGCTGATGGGTTCCGGGGTCTTGTCGGCAGTCTTGTGGTCAGTCACGGCTTATCTCCAAACAATTGAAACCGCGCGAAAATAGCGCGGGCTTATGCAGAAGAGCCCGCCGGATTTGCATAGTTCAAGGAAATTGCCGCGCCGTGCCGCCGGAGAAATAACCACGAATTAATTTAAACCTTTTGCCGAGGCACCCGCTCAACAGTCAGGTACGGCATCACGCCACTGTCGATTTCAAGGAGTTCCACCATGACTACTTCTTCGCTGATCAAACAAATGGGCCTGACCTTCGTGCTGGTCGCGGGCTCGATTTCCACGGCCATGGCCGCCACGTCCAACAGCTTCGTCGATGACGCCGCCCAAGGTGGTATCACCGAAGTCGAAGCCGGCAAGCTGGCCCTGGAAAAAAGCAGCGCGGCCGACGTGAAGGCCTTCGCCCAACACATGGTCACCGACCACACCAAAGCCAACCAGGAACTGACCGCGCTGGCGAAAAAACTCGATATCGAAGTTCCCGATGATGCCGCACTGACCGACAAGGCCAAGAAAGCCATCCTGGAACTGCGCGACGAATCGTTCGACAAGGCCTACGCCAACAATCAGGTGGCGGCCCATGAAAAAACCGTCGAACTGTTCCAGAAAGAAGCCGCCTCCTCGGACAACGCCGAGCTGAAAGCGTTTGCAACCAAAACCCTGCCAACCCTTGAAGCCCACTTGAAAATGGCCAAGGAGCTG
>NZ_JBARTQ010000685.1:0-9137 GCF_049645325.1 Pseudomonas sp. | reverse complement strand
GAGTACCGCCCGCCGATCTTTCTCTACGCCATGTCCCTGCTTAGCCCCCTGACCGGCCTACTGATCCTCAACAGCAACCGCTGCCGCGAACTGCGCCACAAGATGGTAGAAATCCGCCACAAACGCGAAGCCATCATCACCGCTCTTAAAAGCCAGGGCCGCTGGAAATGGTGGTAAGCCCGGCCCATATTCATGCGCACATCCCATGGGTAAAAACTGAATACCTATCCGTTCAGTCAGTGCCCATGACCGCGTATTTTTGACAAACTGTCGCGCGACGCTGCCGTTGCGCGCAGCCCCGTCAGGACAGAACAATGACCAACATGGACTCGATCATTCGACAGTTTTCTGCCGAAGGCGCAACCCACCTCTATTCCAGCCCACCCTCGGTGTTGACGCCCGCCGACCTTTACCGCGCCAAAGGCGATGGTCGTTTCCGAGAGGCGATTGCCGGCAGCAATATCTACCTGATCACCGCCAGGCGGCGGGTGCTGATCAACCCTGATGACCTGTACCTGCACGGCCGATCCGCGCACGGAAGCTTTATCGTGATGGACGAACAGGGCGTGCAGTCGATCCCCTTCCGTTACGACATCCCGCGCATAGGGCCCGACGATCAGGACGACATCGAACAGGTGATCGTCGCGCCCAACGGCACGCACCTGACCATCCTCTCGACCTCACGGCAGATGACCACCGCCGCGCATATCGTCGTGGCAAACGCGACCAGTGCCCTGCAAGCGAACCATCGGGACATGAACGTGCTCTATGTCGGCCAGGGCATCGGCAAGGTTCACGCGCGCACCGCGCTGGACCGGCTGTTGAACCACACCACCCTGCAACGCATCCTCGCCGAAACCTCGACCAACAGCCCGGAGCTGGAGATTTCGATTCTGCTCTACCGGTTCGAGCACGGCAGGACGATGGTGAGCAATGGCGGTGACTTCAATGCTGAACCCATCGCCAGCGAGCAGGATGAATCGGCGCATTTCGAGCGGCTGCGCAGTGTGCGTTTGAATCGCGATGAAGTGATCACGCTGGCCGAGGCCGCCCTGATCAACCACTTCAAACCGCATTACAACACCTTGCTCAAGTCCACGAATTTCGCCGCCAACAACAAGATCAAGCCGCTGAAAAAGCTACTGGCGAAGGGCATTACCGGGCTCACCGTAGAAATCTGCAGCGCCACGATCAACGCACGCCTGGGTACCCGCGATGCGCTGCCCATGGCGTTGAGCACGTTCATGCCGGCTGAGGTGCTTGAGGGCCGCAACCTCGACAGTGAGCCGGAAAAGCAGGCGTGGACCGAAGAACTGCGAGTCATGGCGCACACGCACTACGCCAGTTTCCCCCTCACCACGCCACAGGAGCGCGATACCTTCATGCACGGCATGGTGTGGCTCGGCGAGTCGGTGCGCGAGCAGATCTGGCCATTGCCCGGCAAGGGTGCCTAGGCACCTGCCACCGACGATAGGGATGGCGCCAAACCTGAATTGCCGGGGCTGTTGTGGCAAGCGGGTTTGCCACAACACGCCTGTTCACTCCCCAATCAAAGGGTACGAGCCGCAATCGCTTCCACTTCCACCAACGCGCCCGGCAACGGCAGTGCCACCACTTGCAGCGCGGTGCGCGCCGGTTTGTTCGGCTGCTCAGGCGTGCCAAAAAACTGCGTGTAACCGCGCTGCAACCCGGCAAAGTCCAGCTTGCCGCCCGTCTCTTCGGCGCCGACCAGGAACACGCGCAATTGCACGATATCACCCAGGTCCAGGTCTTGTTGCTGAAGGATCTTGCGCAGCTTGCTGAATACCGACACCGTCTGCACTTCGGTATTGCCATAGGCCGCTGGTGTACCGGCCGGCGCGTTTGCATCGGCGAGGTCCGGCAAGGTGCCGCTGACGAAAATCAGGCTGGCGGACGCCGGCACGGTGACGGTTTGCGAGATCGGGAAGTCGCCGACGCTGGTGCGTTGAATGCTGTCGCTCATGAGGGTGCTCCTTAAGACGCGGCCGCGGCCGCAAAGTGGGTGTGTTGAGCCACGCGTTCGGCCAGTTGCCCGACCACATGGCGCGCCGAATTGGCCGCCGATTCCTGCCAGATGCCCACGCCGCTTTGCACCAGACCGTCACCGGCGAAGTACACGCGGCCGTGGCCTTGTTCGAGCAAGGCACTGGCGTCGGCCGGGAAGTGTTCGCGTTGCAGCCACGGGCCTTCGCTGTAGGGGATTTGCTCCCAGGACACGGCCAGCGGGTTGCGCAGGTGTTTTGAGTAGCCGGGGTGCAGCAGCTCCACCGCTTCTTTGGAGGTGGCGTACTGCTTTTCGAACGGCTGCGCGCCAAATACATCCGCGCCCTCCCCGGTCACGTAGCCCGCCACCAGCAAGCCGTCGCGGGTGTTGAGGTCGTTGCTCGGGTACCACAACAGGCGCGCCGGGTGCTCGACCCAAGACAGGCCGCCGTAGGTGCGGTAGTCGGTTTCCCAGAAGCGCGGCGATTGCCACGCCACTTTGGTCGCCTGGTCACTGCGGGTGCTGAGCAGTGCGGCCTTGATCGGGTCGCTGAAATCGGTGTCGAGCTTGGCCAACAATGGCAGCGGCAACGTCGAGACCAGGTAATCGGCGCGCACCACCTGCTCGCGGCCGCTGTGTTTGTCGTGGTAGGTCACCGCGACGCCATCTTCCAGTTGACGGATCTGGCGGACTTGGGCGCCCAGTTGCACATGCTCGCGCACACGCTGGTAGAACGCGTCGGTAATGCGGTCCATGCCGCCGACCGGCTGGAACATGGTCGCCGAAAACTCCGGGAACTCGGTGTGCAGCAACGCGCCCCACAGCTCCGGGTGCAGCAGGCGCTCCAGGCCGATCGGGCGGGCGCTGGCCGGCAATGCGCCCGGATGCGCAGGCGACTCCAGGTGACCGGAACGCAGGCTGCCCTCATAAGCCAGTTCCAGTGACAGGTCGCCATACACCTGCAAAAACGCCAGCAAGCGTGTGCGTTCCTCGCTGCTTAACACGTCATCAAGGGCGTCGCGTTGCACCGCTTTGGCCAGCAAGCCGGACAGGTGCCCGCGCGCATCGTTGACCGCCTGGCCAACGGTGAACGCCGGCTGCTGCACGTCCGGACGCACCTGGGCGCCATGGCTGCTGTTGACCAGCACTTCCAGCGGCACGCCCAGTTCACTGCAGTAATCGAGAATCGTGCGGTGCTGGCTGGGAATCCTCGCCGGGCCCGCGTTGAAATACAGACCCTGGTCAAAGGCCACGGTTTGCGTACGGCCATCCTTGTAGTCCACGCGGTCACCATGGCGCAGGGTCCAGGTGCGCCCGCCGACCCGGTCGCGCGCTTCCAGCACTTGCACACTGAAGCCGGCGCGGCTCAACTCCAGGGCCGTGACCAGCCCGGCAATCCCGGCGCCCAACACCAGCACGCGGGTGCCCTGCCCCAGGCCCTCCTTGAGTTTCAACGGTTGCGGCCGGCGGTGTGACGACGGCCCCAAACCCAATACGGCCAGTGCGTCCTTGACCGCCTTCTCGCCCCCTACGGCGGCGATGCTTGACAGCGCTTCACGTCGTGTCAGTCCCATGTTCGCTACTCCTTAGTCAGTCAGGCAGGCCGGGTGGGTTGATCAGCGACGTGTCGACGCGCTCCACATCCAGGCCCCAGCGTTGCAGCACCTGTTCGTATTGACCGCCGGCAATCGCGCCTTCCAGGGCGGTGTGAATCGGCTTGACCAAACCGTTGTCCTTGCGCGTGGTCACGGCGATATCCGCCTTCAATGGCCAGCCACCGTTTACCGTGCCGACGCGCTTGATGCCGCCGGTAATCGCCGCCGAGTAGGCGTACACCGAGTTGGGCCCGAACAGCGCATCGCTGCGCCCCGACTGCACCGCCAGTTGCGCGGCGGCCTGGTCATCGAAGTACTGCAATAACGCGGGCTTGATGCCGGCCTTTTCATTCGCCTCGTTCCACGCCAGCAGGACCTTTTCCTGGTTGGTACCGGAGCCGACGATGATCTTCAGCCCGGCAATGTCCTCGGCCTGCTTGATCTCGGTGATCTTGCTGGTGCTCTTCACATAAAACCCGAGCACATCCTGGCGGTAAGTGGCGAAGTCAAAGCGCTTCTTGCGTGCCTCGGTCACGGTGACGTTGCTGATCACCGCGTCGTATTTGCCCGAGCTGACGCCCAGGGGCCAATCCTCCCAACTGGTCTGCACCACATTGAGTTGCAGGCCCAGGCTGTCGGCGACCAACTGCGCGGTGTCGGCCTCGCTGCCGATGGTGGTCTTGTCGTCATTGGCCAGCAGCGCCAAGGGTGGCCCGGCCACGCCGGACACCGCCACGGTGAATTTGCCCGGCTGGGCGAACTTGAAGCCCGGCGGGATTTGCGCGATGGCCGCCTCGTTGCGTGGCACGTGGATGCGCACGCGGTCGGGGCTGAGATCGACCTGTTGCACGGCGGCGAAAGCACTCGGCGCAGCACTGACGGCAAGCGCCAGCAAGGCCACGCGGGCAGTAGAGATAAACATGGCAGTCACTCCTTGAACTAAAGCACCTTGCCCAGAAAGGCCACGGTGCGGGGATGTCGGGGTTGGCGGAAAATCTGTTCAGGCGGGCCTTCCTCGATCAGTTGGCCGTCGCAGAGAAACACCACGTGGTCGGCCACCTCGCGGGCAAAGCCGATTTCGTGGGTGACGATCACCAGGGTCACGCCCAGCTGGGTCAGGCCTTTGATCACGTCGAGGACCTCGCCCACCAGTTCCGGGTCGAGGGCTGAGGTCGGCTCGTCGAACAGCAGCACCTTGGGGTCCAGCGCCAACGCGCGGGCGATGGCGACGCGCTGTTGCTGGCCGCCGGAGAGCTGGCGCGGGTACGCATCGAGTTTGTCCGCCAAACCCACCTTGGTCAGCAGTTCACCGGCCTTGGCCTGCGCTTCGGTCTTGCTCCAGCGCTTGTGTGCCAGCGGCGCTTCGGCAATGTTTTCCCAGGCGGTGAGGTGCGGGAACAGGTTGAAGTTCTGGAACACGAAGCCCACGTCGATGCGACGCTTGAGAATTTCGCGCTCCTTGAGCTCGTAAAGCAGGTCGCCCTTGCGTCGGTAGCCGACGTATTCACCGTCGATGGTGATGTGCCCGCTGTCGATTTTCTCCAGGTGGTTGATGGTGCGCAGCAAGGTGGATTTGCCCGAGCCGGAGGGCCCGAGGATCACTGTGACCTTGCCCGGGTCGATGGTCAGGTCGATGTCTTTCAAGACCTGCTGGTTGCCAAAGCGCTTGCCCACGCCCTGGATCTGGATACGGCCGGCGCGGGCTTCACTCATGGGTTTTCTCCTTGAGCCAGCGGCGTATGCGTTGCAGCGGCGTGGGCGGCAGCACCCGTGCGGTGCCACGGGCGAAATAGCGCTCGACGTAATACTGGGCGCTGGTCAGCACGGTGGTGATGATCAGGTACCACACGGTCGCCACGATCAGCAGCGGAATCACCGCCTGGGTGCGGTTGTAGATGACCTGCACGGTGTAGAACAGCTCGGGCAAGGCCAGCACGTAGACGATGGACGTGCCCTTGACCAGGCCGATGATTTCGTTGAACCCCGAGGGCAGGATCGAGCGCAATGCCTGGGGCAGGATGATCCGGAAGATGCGTCGCGTGGCAGGCAACCCCAATGCCGCAGCGGCCTCGTGCTGGCCGGCATCCACGCCGATCAGGCCGCCGCGAATGATCTCTGCCGCGTACGCCGCCTGCATCAGGCTCAGGCCCAATACGGCCACGGTGAATTGGCTGAGCACATCCACTGTCGACCACTCGGCGAACACCACGCGGGTGAACGGCACACCGAGCACGATGTGGTCATACAGGTAGGCAAAGTTGTAGAGGATGATCAGCACCAGCAGCGCGGGCATCGAGCGGAAAAACCAGATATAGCCCCAGGCCAGCGCCGCCAGCAGCGGCGATCCCGACAACCGCGCCAAAGCCAGCGCGGTGCCGAGGATGATGCTGAACACCGTGCTGAGCAGCGTCAGCAACAGCGTCTGGCCGAGCCCCCGCAACACTGACGGCGAGAAAAACCATTGGCCGAACACGCCCCATTCCCAGCGCGGGTTGGTCGCCAGGGAGTGCACGATGGCCAACAGCACCAGCGCGGCGAAGATCGACCCCGCCCAACGCCAGGGGTGCCGGGCCGGCACCACTTGCAGGGCCCTGATGGGCGTTGCGACACGGGCCTGGCGAACCGGGCTGGCCGCTTCGATCAGGTCATAGGATTTGGCGACGATGGGCATGTTTTATTCCTCGCTCGTGCTGGCCTTAGAAGGCATAAGTCAAACGGGTGTAGTAGTACCCGCCGGTAAAACCGTAGGGCGAATAGGTGCCGTAGCTGGCAAGCATGGTGCTGCTCGGCACGCCTTGTTTCTTGGGGTATTGGTCGAACAGGTTCTTGGCGCCGACGGCGATGTTCAGGTCTTTGGTGAGGTTGTAGCCAAGGTCGAGGTCGGTGATCCATTTGGCGCTGTAAATGCGATCCAGGTCGCGATTGGCGGATGAGTTCACTTCTTTGTAGGAACCGTAACGGGTCAGGGCCAGGTTGAGATTGAAGCGGTCGATGCTCCAGTCGCCGCCCAGGATCAGCTTGGTCTTGGGTTGCACATCGGTGATCAGGCCACGAGCCTGGCGGTCCATCAGGTCATAGGAGGTGCCGAGGATGTCGGTGGACGCCTTGTAGTTGAGGATCTTGGTCTGGTTCCAGTTGAACGCGGCGGTCCATTTCAATGAGCCGAACTGGCCGACGTCCTGGTTGTAGTTGCTGACCAGGTCCAGGCCTTTGGTGCGGGTGTCGGCGCCATTGAGGAAGTACTGGCCGCCGGAGGTAGAGTTGATGCCATTGTTCTGCAACACCTGGGTGACTTGCGGGCCGAGCAAGGTGCCGGTGAGGGTGATGCGGTCGCGCAGGTTGATCACGTAGGCGTCGGCGGTGAAGTTCAAGCGGTCGGTGGGCGTCAGGGTGAAACCGAGGCTGAAGTTGGTCGAACGCTCGGGTTTCAAGCCTTCGGCGCCCAGGGCCTTGGCCGCCGCCGAGCCCACCGGCAACACGCCGTAGTTGATCGACTGATACACCCCGTCGACCACGCCATAGGTGGTGGAACGCGCACTGAACAGGCTGTTGGCCAGGGACGGCGCACGGAAACCATTGCTGACGGTGGCGCGCACGGCGAACTGCGGGGTGAAGTCATAGCGTGTGGTCAGCTTGCCGCTGCGGGTGGCGCCGACACCTTCGTTGTAATGCTCATAGCGAAACGCGGTGCCGACGTACCAGTCCGGCAGCGGGTTGAACCCCACGTCGACATAACTGGCGAGGCTGTTGCGCGAGGCGCTGCTTTCTTCGTCCGGCGAAATGCCGTTGGTGACCTGGGCCCCGGACGACGCGCAATTGCCCGGCGCGACGCAGTAACCGCCGTTGGCATAGGACGCGTAGTCACCGGCCTGCACCTCATAAGTGTCACGCCGATGCTCGAAGCCGTAAGACACATCCAGCGGCTTTTGCAGGCCGACATCGAAGCCGCGCTTGAAGTCGAGGTTGGTGGTCAGCTCAGTGGAAATCCACGTGCCGGAGGTGAAGCTGTTCGGCGTGTACTCGCCCAACGACGGGTTCTGGTTGTGGGTGGTGCCCTGCTCCGCCGCGTTGCGTCCATAAGTGGTGGACAGGTCCCAATCCCACTCGCCGACTTTGCCTTTGCCACCGAATGCAGCCTGGAAATCGTCCTCGTCGATGTACCAGGTCGGCGTATAGCCAGCCGGGTAGCCATTCGGCCCGGTGGTGATGGTGTTGGTGATGGTAGGCAGGCGGAAGTTCTGCCCCTGCTCGGCCTTGCGGTGCGAATAGGTCGTGAAGGAATACAGGCTGAAGCTGTCATCAATCGGCAGCTCGGCGTTGTAGCCCAGGGTCGCCAGGTTGGTCTTGGGCGTGCCGTAGCCGCCGTAGGTCGATGTGCCCGCCAGGCCATACGCCTGCTCATAGGTGTAGCCGTTGGCACTGGCCTTGTTGTCATCGTTCTGGCTGCGCGCATCCAGGGCCAGTTGCACGATGCCGCCGTTGCCGATTTCAAAGCCTTTGTTGAGGCTTTGCTGCACGGTTTGCTTCTTGCCGTCGTAGCCCTGGCCGATGTTGGTCACTGCCGTACCGCTGGTGTCGGCCTTGAGGATCACGTTGATCACCCCGGCGATGGCATCCGAACCGTACTGGGCAGCGGCGCCGTCGCGCAGCACTTCCACATGGTCGATGGCGCTGATGGGGATCAAGTCCAGGTCAGCCGGAGCCGCGCCGGTGTTGATGCCATTGATGTTCAAGGTGGCGCTGGTATGGCGGCGTTTGCCGTTGACCAGCACCAGCACTTCGGCAGCGCTCAGGCCACGCAGGTTGGGCGCCCGGGCAATGCCGCTGGCATCCCAGCCGGTTTTTTCCGGCAGGGTCAATGAAGGGATGACGGCGCTCAGGGCTTCCATCAAACCGGGCTTGCCGGTGCTCTGCAGTTGCTTGGCGCTGACCACATCGATCGGCACCGGGCTGCTGGTGACGGTGCGTTGTTCGGCGCCACGGTTGCCGGTGACCACTACGGTGGACAGGGTGCTGTCGTCCTGGGCCTGGGCCGTATTTGCCAGCAGGGCCAGCGCCAGTGCGGCGGTGGGGTGCAAGACTTGCTTCATAGCCACTCCAAACGTTCCAAATCGCGAAGTCGGGCAGTCACGCGGACAGGCGCGGTGCTCGTGTTTTTCGGGGGGTGTTGGCGATTTGTAGCTAGGTGTGGGGCGAGCGAGGGGTTTGAATTGGCAACATACGTTGAACTCCCTTCCAACGATTCTGCTGCGGGTTGGTCACCCGGCTATGGACGCAGAATCCGAATCACGATTGGTACCATCCGAGGTCAGGGGTAGGCTGTTGCGATCAAACATAACGGAATGGATTTTAAAAATATAATGCTATTTGGGCATAAGCTAATATTCTTGGAATTCATTATTTTTGAATTTGGTTATTCATATAAGTAATGTCTTTTGAGGGTGGTTGGGGGGTGTATATCCGTTATTTGGGTGAGGCTTGGATGGGTTCCGCTCTTACAGCGGGTCACTTTTGGAAAAGAGCCCCAAAAGTAACCA
>NZ_JBARTQ010000684.1:0-2395 GCF_049645325.1 Pseudomonas sp. | reverse complement strand
GCCGAAGTCAATGCAGTTGACACCGATGAAAAGTTTACGGCGCTCATGCACGCGGCGGCTGAGGGGCAAGTCAAGGTTGTGCAGGTGCTTTTGAACTATAAAGCAGACGGTACCGTTCGTGACGCTGATGGTGACACCGCGCGAGATTTCGCCGCGAAAAATGGCCACGCCGAGGTTGTCCGGTTACTTGCCAAGTAGAACAGAAAACGCGCCGTGCGCCCGCACGTATCGTCCGTGGGAAGCAAAAGGCGTTGATTTGTTGGGTAGACTGGTCTCTTCTCTTTTGTTGAGGCATACTCGCGCGCAAACGCCGACCTCGGACCGGTATTTTAAGAGCTACGTCGATATCGGAGCATAACGGCACGAGCAAAACTTGGACGGTTAATGGACCTTCCCGGCACCGCAACCGGTGAATTGACCCGTTGCCGATTCCAAACGAAGCGGCTTATCGGCCGCTTCGTGCCTGCGGCGATGAGGGGAGCACTCTGAAGAGCACGTGTTGTGTATGTTAAACTTGCGCGAATACACCGTTTGTGCTGGCTTGCGTCAGTGATTCTTCCTTCATCTGGATTTTTCCGATTCAGCGGGTAGATCGGACGGGCGATAGCCAATACGTGGGGCCGTGCCTCTCTACCGCGCCAATGGATGGCTGAAAATCAATAAAAGGAGTTTCCTGATGTTTCGACGTCTCTTGTTTATGGCGTTGCTCGCGCCCCTGATGGTAGGCAGCGCGTACGCTCAAGAAGGTGGCGGGGCAGCCGCCGCAGTCAATCCCAGCGCGCCACTGTCCCAATTGCAGTTTCAAAACACGTTCATTCCCGAATCGTACGGCGGCAGCGGATACGCGAACCAATTCATCGTCCAGCCAGTGATTGCCGTCAACAGAAAACCCGATTCCTATTTCCCGTACCACATTATCCGGCCGACGCTGCCAATTCTGGCTCCAACTTCCGATCCGGATGGACCGGTTTTTGATGTTGGAGGCCTGGGCGACACGACTTACTTCGATCTTTACATTCACCCGATTAAAAAGGGAGTCAATTACGCGATCGGCCCTGTGGCGGTCTTGCCAACTTCGACCAGCCTGCAGTTGGGCGCGGGAGAATGGCAGCTCGGCCCGGCGTTTGCATACATTGATGCTGCCCTATTCGAAGACTTGACTTTTGGTGCTTTGGTCGAGGCACCCTTTTCATTGGAAAGCGACATCTATTCCGTCACAGTTCAGCCAATTTTCACCAAGTTGCTGGGAAATGAATGGTTCGCGGGTGTCGGTGACCTCGCATGGAAATTCGACGATCAAGACGGTAACTACAATATTCCACTCAGCTTGCAACTCGGGAAAGTTATCAAAGCGGGAGAGCTGCCGTTAAAAATCTTTTTACAGCCGCAATATACACCTGCTGGCTTAACATCCCAGGCGACCGCCAATTATGGTGTGAAACTCAGCGTGTCATTTTTGTTGCCGGGCGCCACGTTTGGCTACGACGAAGAGAAACACTGCGCCCGCTGCGGCGGCCGCCGTTAGCGGTGGAGGGCAGGTGTGCAGCACGCACCCGCCACTGTCTCCAGCGTAAACCTTGAAGTGGGGCGGATTGAGGCCGCGAAAGGATGCAACCAGATCCTGCCAAATCGACCCGGTCATGGAACCCTAGGTACCGCCTGAAATTGCCTTGCTGCCTCCTTCTTGTGAGGCAATTTCGGGCGGGAACAATTTATTCGCGACAAACTGGCATTTGCGACAAAATGGAAAGAGAAGCAATGAGTAGTGCAAGACTGATCTCCCTCATCGTCATTGGAGTTCTCTTCGGCGTGTACCTGGAGAGTCCTCTGCGTGCCGAGTTGCGCCAGCCTTCGTCAATCACTTCTGAGCAAGTCGGAAGTGGGCCAGCTGAGTGGACCTTGTTTGCAGGTACTGCCAATAATGGCAACCAGCAGCACCCAGCCACGAGCTTCGAGAGTTTAGCGGGACTAAGTCTGTGCGGCTGTGACAGCTCTGCAATGGACTGTGGGTGTGGCACCGATTGTGGTGCTGGCGTAGCTCCGACAAGCTGCTTAACGCGCTCGCATTTGCTGGGCGACTGGCTGGGCGTGCGACCAGGGCTCGCAGAGCACGGCATCCTCGTCGACCTCTACCAAACCAACTACTACCAGGGAGTCGCCAGCGGAGGTGTTGAGCAGACCTTCAAATACGGCGGCAAACTCGATTGCGAGGTTACCTTCGAGGGCGCGAAGTTGGGGTTGAACAAAGGCTTCTTCGCCTTCATGCACGCCGAATCTCGCTACGGCGACGCTGTAAACCTTGATGCCGGAGCCCTGGCATTTCCTAATACGGCCATGATCTGGCCCTTACCGAAGCACGTTACCTCGATCTCCGGGCTGTACGCCATCCAAACAC
>NZ_JBARTQ010000683.1:0-11507 GCF_049645325.1 Pseudomonas sp. | reverse complement strand
GGTTAGACTAGGCGAAATCAGGATGAGTAAATGACCGAAAAGTCCCTTTCAGAAGCCGAATATGACGCCATCACCGACGCCGCCGCGCATTGGTGCATGCGCCTGCATGCGAGCGATTGCACGCCCGTCGAGCGCCAGGCTTTTGAACAATGGCACGATGCACATCCGCTGCACGCCTTCGAGTACGCGGCCATGCTGGAGATCTGGGAGGTTGCCGATCATTTGCCGCGCAGCGAACCCATGCCGGCTGTCGTGCCGTTCACACCCCGTAGCCGCCTGCGCACGTATGCCGTGGCCGCAGCGGTGTGCCTGGTAGCTCTGCCATTGGCAGCGTTTACCGGCTGGGAAGCAGGTTGGTTGCCCAGCGCCTACGAACGGGTCGACGCCACAAACGGTTTGCGCCAGGTCACCTTGAGTGACGGCAGCCAGGTGGAGCTGAACCTGGGCACCGAACTGGTGTACAGCAACTACAAAAACGAGCGCCGGGTCACGCTAAAAAAAGGCGAGGCGTTTTTCAAGGTCAGCCATGACCGTGAGCATCCCTTTATTGTGTATGCAGGCGACGGCAAGGTCCGCGTGACAGGCACCCAGTTCAACGTCTGGAAGTACGAAGACCAGGTTCGGGTGATGTTGCTCGAAGGCTCGGTGCAGGTTTCCAGCGACACACTGCACCCCAGCGTGCCGCTGAGCCCCGGCATGCAGGCCAGTTACCACCAAGGCGACGCCACTCCCGAGGTTCGCGCCTCCAACCCGAATGACAATGCCCTGGCGTGGCGAACCGGCAAGCTGGTGCTCGACAACCTGGCCCTGGCCGATGCCTTGCCGCTGATCAACCGCTACCTGAACAAACCGGTGATGCTGGCAGACGCCAGTACCGGCGCCATTCGTATCGGCGGCATCTACAACATCAATGAGGTCAACAACCTCGTCCCTTCCCTGCCCAAGGTGTTGCCGGTCTACCTGACCCAAAACCAGGACGGCAACCCTGTCCTTAATTCCATCCCGCGTAAAACCCCCAAGAGCTGAGCCTTCTTCCTGCCCGAACGGGCACGTTCACGCCTGCAGTGTCCACTTTTGAAACACCCTTCCCTCCTGAGCCGCCCGCGTGGTGCGGATTCATCGTTTTGCCATGAGCACTGTTTCATCGCTGATACAGCCTGAAGGACTCAGCGCGGCGTTGCTGGGCATACCCCGTCGCGCTGGCGTTGTCTCACCGGTGAAACACTGGCGCCATCACTTCGCCCTGAATTACTTACAACCCATTGAATAACAACTAAAAATAAAAAGCGGCACGCGTTCTGCTCTCTCCCTTACAGCGCTGTTTAGGGTCAGCGCGAAGAATAAGGAACACTGCCATGGACACACACAATCCAGGCTCACTGAGCCTCCTGCTGATCAGCTGTGCATTGATTGCCAGCGTGAGCCTTCCCGTGCTCGCCGCAGGTGATGGTGTGATTGTGATTGAACGTCAGGTGCAACCTTATGCGATTGGCCGCTCACGCGGCGTCGACCCCTACCCCAATACCGTGAATGCCAACCCATCGGCTCAAATTCTGCGCGCCTCCAGCAATGAACTCAGCGACAACGACATTGCGGGTATCAGCACCGGCGCCAGTATCACGCGCAGCATCATGCCCAACGGTGACATTACCGGCCTGAACACAGTCGGCAACGGTAACGGCCTGGGCGCAGGTGCCGCAGCCGGCTTGGGCGGCGGCGGTGCCGGCGGTATCTCGGGCACCGTCAATGGCGCGGTCTCACGCGGCCTGGCGCCGCTGAATAACCTCGGCGGCATGATCGGGGGGGCGATGAAATGAACCGTTCCCTGATGCTTCTCGCCGCGCTCAGCTGCACAACAGCAATGGCCGACAGCAACAACAACGCCACGATTGATAACTCCGGCAAGCAATACAACGGGGTTGTCCTGATCAACCAGGCGGCCGGCGACCAACAACAACTGAGCAACAACCTCGCCATTTCGGTGGGCCACAACGCCCAGACCAATGTCGTCATCACACAAAAAATCAGCGGCGTTCCCGCCGACCGCGCCCTGAACGCGAATGTCTCGATCCAGGGCAACTCTTTCAGCAATGGCAACGGTGCACTGAGTGTCAACCAGTCCGCCGGGGCCCGGAACCAGATGATCAATGCCGTGCGCATCAGCGTGAATGCTGGCCCGCAAAGCATCGACGACAGCGTCATGTCGCAACAGAACGTTGCGCTTGCAACAGACTCAGGTTTGACCTCAACCACTGGCAGCCGCCAGGTCGCGACCAGCGACCAGGCCTTCACCGGCAACCGTGGAGTGGTACAGGTCAACCAGAGCGCCGGGGTGGGGAACCGAGTGGCTAACACCCTGAATCTACGACTCAACTGATGGAGCTGAGTCGACAGCTGGACCGCACCAACACTTAACCAACTAATTAGAAGCAAGGAGATACACCATGAAAACTACAATGGCTCTCAAACCACTGGCTTTCGCTCTCGCTGCGCTCATGGCTGTTGCTGCTCAAGCGGGTCAACCTGGCCACGGCGGTGGCGGCCCACAACCTGCGCCAACCACGGCTGCAGCAACCACCCTCGACGGTCAAAGCAACCACGGCAACGTGGTGCTCAATGACAAAACCAAAAACAACGCCTCGGCCAATGACTCCTACAACAACATCAGCGGCGTGGCCAACGGCAACGTGCTGAGCGGCGACAACAACCAAGGCAAAAACGACGTGGCCATCGTTTCCGGCGATGCAGACTTCGTGTTCGCCAGTGCCGGCACCGCCCAATCGAACACCGGCAACCTGGTGGTCAACAGCGGTACCCATAACAACGCCTCTCTCAACGACAGCGGCAACCACGCTTCAGGCGTGATTCAGCTGAACTCCGAAGCGGGCACTTCCAACCAAGGCAGCAACAGCGTTGCAATTGCCTCGGGCAATGGCGACGGCGGTGCAGCTGCTGTCACGGGTGTGCAGGACGTGTCGGGCAACCTGACCCTCAACCTGGCCAGCGGCCATGGCTGGAGCACCAAGCCGGTGGTCAACAACGCCAGCGTGAACAACTCGATGAACTTCAGCTCCGGTGTGTCGAACTCCAACACTCTGTCGGGCAGCAACAACCAAGGTCAGAACAACGTAGCAATCACTCGCTTCTGATCCAGATCGGGCCTTGGCAACAAGGCCCTTTTTATTTCCAGTGTCCAGCAGGTCATACGATCATGCGCCTCGTTACCTTCCTCCTCTTGTTCGCACTCACCGGCCCGACCTGGGCAGGGCAAATGGCTGTCGTCATGCCCAACGGCGCGGTGGTCTACAAGAAGGTCGAGAGCATTCGCGAGCGCAAGTTCTCCAACCTGGTGGAACAGAAAACCGATTTCAGCTGCGGCGCCGCCGCGCTGGCGACCATCCTGCGCCAGGCGTATTGGATGGACGTGGATGAAGACCACGTCATCAAGGGCATGCTGGTCAACGCCGACCAGAACCTGGTGCGCACCCAGGGCTTCTCGATGCTCGACATGAAGCGCTACCTCGAAAGCATCCACCTGCGCGCCAAGGGCTACCGCATCACGCCCGAAGTGCTGGTCACGGTGAAAGTCCCTGTGGTCGTGCTGCTGGACATCCGTGGTTACAAGCACTTCGTGGTGTTGCAGCGTGCCGACAAGGACTGGGTGTATATCGGCGACCCGGTGCTGGGCAACAAACGGTACTCCAAGGACGATTTCGTCAAAGGCTGGAACGGCATCGTGTTCGCGGTAATCGGCGAGGGCTACGACAAGACCAATGCCCTGCTCACCCCGCGCAATCCCCTGACCGCCAAGGGTCAGCTGAACGAGTTCAGCCCGGTACGTGACAGTGAATTGATGGACTTCGGTTTCATCCAGAGCGACTTCTTCTAGAAGCGCAATAAGGGGCAGGACGCTCCAGGAGCACACGATGAACACTCTCCGCTGGCTGACGGTCATGTGCCTGGCAGCCTCTGCACCTGCTTATGCTTCGTCGGCGTTCAAGCCGATCGAGCTCAAGGACTCGGAAATGGCCGAGCTGCGCGGACGCTATGTGATGCCGGGGCGGATTGTCAGCTTTGGGCTGGTCATGAGCACCACCTGGACTAACGCCGCCGGCGCAACCGTCACCGGCACCGCCAACATGCAGGTCAGCGCGTCCACCGTCACGCCGCAGTTTTACGTGCAGATCACCGGCCACGATGGCACTGGCGTGGTTAAACAACCCGACGGCACCGGCACCGTAGTGGGTGGTTCGGGCCTGGGCAGCGGCCAAGGCGTCGTCCAAAGCGTCCGTGCGGCCGGCGATGGCAACAGCGCCACCAATGGCGTCGACATCAATGTGACTAAAAATGGCCTGGCACCCGCCAATTACGTGCAATCGGGGCAAGCCTTGATGGCGGGCCAGCCGATCACGGGTGGCACAGCGGCCGGCCAAGTGACCGTAACCGCCCAGAATGGCGGGCTGCAAATGGCGTTGCTGGCCAATAACAATCAGGGCAGTGTCCTGCAGCAGATCGGCGGCGGCGCCGTCAACCAAGGCACGATTATCAAAGGCGATTTCAACGCCATTTCAAACATGACCCAACTCAATGTGGTGCTGGGCAACAACGGCCTGAACAACATCACCCAGAACCTCAACCTGGATCAACTCAAAGGCCTACGCACTTCCGGTTATTGAACTACGCTGAGCCACGACACTTACGCATTAGAAAGGGACGGCTTATTTCATGCATCGATCGTTATCGTTACGTGCCGTGATTTGTTTGAGTACGCTCCTGCCCGCATCCGTTCTTTACGCAGCGCCGGATGCCGATATCGAGACCTTGAAACAGGAATTACTGGAGCTCAAACAGCGTTATGAAGTGCAGCAAAAAGCACTGGCCGTACTGGAGCAACGTGTACGACAAGTAGAAGACCAACCCGCCACTCCCGCCCCTAAACGCTTGGCCAAATCCCCTGCCGACTTCCAGAAAGGCGGCACTACTGTGGCCGGCAACACGCCTGGCGTTGGTGCGGCGGCGGCTTCAGGCGGTGCAGCCGGCGGCAGTTCATACGGGCAGAGCCTCAAGGACGACTCGGCCCCCGCGCAAAGCGTGAGCAACCTCTACAACGAGGCCAGCGGCTTTTTCGGCAATGGCAAGTTCAGCTTTGAAACCGGTATTACGTATGCCCGCTACGACGCTCGCCAGTTATCCCTCAACGGCTTTCTGGCGCTGGACTCGATCTTCCTCGGCAATATCAACCTGGACCGGATCAAGTCCGACAGCTGGACCCTGGACCTGACCGGGCGTTACAACCTCGACAATCGCTGGCAATTCGACCTGAACGTGCCTGTGGTCTACCGCGAGTCGACTTACCAGTCGGGGGGTGCCGGCGGCGACTCCAACACCACGTCGGAAGGTTCCGTCACACGCGACCCCACCATCGGCGACGTCAACTTCGGCATTGCCTACAAATTCCTCGACGAGAGCGCCAATCTGCCGGATGCGGTGGTGTCTGTGCGGGTCAAGGCCCCGACTGGCCAGGAGCCGTATGGCATCAAGCTGATCCAGCAGCCTAATAACGACAACCTGGCGGTGCCGGACAGCCTGCCGACGGGTAACGGGGTATGGTCGGTGACGCCGGGCATTTCCCTGGTCAAGACGTTTGACCCCGCGGTGTTGTTCGGCTCCTTGTCGTACACCCATAACTTTGAGGAGTCGTTCGGCGACATCAGCCCTAACGTGAATCAGAAAGTCCCCGGCAAAATCAGCCTGGGCGACAGCTTCCAACTCGGTGTAGGCGTCGCATTCGCGCTTAACGAGAAGATGAGTATGTCGTTCTCCGTCTCTGATCTGGTGCAACGCAAAAGCAAGATCAAACAGAGCGGCCAGGACTGGCAATCGGTGGTCTCCAGTGACGCCAACGCCGGTTATTTCAACGTGGGCATGACCATTGCCGCGTCGGAGAACCTGACAATCGTGCCGAACCTGTCGATCGGCATGACGGATGATGCGCCGGACTTCACCTTCAGCCTGAAATTCCCTTACTACTTCTAACCCCGCAACATGGAAAAGCCCCGCAACGATAAAGGTCGTTGCGGGGCTATTCGGTTTACCCGCCCTAGCGGATCTGGTGTTTGTGCAGCAACCGGTAGAACGTCGGCCGGGAAACCCCAAGCACACGGGCGGCGACACTCAAGTTGTCGCTGTGCCGGTTGAGCACATCACACAACGCCTGGCGTTCGGCGCGGTGTTTGTAATCTTCCAGTGTAGCCATCGGTGGCGCGATTGCCTGTTCGCCTTGCAATCCCAGATCAACGGCTTCGATCTGCCGCCCTTCAGCCAGCACCAAACCACGGCGAACACGGTTGGCCAGTTCACGCACATTCCCTGGCCAGGGGTGTTGCCCCATGGCGATCAGGGCATCTTCACTGAAACTGCGCGGGCGCCGGCCGGTTTCCTGGCTGTAGAAGCGTGAAAAATGGTTGGCCAGCATCGCCACGTCGCCATGCCGCTCGCGCAGCGGTGCCGTGACCACTTGCAACACGTTCAGGCGGTAATACAAATCTTCGCGAAAAGTGCCCTTTTCAACTGCTGCTTCAAGGTCCACGTGGGTCGCCGCCAGCACGCGCACATCCACCGGAATCGGTTGGCTGCCGCCTACACGCTCGATCTGCTTTTCCTGCAGAAAGCGCAGCAGGTTGGCTTGCAGCTCCATCGGTAGATCGCCGATTTCATCCAGGAACAGCGTGCCGCCGTGGGCCGCCTCGATGCGCCCGACCTTGCGCTGATGCGCACCGGTAAACGCGCCTTTTTCATGGCCGAACAGTTCAGACTGAATCAAGTGTTCGGGGATGGCGCCGCAATTGATCGCCACAAACGGCTTGGCATGGCGCTGGGATTGGCGATGGAGGGTCTTGGCCACCAGTTCTTTGCCGGTGCCGCTGTCACCCCGAATCAACACCGGAGACTCGGTCGGTGCCAGCTTGCCCAACAATTTGCGCAGCTCGCGGATGGGCCGGCTGTCACCGAGCAGTTCGTGCCCGGGCTCGTCGACCAGCATATGGCCCTTGCCCCGCAGGCGCGCCATGCCGAACGCACGGCCGAGAGTGACCTGCACCCGTGCGACATCAAAGGGCAAGGTGTGGAAGTCGAAAAACCATTCGCAGACAAAATCCCCGACGTTCTGCAGGCGCAGCACATCCTGGCTGAGCACGGCGATCCACTCAGTGCCGCTGCGGCTGATCAGCTCCTTGACCGCCTCGGGGCGTTCCAGGTGGTAGGGCTGTAAACGCAGCAAGCCCACATCACATGAACGGTCACCCACCGCGGCCAGGGCACAGCTGTCCACTTCCCACCCGGCGGTGCGCAAGCCGGGCAATAGCCCATGGCAGTCGTCACAAGGGTCGACCACCAGCAAGCGACGCGGGACAGGTGTAACAACCATGACTATTCCTTGGCGTCAAAATCGTTAAAGTTATTTAGAAACAATAGTTTGTGAGGCCTGGCGCTAACACTAGCAAGGTATTGACGCTCTCCTTGTACCGTTTCGCTATAAGTGTGGGCAAAAAGCCACTTCTGCCGAGCCTTGGGATAATTGTTCAGGCGCCGCTGGAACGTTCATTGGGCTTTCAAAACAGCCGCTTACATGACCCTCATCACGGAAAGTTTAAATTTCTTATCCTAATATGTGACCTGTACCCTGCCATCGTGCATCAGTACAAGTAACCCGCCGCACGGTCAGCCCAACCGTCGGCACTTCACTTGAATGGGCATTGAGAGAGAAGACCCCATGAACGCCCCGCTCCGCATCAACGAAGCTCTTTTGATCGCAGACCGTGCTTTCCAGCCCTTTCAGTGCGTGGCCTGGCACGATGGCCATGGCGCCCTGAGCCTGAGCGTCATCGACCGGACCAATACCCGTATTGGCAGCAAACAGCTGTCTTCGAGCACTTACACCGACCCGGCCCAATTGGAAGACTTGCTGTTGCAGGCACGCGCCGAACTCGACAAAGAAGGCCATCAGTTGCAGTCGTGGGCCATGCCGAAGTAAGTAAGCCGCAGCAACTTCCGATCATTGCCTGTATGCACAAACAATGATCGGAAGTTCCGGGTAAAACGCTGCTTATTGTGCGGAAAGAATAAACCGCTCAATCGCCTCGGCAGCGCCGTCGTCGACATTGCTGCCTGTGACGACATTTGCTTGACGCTTGACGGCTTCTTCGGCTTGCCCCATGGCAATCGACAACCCGGCCACTTCAAACATCGCCGGATCATTGCCACCATCACCGATGGCCACAGTTTGCTCCAGCGGTACGCCGAGATGCTCAGCCAGGGTCTTCAAGGCGTCGCCCTTGTTAGCGAGCATCGCGGTCACGTCCAGGTAGATCGGTTGCGAACGCGACACATGGGCCAACCCCTTCACCTTGGGCTGCAACAACGCCTCCAACTCCACCAGCAGCGGCGCGTTGTGACTGGCGGCGACGATCTTGTTGACCCGGTCCAGGTACGGTTCAAAGCTCTCGACGACCCGTGGCCCATACCCCAGGCCGGCGGCTTCAACGGCCACCATCGGCCCGGGCGGATCACGACGCAGCCATTCGCCTTCGGCAAATACCCACACTTCAACGTCCGGCTCGGCTGAAAACAGCGCCAGCGCGATCAGCGCCGCTTCCGCCGGCAAATGGTGCGCGAGCAGCACGCTGCCATCAGGGTTGACCAACGTACCGCCGTTAAAACCCGCCACCGGCACATCAATGCCGAACGCCTCGACCATGTGCATCATGGCCCTTGGCGGCCGCCCACTGGCGAGGCTGAAAAACACCCCGGCATCGCGCAGCGCGCGCACGGCGTCAATCGTGCGCTGGCTTGGCGTGTGATCGGGACGCAGCAGCGTCCCGTCCATATCACTTAATACAAAACGGATGGGGTGGATCGCGGCGTCACTCATCCGAGGCTATGCCAGGTGCGGCCATCGCGAGCCAGTAAGGCGTCGGCAGCCGCCGGGCCATCTTCACCGGCCTTGTAGGCCTGGATACCGTCGTCTTCCTTCCACGCATCCAGGAACGGCTGCACGGCGCGCCAACCGTTTTCAATGTTGTCGGCACGCTGGAACAGGGTCTGGTCGCCGGTCATGCAGTCGTAAATCAGGGTTTCATACCCGGTCGACGGCTGCATCTCGAAGAAGTCCTTATAGTCGAACCCCAGCTCGATATTGGCCATCTCCAGGGTCGGCCCAGGCTTTTTGGCCAGCAGGTCGAACCACATGCCTTCATTTGGCTGGATCTGGATTTTAAGGTAAGTGGGCTTGAGTTCGTCGACGTCTGTGTCGCGGAACTGCGCGTAAGGCGCGTGCTTGAAGCAGATCACGATTTCAGTGTCGCGAATGCTCATGCGCTTGCCGGTGCGCAGGTAAAACGGCACGCCGACCCAGCGCCAGTTGTCGATCATCACCTTGAGCGCGACGAACGTCTCGGTGCTGCTGTCGGCGGCCACGTTGGCCTCTTCACGGTAACCAGCAAGCGCCTTGCCGCCGATCTCGCCGGCGGTGTACTGGCCGCGTACCGAGTTGGCGCGCGCATCTTCCAGGGACCACGGCCGGATCGCACCGACCACCTTGGCTTTTTCACCGCGTACCGCGTCGGCGCCAAAGGCCGCAGGTGGCTCCATGGCTACCATCGCCAGCAACTGGAACAGGTGGTTAGGCACCATGTCGCGCAGGGTGCCGGTTTTTTCGAAGAAATTGCCCCGTGTCTCAACGACGACGGTTTCCGCCGCCGTGATCTGCACATGGTCAATGTAATGGTTGTTCCAGAACGCTTCGAACAGCACGTTGGAGAAACGGCTGATCAAAATGTTCTGCACCGTCTCCTTGCCCAGGTAATGGTCGATGCGATAGATCTGCTTCTCGCTCATCACCTTGAGCAGGCACGCGTTCAACGCTTCGGCGGTGGCCAGGTCGGAGCCGAAAGGCTTTTCGATGACCACGCGACGGAAGCCGTCATCGGCTTCGTTGAGCAAACCGGCGCTGCCTAGGCGCTGCACCACTTCACTGAAGAAGCGCGGTGCGGTCGCCAGGTAGAACACCGCGTTACCGGTGCCGCTGTCAGCGATCTTCTTGGCGATGTCGGCGTAGGTGCTGTCGTCGAGGAAATCGCCCTCGACGTAGCTGATGCCCTTGGCCAGCTTCGCCCAGAGTTCAGGGTCAAGGGCGTTTTCGCCGCTGCCCCTGACTTTGCTGGCGGCTTCGGTGCGAATGAAGTCCTCAAGCTTCTTAGCGAAGTCGGCGTCACTGACGGCGTTATGGTCAACACCGACAATGCGCAGGCCATCGCCCAGCAGCCCGTCACGACTCAGGTTGTACAGCGCCGGCATGAGCAGGCGCTTGACCAGGTCGCCATGGGCGCCAAACAGAAACAGCGTGGTAGGTGGTGCAGGTTCGGCCTTGGGTTTCTTGCCGTTGGCGGTCATTTTTTGGAAGTCTCCACGTGGCCGCCAAAGCCGAAGCGCATGGCAGACAGCATTTTGTCACCGTAGGTGCTTTGCTGGCGGGAACGGAAGCGCGCGAACAGCGACGTCGACAATACAGGCACCGGCACCGCTTGTTCCATGGCGGCTTCGATGGTCCAGCGGCCTTCACCGCTGTCTGCCACGGAGCCGGAATAGCCGTCAAGTTTCGGGTCGGTGGCGAGAGCGTCGGCGGTCAAGTCCAGCAACCAGGACGACACCACGCTGCCACGGCGCCAGACTTCGGCGATGTCGGCAACGTTGAGGTCGAAACGCTCGTGTTCCGGCAGGTTTTCCGAGTTCTTGGTCTTGAGGATGTCAAACCCTTCGGCGAAGGCCTGCATCATCCCGTACTCGATACCGTTGTGGATCATTTTCACGAAGTGCCCGGAACCCGCAGGGCCTGCGTGGATGTAACCGTGTTCCGCGCGAGTGTCGGCGGAGGCGGAACGGTCCTTGGTACGCGGGATGTTGCCCAGGCCCGGTGCCAGGCTTTTGAAGATCGGGTCGAGGCGTTGCACGCTTTCGACGTCGCCACCGATCATCATGCAATAACCACGCTCCAGGCCCCAGACGCCGCCGGACGTACCGACGTCGACATAGTGCAGGCCTATTTCCGACAGCGCCTTGGCGCGGCGGATGTCGTCTTTGTACATGGTGTTGCCGCCGTCGATGATCACGTCACCGTCTTCCAGCAGCTCACTCAATTGATTGATCGTGTCTTCGGTGGGCGCGCCCGCCGGCAACATCACCCAAACGGCGCGAGGCTTTTGCAGCCCGGCAACCAAGGCCTTCAAGTCGGCGACGCCGGTGGCGCCCTCCTCGCTCAAGCCCTTCACGAAGGCTTCGTTACGGTCGTATACAACGGTGGTATGCCCATTGAGCATCAGGCGCCGCGCAATGTTACCGCCCATGCGGCCTAGTCCGATAATCCCCAGTTGCATGTGCTGATGCTCCTAACTACTAAATAATGTGTGACATAGTTTATAGCGCAATGAGGCTAATGAGGGTTAGTCCAGAGC
>NZ_JBARTQ010000682.1:0-1893 GCF_049645325.1 Pseudomonas sp. | reverse complement strand
GTAACCCGGCAGGACGCCGGGTTAGCCGTGTTGGGCCATGGATGGCCCGTCACGGCGGCCCACGGATTCAAGCCGGAGTGAGGGCACACCGAGCCTAAGCGAGGTGCCGAGTGGAGGGGCAAGAGCGCTTTGGTTACTTTCGCGCTTTTCGAAAGTGACCCGCTGTAAGAGCGGAACCCATACCCGCCATCACCCAACTAACGGATATGCACCCACAGATCCGCAACAACCCCCACAAAGCCCGCAGCCGCCGCACCATATCCAAAACATCTCCCATCAACACTTACTATATATTTTCAATCTGCAAGCACACCCGATAGCCTGACCCTGCCGCGCACGCCTCGATGCGACGACGGCTCCCAATTCCAAAAAATAAATCGGGTACCCCAGTGAACACATCCCCCCGCGCCGTCAAAAGCCTGCTTCCCCTGGCTGTGGCCTTCGCCCTCTTCAACAGCCTTGGCGCCTACGCAGCCAACACCGGCGAACTGCCCTGCACGACCACCGAACAGTGCGCAGCCCAGGCAGCGAAAGTCGGCGCTACCCCCGACAGCTCCCAAACCGAACACAAGGCCAAGGGCGACCCCACCCAAACCCAATTCGCCTGGCTGAACCGCATCAACAAAGCCTCCATCGTGATGCTCACCGAAGAAGGCATCGTCAAACCCGAGATGGGCCAGAAGATCGCCGGCGGTGTGCGCTACGCCATCGCCCAGGCGGACCAGCCCGGCGGCACGCGCCCAAACGATGTGCTGCAACTGGAAAAAATCATGACCGACAAAATCGGTCCCGAAGCCTCGCTGATCCACTCCGGCCGCAGCCGTCAGGACATGCTCGCCACCTACCGCCTGGCCGCCCTGCGCAGCCAGGTGCTGGCCTACAGCGAAGCCCTCAACGCCACGCGCCTGCGCCTGCTGAACATCGCCGACAAAAACGTCGACACCCTGGTGCCCGCCTACACCAACGGCGTGCAGGCCATGCCGATCAGCTATGCGCATTACCTGCTAGCCTTTGAAGCCGCGTTTGATCGCGATGGCCAACGCATCCGTGAGCTGTACACACGCTTGAACCTGAGCCCGATGGGCACCGCCGTGCTGGCGAACTCGGCGTACCCGCTGAACCGCGAGCGCCTGGCCGAGCTGCTGGGCTTTGATGGCGTGCGCGAGAACTCGCTGGATTCGAGCCAGGTGTCGACCTACGACATCCCGATCGAAGCCGCTAACATGGCGTCATCGTCGGCGATTCGCGTTGGCGCGATGATTGGCGACATCCACACCCAATACCACCAGATCCGCCCATGGTTGCTGCTCGATGAAGAAGCCACCTACACCAGCAGCGCCATGCCGCAAAAGCGCAACCCGGGCTTGCTGATGCGTGCGCGGGAGAGCGCGTCGGACGTGGTCGGCCTGGCCCAGGCCGTGACCTTGCGGGCGCACAACGTGACCACCGGCATGACCGACTACAAATTCGCCTTCGACTCGCTGGGCGTATTCCGCTCCACCAAAGAGATGTTCGAAAGCATGGACGCGGTGCTCGACGCCCTGCAGATCAACCCGCAGCGCGCGCTGGAAGAACTCGAGTCGGAATGGACCACATCGATGGAGCTGGCCGACACCCTGGAGCGCCAATACAAAGTGCCGTTCCGCATCGGTCACAGCTTCGCCTCGCTGATCGTCACCGAAGCGCGCAGCAACGGCACCACGCCGAAAACCTTCCCGTACGCAGACGCACAGAAGCTGTATAGCCAGGCGGCGGACAAGTACAAATGGACCCCCAACACCTTGCCGCTGGATGAGGCCGGCTTTCGCGCGTCGCTGTCGCCGACCATCATGGTCCAGACCCGCAAGGGCACCGGCGGCCCGCAGCCGCAGGAGGTCAAGCGCATGCTGGTGG
>NZ_JBARTQ010000681.1:0-4523 GCF_049645325.1 Pseudomonas sp. | reverse complement strand
CGCAGTGACATGGTCGAGATGCATATTTCAGAGATCGGCTTTTGCAGCGGGCATTCGGCGTCGGGCGTGTGGGTCAACGAGCGCGCCGAGACCTCGGTGAAGGGCTTGTATTCGGCAGGCGACATGGCGGCGGTACCGCATAACTACATGCTGGGCGCTTTTACCTACGGCTGGTTTGCCGGCACCAACGCCGCGCAGTTCGTGGTTGGCCGGAACTTCAGCGCGGTGGATGCCGAGCAGGTCGCCGCCGAGCAAGTCCGGGTGTATGCGCCCCTGGACCGCGAAACCGGGTTGCCACCCGCCCAGGTCGAATACAAGCTGCGCCGCTTGGTGAACGACTACCTGCAACCGCCCAAGGTCACCCGCAAGATGGAAATCGGCCTGCAGCGTTTCAGCGACATCGAGCGCGACCTCGACCAGATGAAGGCCCACAACCCTCACGAACTGATGCGCGCGATGGAAACCAGCGTGATCCGCGACTGCGCCGAAATGGCCGCCCGCGCGTCGCTGTACCGCGCCGAAAGCCGTTGGGGCCTGTACCACCACCGCGTCGATCACCCCTTGCGCAATGACGCCGACTGGTTCTGCCATTGCCACCTGAAAAAGGGCGACGACGGGCAGATGGTCAGCTTCAAGAAACCCGTGGAGCCCTACGTGATCCCGCTGGACGCCGAAGAAATGCAAGCCTACGACCGCCTGCGCGTAGGCGCCGACGCGGCCTGAGCCGAAATTGCGTGCAGGGAGGGGCTGCTGCGCAGCCCGGCGCGGGGCAAGCCCGCTCACCACAGAAAGCAAAGCAGTAGAAACGCAGAGAGCGCAAAAGCGCCAAGGACACCGTGAAATGGCCTACCAGCCCCAGGAAATATTCTTCCGCTCCAATGCGCCGGTAACGATCGACGAAGACAAGTGCATAGCCGAAAAAGGCTGCACGGTCTGTGTCGACGTCTGCCCGATGGACCTGTTGGCGATCAACCCGGCGACGCAGAAGGCCTACATGGCCTTCGACGAGTGCTGGTACTGCATGCCCTGCGAGAAGGATTGCCCCACCGGCGCTGTCAAGGTCGAGATTCCGTACCTGCTGCGCTGAGCGCTTTTGATTCCAAGCTATCCGCCTACACCGGACGCCAATGCCGTACCCCTCGTTTCCCACCGTGCCCGATCGCGGCGGAGACGACTTCCATCATTATGATTCGAGGGGAAACACCCAATGTTCTTGCGCGCAACCTTTGCCAGCCTGGTGCTGGCTTCCTTGAGCCTGCCGGTGCAGGCCGAAACCATCCGGGTCGCCATCGGCACCCAGGACACCACCATCAACTGCGCCGCCGGCGGCTTGCTGATTCGTGAACTGGGGTTGCTGGACAAGTACCTGCCCCACGACGGCAAGTACAAAGACGCCACCTACGACGTGCAGTGGAAGAACTTCACCAGTGGCGCACCGCTGACCAATGAAATGGTGGCCGGCAAACTGGATTTCGGCGCCATGGCCGACTTTCCCGGCGCCTTCAATGGCGTGGCCTTTGAGGGCGCGGGCAAGCACAGCCTGTTTATCAGCGTGCTGTCGGGCAACATCAAGGGCAGCGGCAACGGCATCGTGGTGCCTACGGCGTCCACGGCGCAGTCCCTGGCAGACCTGAAGGGCAAGACTATTTCCGTGCCGTTCGCCTCGACGGCCCACGGCATGTTGCTGCGCGCCGTCGCCGCCCAGGGCTGGGACCCGCTCACCGACGTCAACATCATTGCCCAGGCCCCGGAAGTGGCAGGCTCGGCGTTGCAGGCCAATAAAGTCGATGCACATGCCGACTTCGTGCCGTTTGGCGAGCCGTTCCCCAACCGGGGTTTCGCCCGCAAGATCTATGACGGCTCGCAATCAAACTCACCGACATTCCACGGTGCCCTGGTCGACGAACGCTACGCTCGCCAATACCCGGAAGTGGTCGTCGCCTACCTGCGCGCAAGCATCGAAGCCAACCAATTGCTCGCGGCGGAACCTGAGAAATACAGCGAGCTGATCGAAAAGGTCACCGGCGTCGAAGCCGAGGTCAACTACCTGTTCCACGGCCCGCTGGGCGTGCAAACCCGCGACCTGAGCTGGAAGCCGGAATACCGTCAGGCAGTCGGCACGGCAATCGACACACTTAAACTGTTGAAAAAGGCCGACCGAGGCCTGGACCTCAACACGTTTATCGACGACCAGTACCTGCGCGCCGCCTTCAAAGCCTCGGGCCTGGACTATCAGGCGCAACTGGGCAACTACGACCAGGCGCCGCTCAAGGCCAATGACGCCCTGACCGGAAAACCGATCACCGACTGGCAGCACGTGGCGCAAATCTGGGTCAAGGGCGAGTCGACAGTTCGCAGTTACGCCTCGCCTGAAGCCGCCTTCAGCGCGCTCGCCCGCTTGAAAAAGGACGGCAAGGATGTGCGTGCGGTGTATGCGCAGGCCGAAGACAGCGGCATCAAGTTGCTCGCCAACCAAGCGTGGTTTGCCAGCGACCGCAAGGGCAAGTTGAGCGCGTTCCTGCTCAAGGGCCAGGCGCAAGCCTTTGCGACGGCTCAAGGCGGCAAGCTGTTTGACTTCACTGACGCCGTCGCCGGTCGCTGACAGGAACATGCCCATGTCGACGCCTGTTTACCGCTGGCTGCCTCGTGCCGCGTCATTGCTGGTGTGCCTGCTGTTCTGGCAACTCGCCGCCAGCCACCACTGGAACCTGTGGCTGGTGACCTTCGCCAATGTACCCACGCCCGGCGCTGTGCTGGAGGCGGCGTTGGGGCTAGTGGATTCGGGCAAGTTGGCCCGGCACTTGAGTGCGAGCCTGACGCGGGTGTTTGAAGGTTACCTGGCCGCCGTGCTGATCGGAGTGGGGCTTGGCATCGCCATCGGGCGCTCGAAGTGGGCCGAAGACGTGCTGCTGCCGCCGCTGGAAGTGATTCGTCCGATCCCGGCGGTGGCGTGGATTCCGCTGGCGATCCTGATGTTCCCTTCGTCGGAGTTGTCGATGGTGTTCATCACCTTTACCGGCGCGTTGTTCCCGATTCTGCTTAACACCGTGCACGGCGTCGAAGGCGTCGATCCACGGCTGATCGCTTCGGCGCGCAGCCTTGGGGCAGGGCGCTTTGCGATCTTGCGCGAAGTGGTGTTGCCGGGCGCCGCACCGAGCATCATCACCGGCCTCGCCATCGGCATGGGCACGTCATGGTTCTGCCTGGTGACGGCGGAGATGATCTCGGGCCAGTTCGGCATCGGCTATTACACCTGGGAGTCGTACACCGTTCAGAACTACGCCGACATTGTGGTCGGCATGTTGTTGATCGGCGTGCTGGGCATGGGCAGCAGTTGGCTGGTCAAGCGCCTGGGCGCTGTATTCACCCCTTGGCACCGACCGCGAGGTAAAGCCTGATGACTGCACATGAAGGGCGTGTCGAGATACGCAATGTGTCGATTGTGCTGGGCGAACAGGCCCAGGCCTTCGAGGCCGTCAAGGCCCTCGATTGCAGCATCGAACCGGGGCAGTTCGTGTGCATTCTGGGGCCGTCGGGGTGTGGCAAGTCGACCTTGCTCGGCGCGTTGGCGGGCCACCTTGTACCCAGCCAAGGTGTTTTGCAGATGGACGGCCAGCCGGTTGTCGGCCCGTCCCAACAACGCGGCATGGTGTTTCAGCAACACACATTGTTTCCGTGGCGCAACGTGCGCGAGAACGTCGCGTTTGGCCTGAAGATGCGCGGCGTGGCCAAGGCTGAACGGTTGGCGGCGGCGGATGAAATCCTCGCACTGGTGGGGCTGGACGGGTTTGCCGAGCGGTGGCCGAACCAACTGTCGGGTGGCATGCAACAGCGCGTGGAGATTGCCCGGGTGCTGATCAACCGCCCGCGTTTATTGCTGATGGATGAACCTTTTGGCGCGCTGGACGCGCTGACGCGCATGAAGATGCAGGCGCTGTTGCTGGATATCTGGGCGCAGATTCGCACCACCGTGGTGTTCGTCACCCACGACATCGACGAAGCGCTGTTTCTCGCCGACCGCATCCTGGTGATGAGCCCGCGCCCGGGCCGCATCATTGAAGACTTTCAACTGCCGTTCCCTCGGCCACGTCACACCGAGCTGATGACCAGCCCCGAATTTACTCACCTCAAGCGCCACTGCCTGGAGCTGTTGCACCATGAAGATGGTCGCCAGTTGCCACGGCTGAACCCGCTCGGGCTGCCCGGCACTCACCCAAAACCGCGATTTGCCCTATGACCTATAACCCTGAAATAGAAGCCTTGCGCCCACGTCTGCAAGCGCCGGACGCCGCCATGCGCCGCATTGCGCTGATCGACCTGGCGGACCTGGAAGACCCTGACGGCCTGGAATGGCTGGTGGACAGCCTGCGCAATGATTCGTCGGTCGACGTGCGCGCCCAGGCGGCGACCCTGCTGGAAGCGTGGGAAGACGCCGAGGTGGTGCAAGCACTCTGCGAGGCGTTGACCGATGCCGAGACCGCCGTTCGCGATGCTGCAGCCCAGAGCTTAAGCGTGTTGAAGAC
>NZ_JBARTQ010000680.1:0-5915 GCF_049645325.1 Pseudomonas sp. | reverse complement strand
TGCTCGCGAAGGCGGTGTGTCAGCCACTGATGACTCGCCTGATCCGCCGCCTTCGCGAGCAAGCCCGCTCCCACATTTTTAATCCGTGTGGTATCAACTACGACGCCATTCATCCGGCGAAACACCCAGCATCCGGCGAAACACATGCGCCAAATGCGACGGCGATTCATAGCCGACATTATTGGCCACCTCCAGCACCGACATGCGTGTATGGCGCAGCAGCGTTTGCGCCCGTTCCAGGCGCAAACGCTGGACAAAGGCGAGCACCGTCTCGCCGGTGTGCAGGGCAAACAGGCGGGTCAGGTGACGGCGAGACATATGGAAGACGGCGGCGATCTCATCCAGCCCCGGCGCCTGTTGAAGGTTGCCTTCGACATACGCCTTCACATCACGCACCAGCATGGCGCCGTGACGCTCGGTGGAGGAGCGTTGCAGGCTTGGCTGGCTGAGGGAAATCGCCAAACATTCGAGCAACAGCAAATGGTCGGCCTGGGCCAATTGGCGGCGACGATCAACGTAGGGGTCGGGTTGGCTGAAGGCTTTTTTTGCCAGCAACAGGTGGTGCAGCGGCGCAGAGGTTTGCCAGATGCCCAGGGTGGGCACGCGCAGCAGGCGGTTGGCATCCCCGGACAGGTCGCGCAAGGCATGGCGCATGTAGTCAGGGTCGACGTAGAACGCCAGGTGGCCCTGGCTGGCGGTGAGTGACGAGGAGGAATGACTGCACTGCGGCGGCACCAGCACGAACTGGCGATCGACCACCGACGTGCTGCGCCCGCTGTCTTCATCCTTGAAGCGCAACAGGCCGTGCTCGGGCACCATCAGCATGAACTCGTCATGGGCGTGAGCCCCGGTTTCATAGGCGCCGTTGGAGTTGAAGACGCTGTAGATATCACGCATCGCCAGGCACTGCCGGTGGAAGGTTGAGCCCTGACACTAGCATGTTTGGTGCCAGTGAAAAGCAGCGTCCTTGCTGCAAACGCTGTCAGGCCAAAGGCACGCGACGGCTGGTCAGTGCGAAGCGACCGACGAAGAAGCTCAAGGCTGCGCCCAGCAGCAACATGGCCAAGGTGCTCCAGGCCGCACGGGAGAGCTGTTTGGCGGCAACTTCACCGGCTTCACGGGCTTTCTGTTCGGCTTGCTGCTTGAGCTCATCGACCTTTTGCATGGCTTGCTGATACGCCTGGGCATAGTTGTCGACGATCTGCGTGGCGTCTGCCTTGCTCTTGCCAGTACGCGCGGCAACGATGTTGACCAGTGCGTCTTTGTCCGCCGCATTCAACGCAGGCTCACCGGAGGCTTTGACGCGCTCGAACCACTGCTTCAACTGGTCACCCGCTTGCGCCGGGTTGGTTGCAGCATCGGTGGCGGTTTGCTTGCCATCAGCGGCGGCCTGGTCGGTTTTCTGCTCGACGTTGGCCGGGTCCAGTTCAGGCTTGCCGCTTTGCTTGAGCAAGGTATCCAGTTCGCCTTGCAGGCTGTTCCAATCAAGCTGGATGCCCTGCTCGCTCAGTTGTTGCTTGACGCTGTCGCCGATGCCCGGGGCGGCAGCTGCGATACCGCTGCCAGCGGCCGAAAGGCCCTTGCCCACCACGTTGCCGGCGGTGCCAACCACACTGGCGGCCAGCCCGGCCAACAGCCAGGTGGTGAGCAAGGTGGTCAGGGTCCAGGTGAGTACGCCGTGCAGGCCGCCGCGATCCGGCGCGGTACGCCCGGCCACGAAGGCACCGGCGCCAATCGCCACCAGCGTCGAGACGAACAGCCAGATCCCGGCACCCGTACCGAAACCGCTGAGCGGGTTGCCGGCCTTCATCGGGTCGACGGCACTCGCGCCGATGGCGGTGCCCAGCACGCTCAGCACCAGATAGGTCACCAGGGCAATTGCACTACCGGCGAGGACGGAGCTCCAGGACACGCGAAACAGCGAACGGTTGGTTTCATAGACAGTGGTCATGTTCGATCCTTTGACAGTTATTGACCGTTGCAGTCTGGCGAGGCGGCCGCTCGCCGTCCCCGCGCAAATGCACCAGGCCCTCTAGTGCATTCGCACCCCGCGCCGGGGAATTTCTCTGCACTATCCTGAAGCCCAAGTGTCGTAACTCCCAATGCGCCCAAACCACGGAGAACCTATGACTCAGGACGTTCTTGCCAAAGAAACCAACCGCCGCCAACTGCAGCAGATCATCTCCGGGCTGTCCGACGGCGTCATTCTTGCCGAAGTCGACCAGACCATCCTCTGGGCCAACGAAGCCGCGCTGACCATGCACGGCGTCGAGGCCGTCATGGCCTTGGGCGCCAATACCCAGGAATACGCTGAACGCTTTGCCCTGCGGTACCGCAACAACCATCCCGTGCAGCTGGAAAACTACCCCCTCGCCCGCGCGGCGGCAGGTGAAGAATTCAGCGACGTGGTGGTGGAAGTCACGCCTTTGAACGGCCCGGACAGAACCTGGGTCCACCGCTTGCGCAGCCTGGTGATCACCGACTCGCATGGCGAGCCGGAGTTGCTGGTGCTGATCCTCAGCGACGCCACAGAGTGGGCGAGCGCCGAGCAGCGCTTCGAAAAAACCTTCAATGCCAACCCGGCGCCCGCGGTGATCTGCCGTCTCAGCGACTTGCGCTACATCAAGGTCAACCAGGGTTTTCTGGAGATGACCGGCTATAACCGCGACCAGGTGATCGGCAAATCCGTCTACGAGCTGGACGTGCTGGAACAGGCTGAACGCAAGGACCTGGCGATCCAGCGCTTGGGCGAAGGCGCGACGATTCCGCAGATGCAGGCCGAACTGAAATTGCCCGAAGGCGGCAGCAAGCTGGTGATCGTCGCCGGCCAGCCGCTGGACATGAACGAAGAAGATTGCATGCTGTTCTCCTTCATGGACCTGGAGCCACGGCGCAAGGCGGAAATCGCCCTGCGCCAGAGTGAAGAACGCTTCGCCAAGTCGTTCCGCCTGACGCCGGTGCCGACGTTGGTGTGCAACGCCGCCAACCGTCAGGTGGTGGACATCAACGAAGCCTTCATGAGCATTACCGGCTATATCAGCGAAGAACTGATCGGCAAATCCATCGAAGACATCGACTTTATCGACAGCCACCAGGCGGCCGCGCAGCTGTTCGCCAACCTTGAAAAGGCCGGCAACCTCGACGGCCAGGACCTCAAGGTGCGCAAGAAGGGCAACGAGGTGATTGATTGCGTGGTGTCCGCCGACACCGTGATCATCGAGGACGTGCCCTGCTACCTGATGGTGATGATGAACATCACCGAGCGCAAACGCTCGGAGCTGGAGCTGGTGGCGGCCATTGAGGAAGTGATGCAAGACGCGTCCTGGTTCAGCCAGACACTGATCGAAAAACTCGCCAACGCCAAGAGCGTCAACAGCCCCAACCTGCCGAATGTGGCCTTCACCGACCTCACCGCCCGCGAGCGTGATGTATTGGGCCTGATCTGCGAAGGGCTGGCCGACAAGGAGATCGCCTCGCGCCTGAAACTGGCGCCCAACACGGTGCGTAACCACGTGGCCACGGTGTACTCCAAACTTGGGGTGCACAGCCGCAGCGCAGCGATTGTGTGGGCACGTGAACGCGGGCTGTTTGCCGGCGAGCCGCGCCTTAAAAAAAAACCCTGACAGTGCAAATGCACTAGTGCGGCTAGTGCGAATTCGCCTTATTGCCGCAGGACGTCTTGCTTAACCTTGAAGAGTGGGCACCGGGCCTTTTGGCCCGTGCCGTAATGGTTTTGATCTCTTGAAGGAAGGCACCATGAAAAGCGAACAAGTCAAAGGCGCTGTAGAGAAAGTCGCCGGCAAAGCCCAGGGTTTTTTCGGTGACCTGACCGGTGATGAACAACTGCAGGCCGAAGGTGTTGCTCGCCAGGCCGCCGGCCAACTGCAGCAGACCTATGGTGATGCGCTGGACACCGTCAGTGATTTCGCCAAGAACAAACCGCTGGCTACCGTGGCTGTCGTCGCCGGTGTCGGCTTGCTGGTGGGCTTGTTGCTGCGTCGTCGTTGAGGAGGCTGAGTAATGTTTACCCTCTCCCAATTACGCAACTGCATCGAAGAAGCCCTGCTGCCGCTGACCTGCGAGTTCACCTTGTGCCGGGACGCGTCGTTGACGTTGAAAGTGTTCGACGCCGAGAGTGGCCGGGTTGACCTGGTGGTGACGGGTATCAGCGTCAACAAGATACAGACCGCCCAGGCCGTGGAAAAAATGGTCGAGGAGCTGCGCTACGAACTGCAGAGCAACACCATGGGGCAGCTGACACTGGACGACCTGCCGCTGTCGCCTAAGGCACAATAACCGCGCCTTACGGGGCGGGCCGTGGTTTCAACGACGCCCCAGTGAAATAGAACACCCCGCCGCCGACGATAAACGCGCCCAGCATGTAGAACATGCTGTAGGGCGGCAGGCTGGCCAACACCAGCCCACACAGCACCGGCCCCAGCGCCGCGCCCAGGTTGGACAGGTTCTGCGCCCCGTAATACATGCCCCGCAGCGGCTCCGGGGCAATTCGGTCGATGAACATGTACTCGGCCGGGAACACGATGATCTCCCCCACGGTAAACACCGCCATCGCCAGCACCCACCACAGCACGCTGGTGGACAGCGCAAAGCCAAACAGCCCCAGCATGAACATGCCCAGGCCTGCGATCAGCCATCGGCTCAGGTGACGGTGGGAAATGCGCCGGCCAATCAGGTACTGCAAGGCAATCACCAGCACGGCGTTGGTGGTCAGCACCGCGCTGACCACGGTGTAGGTGTAGTCCGCCGTGGTGGTGGTCACCAGGTATTGCGACAGCCAGGCGGTGAACTGCCCATACACCACGGCACTGAGCAAACCACCCATCGTGAAGCACACAAGGCGCTGATCGCGCAGCAGCACCCGCCCTACGGCAAGGAACGACACCGGCTTTTGCGTGGCTTCGACAGTCGCCAAAGCCCGGTCGCCCCACCGCCAATACAGCAGGAAAAACCCCGCCCCCAGCAGCGCTGAGAGCATGAACGGCAGGCTCACATCGAGCTTGGCCACCATGGCCCCAAATGCCGGCCCCACGGCGTAGCCAATGTTGGTAAGGGTGTACTTGATGGAAAACACTTCACTGCGCGCGTTTTCGGGCAGCAAGCTGGCGAAGCCGGCTTTGACGGCAATGTCGATCACCGCGTAGGCCAGGTTGATCAGGATCAGGCAGCTGTAGAACACCCAAATATCGCGGGCCAGCAGCGTGCCGACAAACCCCAGCACGAACAGCACACTCAGGCCGAGCAACAGCCGATAACTGTTGATGCGATCGACCAGGAAGCCGCCGTACACGCTGAGCAACGAGCCGACGATCAATGAACTGCCGATCACCAGGCCGACCTCGGTGATGTCGAGGCCGAAGCGACGGGTGAGGTAAATCACCAGGTACGGGAAGGTCATCGCCTTGGCCAGCGTCAGCATCAACGTGGCGCATAGCAACAGGTTCACGGTGCGGGGGTAGTTTCTAACTGTGGCAAGCATCCTGCTCTCATTGTTTGACGGTAACGCGACCATTGCGCCGCTTACCTTAACGCAAGCACCCGGGAAAAGCAGGCGCTCGCGGGAAGTTGATCACCGCGTTAATTGTATAAGGCAGGCAAGGCCTGAGCATGAGGGAACATCGCCTGACCTTCTTTTATCAGGCACTTCACATGCACTACAGATCAACGGCGTCGTCCCCTCTGCTGGAAACCCTGAACGCCCGGGATTCTTTGTTGAAATCCAGGCTGACGGAAAAAATCCTGGCCTTGAATGACGAAGTACTCGACCGGCTGAAACAACAACCCACCTTCTCCCGGCTCGTGCAGGAGGCCTTCGATCAGGCGTTTACAACGTTGCCCGAGCCCATCGACATCAACACCCTTTTCATCAACGTCGGGGTGGCCCCTTCGCTCGGCAC
>NZ_JBARTQ010000679.1:0-2076 GCF_049645325.1 Pseudomonas sp. | reverse complement strand
GGTTAGCCGTGTTGGGCCATGGATGGCCCGTCACGGCGGCCCACGGATTCAAGCCTGCGTGAGGGCACACCGAGCCGGAGGCGAGGTGCCGAGTGGAGGGGCAAGAGCGTTTTGGTTACTTTTGCGCTCCATCAAAAGTGACCCGCTGTAAGAGCGGAACCCATAAAGGCCCTCACCCAAATAACGGATATGCCCCCTCAAAAAACCACAACCCCCCTAAATCCCCCCACCGCTGAAGCGTCTCCAGAACATGAAATCCGTGCGCACCACGGATCGCCCGTTTGGTCACCCCCACCAGCGTATTGAGGGATCGAAAGATGTCAGTCGCTACCACCCGTATCGAAGCCCCCCAGGCCAACCCTGAACCCGTGGAAACCCTCTACCAGTTCGAGGAAACCCCACTGCTGGCCCGTCAACGCCAACAGGAATCCAACGCCCGCAGCTACCCGCGTCGCATCCCGCTGGCACTCAAGCGCGCCAAGGGCATCTACGTGGAAGACGTGGAGGGCCGCCGTTTCATCGACTGCCTGGCCGGCGCCGGCACCCTGGCGTTGGGCCATAACCACCCGGTGGTGATCGAAGCGATTCAACAGGTGCTCAGCGACGAACTCCCGCTGCATACCCTGGACCTGACCACCCCGGTCAAAGACCAGTTCGTGCAAGACCTGTTCGGCCTGCTGCCAAAAGAACTCGCGCACGAAGCGAAAATCCAGTTCTGCGGCCCCACCGGCACCGATGCCGTAGAGGCCGCGCTCAAGCTGGTGCGCACCGCCACCGGTCGCAGCACAGTGCTCTCGTTCCAGGGCGGTTACCACGGCATGAGCCAGGGCGCGTTGAGCCTGATGGGCAGCCTGGGGCCGAAAAAGCCGCTGGGCGCGCTGCTCGGCAACGGCGTGCAATTCCTGCCATTCCCCTACGACTACCGTTGCCCGTTTGGCCTGGGCGGCGCGGAAGGCGTGCGGGTCAACCTGCATTACCTGGAAAACCTGCTCAACGACCCGGAGGCCGGCGTCTTGCTGCCGGCGGCGGTGATTGTCGAAGTGGTGCAGGGCGAGGGCGGCGTGATTCCCGCCGACCTTGACTGGCTGCGCGGCCTGCGGCGTATCACGCAGCAGGCAGGGGTGGCATTGATCGTCGATGAAATCCAGAGCGGCTTCGGTCGCACCGGCAAGATGTTTGCCTTCGAGCACGCGGGCATCATCCCCGATGTGGTGGTGCTGTCCAAGGCCATCGGCGGCAGCCTGCCGTTGGCGGTGGTGGTGTATCGCGAGTGGCTCGACACCTGGCTGCCCGGCGCCCATGCCGGGACGTTCCGCGGTAATCAGATGGCCATGGCTGCGGGCTCTGCCGTGATGCGCTACCTCCAGGAACACGACCTGGCAGGCCACGCGGCGGCGATGGGCGAACGCCTTGGCGAGCAACTGCGCATCCTGCAGCGTGACTTCCCGCATTTGGGCGATATTCGCGGACGCGGGCTGATGCTGGGGGTTGAACTGGTCGACCCGGACGGCGCCCTCGATACCCAGGGCCATCCCCCGGTGCATCGCCAATTGGCGCCGCTGGTGCAGCGCGAATGCCTCAAGCGTGGCCTGATCCTGGAACTGGGTGGCCGGCATGGCAGCGTGGTGCGCTTCCTGCCGCCGCTGGTGATCACCGCCGCCGAAGTGGACCAGGTGGCCGAGATCTTCGGGCGCGCATTGGCGGCGGCAGTCGCCAGCCTCTAATTTTTTTGCAGCTTGATACGTTTCTACAGATATCAGCGCTGCGCGTGGTGCGCAGCCAGCCTTTGAGCGATGGAGAACAGCAATGACCTCAGTATTTGACCGCGACGACATCCTGTTTCAGGTAGTGGTCAACCACGAAGAACAGTATTCCATCTGGCCTGACTACAAGGTCGTGCCAGAAGGCTGGCGCACCGTGGGCAAGAGCGGCATGAAGAAAGAATGCCTGGCTTACATCGAGGAAGTCTGGACCGATATGCGCCCGCTGAGCCTGCGCCAGAAAATGGACAGCGCCGCGCTGGCCAACTGATCCACCTCAATCCAATGTTCAATCCAATGTGGGAGCGGGCTTGCC
>NZ_JBARTQ010000678.1:0-5119 GCF_049645325.1 Pseudomonas sp. | reverse complement strand
CACCAACGTGATCCGTCGCCTGCTGACCATGGCCAAGCGCGGCACCGAAGTGATCTACGTCACCGGCAACCACGACGAGTTCCTGCGCCGCTATTCCAAGCTGATCCTGGGCAATATCCAATTGGTGGATGAGGCGGTGCACGTGACTGCTGATGGCCGGCATTTATTGGTGATCCATGGCGACCAGTTCGATGTGATCACCCGTTACCACCGCTGGCTGGCGTTCCTCGGTGATTCGGCCTACGAATTCACCCTCACCCTGAACCGCTGGCTCAACCACTGGCGTGCGCGGTATGGCTATGGCTACTGGTCGCTGTCGGCTTACCTCAAGCACAAGGTGAAGACGGCGGTGAGTTTCATCAGCGATTTCGAGGAAGCCATCGCCCACGAAGTGACCAAGCGCGAGCTGCATGGGGTGGTGTGCGGGCATATTAACCATGCCGAAATTCGTAAGGTCGGCGAGGTGGACTACCTCAATTGCGGGGATTGGGTGGAGTCGTGCACGGCGTTGATCGAGCACTGGGATGGGCATATCGAGTTGTATCGGCTGGCGGATGCGCAGGCGAAAGAGGCGTTGCTGAAGGCTGAGCTGGTCGCGGGCTAAAAGTCTTGCTCAGTCCCAATGTGGGCGCTGACTTGCCTGCGATAGCGGAGTGTCAGTCACATCTTGTTTGGATGTGACACCGTCATCGCAGGCAAGCCAGCTCCCACAGTGGGTTGTATTATTTCAGTTGGAGACGTCGGCGATGGCGTGTGCCAACAGCGTCAGGCGTGTGGCATCAATGCCTGCCACGTTAGCGCGCCCCGAATTGACCATGTACACGCTGTGTTTGTCGCGCAGTTGCTTGACCTGTTCGGCGCTCAAGCCGGTATAGGAAAACATTCCGCGCTGCGCACCAATATGCGCATATCGCTCGGCCAACCCGTGGGGCGCCAGCGCCTCTACGAGCCCGGAGCGCAACTGCGCAATCCGCGAACGCATGGCTTCGACTTCGTCGCTCCATACCTGTTTAAGCTGCGCATCACCGAGGATGGTCGCCACTACCGCTGCGCCATGGTCCGGCGGCGTCGACCACAGGTTGCGCGCGGTGTTCGCCAGTTGGCTGCGCACATCCGTGAGCTTTTCTGCGTCCTGCGCGCACACGATCAACGCACCGACACGGTCGCTATACAAGCCGAAGTTTTTCGAGCAGGAACTGGTGATCAGCACTTCCGGCAACTCGGCGGCAAACAAGCGCACAGCCCAGGCGTCTTGCTCCAAACCGTCGCCAAAGCCCTGGTAGGCGAAGTCGATCAGCGGCAGCAATTGGCGCTCGCGCACGATCTGCAGCACCTGGCGCCAGTCGTCCTGGGACAGGTCGAAACCCGTCGGGTTGTGGCAGCAGGCATGCAGCAGCACCACATCACCCTTGGGCACGGTGGACAGGGTCGCCAGCATCGCCGCCACATCCAGGCGGTTGTCAGCGCCGACGTACGGGTAGTGGCTGACTTTGAGCCCGGCTTTGGCAAAGATGGTTTCGTGGATCGGCCAGGTCGGGTTGCTCAGCCAGACGCCACGGGCGGGCAGGTTGTGCGCGATGAAGTCGGCGCTCAAGCGCAGGGCGCCAGTGCCACCTGGGGTCTGGGTCGCGCCGGCACGGTGTTCGCGGAGCAGCGCGCTGTCGGCGCCGAGTACCAGTTCGCTGATCAGCTTGCCGAACCTGGCATCGCCGTGACCGCCGATGTAGGTCTTGGTGGTCTGTGTATCCACCAGGCGCTGTTCGGCGAGTTTTACCGAATGCGGGATCGGCGTCAGGCCTTGGTCGTCTTTATAGACGCCCACGCCGAGGTCGAACTTGTTCGGGTTGGTGTCTTGGGCGTAGAGGTCCATCAGCCCGAGGATCGGGTCGCCGGGCACGCGGCCAATGGCATCGAAATGCATTACTTGCGGCCCTCGGCAACCTTGGCCACTTCGTCGGTGCGCGCGGCCATGATGAAGTCATTGCGGTGCAGGCCTTTGATGGAATGGCTCCACCAGGTCACGGTGACTTTGCCCCACTCGGTGAGCAGGCCCGGGTGATGGCCTTCGGCTTCGGAGATTTCACCCATGGCGTTGGTAAAGGCCAGGGCGAACTTGAAGTTCTTGAACAGGAAAACCTTTTCCAGCTGCATCACGCCGTCGCGCACTTCGATGTTCCAGTCGGGGATCTGTTTGATCAGTACCGGCAACTCTTCATCGCTGACTTGTGGGGCATCGGCGCGGCAGGCTTCGCAGTGGGCTTGGTTCAAGGTGGTCATGTAGGTGTCCTGAAGTTTTAAAAAACGGTCGTCAGTGGCGTCACCCTAAAGCAACGCGGGGCCAGGGAACAGACTCACGTGGCCTCAAAACGTAAGTGTCACGCGGCTTTTGTCTTGGGCGGAAACTTCGGTGCGTGCAGACCCAACTGCATCCCGCGCTCGACCATGCCCATGATGTCTTCCTGCGCCACTTCGAACAGGCGCTTGAGCTCGGGCAAAACGAAATACAGCGGCTGCAGGATGTCGATGCGGTACGGCGTGCGCATCGCTTCCAGAGGGTCGAAGGTTTGATGCTCGGGCTCGTCCGACAGGCTGTATACCGACTCTTTGGGCGACGACAAAATGCCGCCACCGTAGATGCGCCGACCTTGCGGCGTGTCCACCAGGCCGAACTCGATGGTCATCCAGTACAGGCGCGCCAGGTACACACGTTGCTCTTTGCTGGCGGCGAGGCCGAGCTTGCCGTAGGTGTGGGTGAACTCGGCAAACCAGGGGTTGGTCAGCAGCGGGCAGTGGCCGAAGATCTCGTGGAAGATATCCGGCTCTTGCAGGTAGTCCAGTTCTTCACGGGTGCGAATAAAGGTCGCCACCGGAAACTGCTTGCTGGCGAGCAATTCGAAGAAGGTCTGGAAGGGGATCAGCGCCGGCACGCGGGCGACTTGCCAGCCGGTGGTCTCGGCCAACACCGTGTTGATTTCGCCCAGTTGGGGAATGCGGTCCATCGGCAGGCCGAGCTTGTCGATACCGTCCAGGTATTCCTGGCAGGCGCGCCCCTCGATCACTTTCAACTGGCGGGTGATCAGGGTGTTCCACACCGCGTGTTCTTCCGGCGAGTAGTGGATAAAACCTTGCGCATCGGGCTCGCGGGCCACGTATTGCGTCTGCTTCATACGGCTCTCCTGCTAGGCATTCGTTCTTGTTATGTCCTGCGATGAGCCTATTGATAGCGCGGAAGGCGCTCGATTCCATCCGCCTGCGGCCTGAGACTGTAGGAAAATTTACCAATATTCGTAAAGTATTCGTTACGATCGGGGTGATCTTCGTTGTCTTGGGCTGTGAAAAGGTTACGCGCTGTCACATAATCTTGACGACTATCTGCGCCGAGTGACGAAAAGTCGCGGCGCCTTCCCTCTTTTCGGGGCTTTTCATGCGTATCAAAGTGCACTGCCAGAACCGCATCGGCATCCTGCGGGACATCCTCAACCTGCTGGTAGAATATGGCGTGAACGTTGCCAAGGGTGAGGTCGGCGGTGAGCACGGCAACGCCATCTACCTGTTTTGCCCGAACCTTGTGAACATGCAGTTCCAGGCATTGCGCCCGCAATTCGAGGCGATTGCCGGGGTATTTGGCGTTAAAAGGGTAGGGCTGATGCCCAGTGAGCGTCGGCATATGGAACTCAATGCGCTGCTCGGCGCCCTCGAATTCCCGGTGTTGTCCATCGACATGGGCGGCTCCATCGTCGCCGCCAACCGCGCGGCGGCGCAGTTGCTCGGGGTGCGGGTGGACGAAGTGCCTGGCATTCCGTTGTCGCGCTATGCCGAGGATTTCGATTTGCCGGAACTGGTGCGCGCGAGCAAATCGCGCATCAATGGCCTGCGGGTCAAGGTCAAGGGCGATGTATTCCTGGCGGACATCGCGCCGTTGCAATCGTCCGAACACGATGACAGTGAAGCCATGGCCGGCGCCGTGCTGACCCTGCACCGCGCCGACCGCGTCGGTGAGCGCATCTATAACGTGCGCAAGCAAGAGCTGCGCGGCTTTGACAGCATCTTCCAGAGTTCCAGGGTCATGGCGGCGGTGGTGCGTGAGGCCCGGCGTATGGCGCCGTTGGATGCGCCTCTATTAATAGAAGGCGAAACCGGCACCGGCAAAGAGCTGCTGGCGCGCGCCTGCCACCTGGCCAGCCCACGCGGGCAATCGCCGTTGATGGCGCTTAACTGCGCCGGGTTGCCGGAGTCGATGGCCGAGACCGAGCTGTTCGGCTACGGCCCCGGCGCATTCGAGGGCGCGCGGGCCGAGGGCAAGCTGGGGCTGCTGGAGCTGACGGCAGGCGGTACGTTGTTTCTCGATGGCGTGGGGGAAATGAGTGCGCGGTTGCAGGTGAAGTTGCTGCGCTTTCTGCAGGACGGTTGCTTTCGCCGTGTAGGCAGTGATGAAGAGGTGTATCTGGATGTGCGGGTGATTTGTGCGACCCAGGTGGACTTGTCGGAACTGTGCGCGCGTGGTGAGTTTCGCCAGGACCTTTATCACCGCTTGAATGTGTTGTCGCTGCACATTCCGCCGTTGCGTGATTGCCTTGATGGGTTGGCGCCGTTGGTTGAGCACTTTCTCGACCAGGCGAGCCGGCAGATTGGGTGCCCGCTGCCCAAGCTGGCGCCGGCGGCGATGGACCGGCTCAGTCATTACCATTGGCCGGGCAATGTGCGGCAGTTGGAGAATGTGCTGTTTCAGGCGGTGTCGTTGTGTGAGGGCGGGACGGTCAAGGCCGAGCATATTCGCTTGCCGGATTATGGGGTGCGTCAGCCGCTTGGCGATTTTTCGCTGGAAGGGGGGTTGGAGGCGATTGTGGGGCGGTTTGAGAAAGCGGTCCTGGAGTTGTTGTATGTGGAGCATCCCAGTAGTCGGCAGTTGGGTAAGCGGCTGGGGGTTTCGCATACGACGATTGCCAATAAGTTGCGCGATTATGAGGTGGTGAAGGTGGACAAGTAGGTGGGTGGTTTTTGTGCATATCCGTTGTCGGGGTGATGGCTTCTATTGGTTCCGCTCTTACAGCGGCTCACTTTTGATAGAGCGCAAAAGTAAGCAAAACGCTCTTGCCCCTCCACTCGGTGCCTCGCCTAG
>NZ_JBARTQ010000677.1:0-2683 GCF_049645325.1 Pseudomonas sp. | reverse complement strand
CCGATAATCCTCACCAGTTCTTCATGTTCTACGGCCACCATCATCGGCACACCGATGATGCGTCGGCTGACCACCATGCCGACCAGCAACGACGCCGCGAGACCAGATCGCAGCTTTGCTTCAGGCTCCAGATGCTCGTGAGTACCACCGAGCAATCGCGATTGAATGAAAGCGCGTAGCTGATCGCGTGCCTGATCATTGACAAAGGCACCACGCAGCGTGGCCATCAACGGTTCCGACTCTTCCGGGATGCCCTCCCACGCGGTGAGAAACGCGCGCACTACTCGCTCGCCCAAGTGTTCGTCCGGGCCTTCATAGAGCGCGTCGAACCGCTCCAGAGCAGAAGCCGGGATTGCCATAACCGCCGCGAAGAGTTCGTCCTTGGAGCGGAAAAACTGCATCACTTGAGCCACATCGACCCCTGCGTCAGCCGCGATCAGACGGATAGTGGTGGCGGCAAAACCGTCGCTGGCGAAACGCGCACGTGCCGCTTCGAGCACCAGATGGCGCGTGCTGTTGGGGCCTGGTCGACGCCCACGACGCGGCGCAGGAGGGGTTTCTTTCTTCATAGTCATATCCAAATTATTACGAAACATCGTCAATATCAACGAGTGTTGAATTATTTTCTCGTCCGCCGTACCTTACTGGAATCGATCCCATAATCAAGAACAATAAGGAATCCAGCATGAGTCTGTCTCCTGCACCTGCGTTGAGCCCCGTGTTGACAGGTATTTTTGCCGGCCCGATCGCCGGACTCAAATACCAGACACCCACGCTATCCGGCGTGACCTCCGACAATGGCGAATTTTACTACCGCGCCGACGAGGCCATCAGCTTCCGGGTCGGCGGGATCGTGTTGGGCGCCATACCGGCCGCACCACGCCTGAATCTCGCGCAACTGGCCAATCGTGTCGACGGCAAGATCGACAAATTGCTCGATCCTTCGGTCACCAACCTCGCTCGTTTCGTGCATACCCTGGATCAGCAAGGCAGCATCGAGTCAGGCGTAAAAATTGCGCCGGTTGTGCACGAGCTGATTGGCGTCACACCGATCAATTTCAGTCCACCGGTGATGCCGATGGGCCAAGGCGGCGTGGTCGATTTTGCCAACGATCCGACGCTGCTGCAGATTCTCGAAACACTCAACGCCACGCCCGGTGTGTTCACCGACAAAACACCGCGCACACTGTGCGATGCAGCCACCAGCCGTAACGAATTACGCCGCAATATCCGCGGCATCATCAAGATGACCGATGTGCGCATTCCGTTGCGCGACGGCTCGTACGTTTGCGCTGACGTCTTCCGTCCTGCCGAGCCAGGCGAATACCCGATCGTCATGAGCAAGGGCTTTTACGGCAAGAGCTTTTACCACGACTGTATATGCAACGAGGCCGACGTCCTGCGCAAGGAGCAAATGGAGGATCGTTATTTCTCCGGCAACCCGGACGGCGCCCAATACGAAAACCATGAGACCGTCGACACCTCGGTGTGGGTGCCGGAAGGCTATGTGTGCATCCGCGTTGACGCGCGTGGTGTGTGCAAAAGCCCTGGACTGCAAGCGCCCTTCAGCGTTCAGGAAGCCGAAGATTATTACGACGCCATCGAATGGGCAGGCACTCAGCATTGGTCCAACGGCAACGTCGGGTTGTGGGGTATGTCGTACTTGGCGATGGCCCAGCACAGTGTCGCCAGCCTTCAACCGTCGCACCTCAAGGCGATGATCGCGCAAGGCACCGACGCGGATATCTATAACGAAGCCCTGTACGGCGGCGGCATCTTCGGCTCAGGCTTTTGGAACTGGTGGTGGAAGATCTGGTCAGGCAACAACCACTGTGGCGAGCGTCCGGAAACCGACTGGATGGCCCGCGTGCTGGCGACGCCGTTCAATGACATCAACGCCTACGGCCCGCGCGGCAGCATCTTCATGCGGCCGGACATGAGCAAAGCCACCGCCCCGGTGTGGATCGTCGGCCCACAAGTCGGTGCGATCATTCACCAACTCGGCAGCAGCGAAACCTACATCCGTTCCACCGCTGCCAAAGCGCGCAAATTCGATTTTGCCGATGCCTGGTTCCCGGACTCCTACAGCAACAAATCAATCGCCGAACACATGCGCTATTTCGATTACTGGCTCAAGGGCATCGACAACGGCGTGATGGACGAAGCGCCGGTACGGGTGCAGGTGCGAACCGGCGGTGGTGCCCATTTTGTCCTGCATGAAAACGAGTGGCCGATTGCGCGTACCGAGTACCGTCGCTGGTACCTCGATGCTCGCCCTTCAGACTGGCAAAACGACGGTCGTCGTCTCAACGTGCTGCGCATTACCGAATCGCTGCCAACCGCTCAAAGCCGCGCCGAATACGACGCGCACCTTGATCTGGGCACGTCAACTCTCGCGCCGGCGGGCTCCAGTGACGGCACGCCACGCTGGTCGACAGGTGTCTCGTTTGTCAGCGAGCCGATGAGCGAAGACATGACTCTCGCCGGCTACATGAAGGTCGGTCTGTGGGTGGAGTCCACCAGCGAGGATATGGACGTGTTTGTCTCGCTTCGGGTTCTCGATGAGCAGGATCGCGAAATTCGCTACGAATCCGTGGTGCTGCCGGTGGATCCGGTGCACATCCACCCGGTCGGGCATGGCTTGCTGAAAGTGTCCCGCCGAACGCTGGACGCCGAACGTACT
>NZ_JBARTQ010000676.1:0-4982 GCF_049645325.1 Pseudomonas sp. | reverse complement strand
TCGAAGAAATGCTCGGCGTGCAGCTGTTTGACCGACTGAAAGGTGTAGAGCCTACCGCTGCGGGCACCTCCTTTTATCAGCACTGTCTGGAGGTGGTGGCGGCCAATTCCAGGGCACTGCGGTCGCTGGATACATTCGAGCAGGGCCTGCCCGGCGAAGTTCGCTTCGGGGTAACACCGACACTGGCGACCTATCAGCTCGCGCCGGCCTATTTGCGTCTGATGTCGCAGAATCCCAATGCCTCAATCGCAGTGATCGACGCCCCGAGTAACATGCTGATCGACATGGTGCGGGCCGGCGAACTCGACTTTGCGATCATCCCATCGATTTCGCAGCCACCGGCGGATCTGTCCACAACAGTATTTGCCGCCACGCCTGCGTTTCTGGTCTCGTCAATCACCCATGACAGTGGCTTCGAGCATGGCGAACTGATTGAGCTCGACGAACTGACCGGGTTTAAGCTGCTGGCCCCTGACAGTCGCGAATATGCTCAGTGGATCGGATCACAACTGGAAGCTCTTTCGGGGCCGGGCCCCTGTTACCAGCTCGATGCGGTGCTGGCCACGCTCGACCTGATCAGGCAGAGCGAGTGGATGGCGATTCTTCCCGGCCTGCTATTCGTTCACGATTTCAGTGTTGAACCTGCAGAGCGGGACTTCAGAATCAACCCCTTTGCCGGTGCCGGCCTGACGCTGGAGCTGCTGTTGGTGCAGCCGACCGGGCCAAAGCCTTCAGCGCTGATGATGGCGGCGATCAGTGCAATCCAACAGGTGACCCAGGAGCACATTCAACTGCTCAGCCGTTTCCGGTTTGGTAACCAGCCGGCCGTTCGCAGGTTGCAATAAGCGCGGGGGTTTTGCGGGGGAGGGTGCAGAGGGGCATTGCCCCTCTGGTGTTCGTCGATCAAGCGTCTGCGAGTGATTTTTGCCCGATCGGGGTGCCCGAATAACCGGCCACCTTGCGCAATACCCGATCGGTGCCGTCACGCGGACTGACGGAAGCGTCTGGATGATCGTCGAACCAGTTTCCCCTTGGATAGCGGTACATCAAATCGACCATGAGACGCCGCTCGGCAATCAGCCAAACACCGTCACGACGTTCAAATCGATCAAAATAGCGCGCCCATAATTTAACCGTATCGCCTTTCCAGTGATGACGCTCTGAAGCGGCGTGGTCAGCCTGCAGGTAGGTTTCAACGAACGCAATCTCGGGGCCATCGAACTCGACCAGGCTATTTCCGAGGAAATGCTGAGTACGGTTAAACCGTGGCATTTCGTCAGTCAGGAACTGAAAGAATCCCTCAGCGCCGCCGACATGAAGGCTTTCTGGAAAGTGGATGTAGGCGTCTTTATGGAAAGCGCCACGCACCAGTGACATGTCAATCCGGTCAAGGCCACGGCAATAGCGCAGCAGGACATCGTGAATTTCGGTGCGCGCTGCAAGTTCTTCGAGCGTCATAGCTATCTCCTGTACTCATTTTTGTTAGAGGTGCAACGGTGCTTTCGCTGGAACAATCGGAAGCTGAATAAAACCCTGGCGATCCGGCCCGCTGTAGACCGTATTTCGCGCGCCGTCGTGGCAGGCGCTGTCATATCCGTGCCGAGGGCCGTGATCGACACCGTCGAAAGGCTGGATATCCACGCGCAGGCGGTAACCCTTGCGGATCAACGCTGTGTTGGGAATGATCTCGATTTCAACCATTACCACTTCATCGCTTTCGAGCGGTGCATGGTCAGCTTTAAGGTGCGTGTGCTTGACCGTGTACTCTGTGGTGCGCGATGCATCCACTTGGCGATGCGACGCCTTCAACCAGCCCTTGGCCAAGGGGTAGTTGGGCACGTTCATGCCCATTGTGGTCGGGCCGGCGTAGTCGACTTCCAGGCCGTTTTCATCGAGTACGCGCAGGCTCACGAAGATATCCATGTCCTCGCTGGTGGAAGACACCCACAGCCGCGCTTTGCCATACCCCGCGAACACCATGTCTTGCGTCACGGGATCACTGATGAACGAAATGCCGGTTTTCCATATTTCCAGTACTGAAGGGGGTTTGACGGGAAGAAAGCACGGCGGGATGCCCGTGCGCAGCGCCAAGGGAATTTGCGCGGAGTAATCGGCCTGCCCGCTGACGACAGGAGGGGTCAACGCCAGACGCAGAAAGTCGTCGCGGTGCTCGTCGCCTTGCCAGTCTGATGGCGTGGCGTCGAAGAACCATTGCGGATAGACCGTTCTTGCGATGGGCCATTCGTGCTCTTCCTGAATATAGGAGGCGCCATTGCCACTTCGAATCTCAAGACGCACCGGAGGGGTGTCCATGATGCCGTTGTCGATGCCTTTCAACCAATGGTCAAAAAACGCCCGATGATCGCCGATGGCGGTTCGCGAATAGGCTTTGGTGAACCAGTCTTCCCAGAAGTCGATCTTCTTCGACGCCGTGTTCGTGGCCAGATAAGCCTCGCTGCTGCCGAGCTGATGGAAATGCGCCATGTGCGTTGTGCAGGCAATGGACCACAGCGGCACGTTCACTTTGCTCATGTCCGGGTTCATCAGAATCGTCGAGCGTGGGCCGAACGCCTTGGCGGAATCCGAGTCCTTGAACGTGGCCTCCTTGAGCATGCCGATAAAGTCGACTGCATTTGGCTCGCCACACACCGCAGCCAGCACGCCGGCCTTGTACCAGTGACTGAAGAACTCCTCGTTGAGGATGCCGCCGGTATAGGCAACCTCCTCGTACAGATCAACATCGGTGCCGATGGCGATCATTGCTTTCAGATGCTGCGGCTCAAGGCTTGCCGCTGCGTGCTGGCTCATCGCGTAGTACGACATACCCCACAGCCCGACATTGCCGTTTGACCAGGGCTGTACTCCCGCCCAGTCAATCGCATCGCGAAAGGCTTCGGCCGTTTCTATGCCGAATGGCGCCAGTGTTCCCGGGTTTTTGCCTGAGCCAGGGCCATCCACACGCACCAGTACATAGTCATGCGGCACCCAATCCACCGAGTTGGCTGTTTCGTGATTCTCAAACACTTGCCCTTCGGCATTGCCGTGAAAATAGCGCTCCTCCATGTCCTCGTGGGCGACAAAATCGGCGTCGTCGGCAATCGAGTGATGGTAGAACGCCCGGCCATAAGGGCCGCAGTTCATGATGACCGGGAAGCGGCCAGGCTTGGCCGGACGGAACACGTCCGCGTACACGTGCAGGCCGTTTTTCAGGGGAATCCTGACGTCCTTGAAACGCAGAATGCCGAGAATGTTTCGCCGGACTTCATTGCGTGCCGTCGCCGCATGGCAGAGCTGGCGCGGTGTGCGATTGGTAAAGACGCCGGCGGCCGAAAGCTCGGCGAACACCGATGCGATCAAAGGGTCCTGTTCAAACTCAAGCACCGGGTTCAGCGCGAGGCCGGCAAAGGAAATATCGTGGCGGAAATTGAGGCGATACTGGCCGATAATTTCGTTTGCTGCCGGGTCAATGCAGATGCCGCTATCCAGATTTCCTTCGCGGTCGAGCGAGCAGAGGAAGCGGGCAATGTTTGTCAGCCCGGCATCGAGCAACTTGTTGATGTTGCCGTCCACGCGGCTGACGATGTCTGCCAGATTGAGGCGGGGTGCGCCGAGTGCGGAACCGATCGGTGTGTTACCCACCAGAAAGGCAACCCGCTCGCCCTTGCGGTAGTGGAATTCACCGTGTTCGTTCGTCAGCCCGCTGAAGGTAGAAGTCTGATATCTGAGGCCGGCAACCGGACCGGAAAACACACCGGTTTGCAACTTGCGGACATTGTGTCCGCTATCGCCAGCAGGCAGCGCCGTGGCGTGAGTAAAAGTCTGCAGGGTATCGCTCATGAAGAGGTCCTCTTGTAGTGCAGATCTTGGTTTTGCGCAGTGCAGCGGCGCGAGTGTAAGTCTGATTTTTGATTAACTCAACACGTGTTGAGTTTTTATGTATAGCATGTATCTCGACATACCGAACACAGAAAAATGACCACGCACAGGGAAATATCGGCGCCATGAAAACCACAGAAGAACCCACCACAGCGGATGCCCGTGAAATCAAAACCGGGCGGCGCCCTGGCTCGGGAAACAGCCGCCAAGCGGTGCTTGAAGCGGCACGCGGGCGTTTCGCCAGCGACGGTTTCGGTGCGACCACGATGCGCCGCGTGGCCGCCGATGCCAGCGTTGACGTGTCTATGGTCATGCAGTTTTTCCGCTCTAAGGACGAGCTATTTGCAGCAGTGATGAATATTCCGGAATCAGCTCTGGAGAAGCTCAGTGCGGTGTTTGCCGGCACCGACGAGCAACTTGGGGAGCGCGTGGTTCGCGCGTTTCTACAAGCGTGGGAGGGCGCGCCCGAGGAGTCCGAGCCGCTGATGGCGATGCTCAGAAATGCGATGGTCAACGAGCAGGCGCGTCATCAACTGCGCGACTACATTGAGTCGCGGTTGATCGCAGGCGCAGGCGAATCGCTTGGGCAAGACGCGCGCCTGCGCGCAGGCCTGGCGTTGTCCATGCTGGTGGGAATAGTGACCGGACGACAAATCATCGGCGTGCCGATTCTTGCCGCTACCGATCGGGAGACGTTGGTGGGGTTGGTCGCCCCGGCGATTCAGCACACGCTGCTGCCACCCCCAAAGTGCGCAAGCGCCACTGGCTGATGGGGGGCATGGTTTTCACCTCATTACGGCAGATGGACTATGCCCACATTCAAGGCTACAACGCTTGACCGGTCAGGGAACGATCGGCAGTTGCAGGAAGCTCGGGTACTCCGGCCCAGTGTAAATGCGGTTCACGGCATCGACGTGATAGCTCTTGTCATAGGCACGAACCGGCACGCCGGCCGGCGCATAAGGCTGGATATCCACCAGCAAACGGCAGCCTTTGCGGATCATCGCGGTACTCGGGTTGAGGCCTATTTCGACCGGTACGATGTCTCCTCGTTGCAGTGGTGCACAGTCTTTCTCAAGGTGAGTGTGCACCGGCCAATATTCGGT
>NZ_JBARTQ010000675.1:0-3270 GCF_049645325.1 Pseudomonas sp. | reverse complement strand
GCCGATCACCGCATTCAGCGGCGTGCGCAACTCGTGGGACATGGTGGCGAGGAACTCCGACTTCATGTGGTTGGCGTGTTCCAGCTCCAGGTTCTTTTCCTCCAGCGCGCGCTCAAAGCCCTTGCGCTCGGCTTCTTCCTGTTTACGCGCGGTGTTGTCGGTACCGATCAGCAAGTAGCCGATGATCGTCTCATGCCGGTTGCGCAAGGCGGTCACCGAAACCATGGCCGACAACCGACTGCCATCCTTGCGGATATAGGTCAGCTCGTAAATGTCTTCGATGCCCCGCGAGGCCTTGAACACCAGTGCTTCGAACCCCGGCGTGATGGGCGTGTCGAGCTCCAGGCTGAGGGCGGCGGCGCGGGTGATCAGTTCAAAGGGGTCGGAAATATCGGCGGGGGTGATGCGGTTGACAACATCAGCGGCGGCATAGCCCAGCATGCGTTCGGCGCCGACATTAAAGATCTGGATCACGCCTTTTTCATCAGTGGCGATGCTGGAGAAGTAGGCGCTGTTGAAGATCGCGTCTTGCAAGGCACCGGTCTTGAGCAGGGTTTTCTGGCGTTTGAATTCGACAATTTTTTCGGCGCGCGATTGCGGTTCTGCCGGTTGTTCGGTTGAGCGTGTATCCATCGCAGGGCGTTCCGTGAAAGTCAGGTCCGACATCGTCAACAGACGATGGCGCAGAGCATGCTCACAGAAGATCGCGCAAAGGCGACGAGGAGGAGATGAGGTCTTTGGACAATAGCAGAAATTATGGCGTTTTGATGGCTGGACGCATCCCCCCGGAAGCGTTCAACCATCAAACGGGCGGCCTCAGCTCAGGGCAAGGCGCTGAGTGCGCAGGTGGTCGAGGCTGAAGGTGCCCGCACCGAAGACGGCGATTAGCAGGAAGCCGCCGGTGATCGCCAGGTTTTTCAAGAAGTTGATCATTTGGCCCTTGTCACCGAAGTGGTTGTGGAACAGCAATGCCGTCATCAAGGTGAACGCGGCCATCAACAGCGCCACAGGGCGCACGCGATAGCCCAGCAGCAACGCGGTGGCCAGCCCCAGCTCGACGATCAGCGCAATGCCGTAGGCGAGGGAGGGGAAGGGCGCACCGGAAGCGGCGATGTAGCTGATGGTCGCTTCGGGCGCCATCAGTTTGCCGATCCCGCTGAATAAAAACAGCGCGACCAGCAACGCACGGCCAAGGAGCAAGGTGAAGTTCTGGTGTGTACTCATGGTGCGACCTGCAGGTGGTGGGAGGAATTTTCAACGGATCATTCACCAGCGCCTGTCGGCGCGGTAGGCGTATCTGCTTATTCACACTATTTGTTTTGCTTATAGATGCTCGGGCGTCTATCGAAGGCCAAACATGAACGCACCTTTTTCCGGGCAATTTGCGCTTTTGGCTTTGGTGGCCAAGCCTGCGTCGCGCAGCTCATTGCACAGTTGTGCGATGTTTTTCGGGGTCACGTACAGGTTGCTGGAAAACCACGCGCGCTTGACCGCGGTCAGCTTGCTCAGTGCGCCGCCCGCCTTGAGCACCCGCAACACCACAGTGGAGCAACTTTTGCGCAGCATCTGGTAGTTGGCGTTCGGCTTGTTGCGGATGCTGTACCACTCGGCTTGCATCGCCTGCATGTTCAGCCCGGTGAGGGTGTAGACCACATGCGGTTTGCAGCCTTCGGCGCGGATGTCCGACTCCAGGAACAGGTTGCGTTCCTGCGGTTGCTTGCCGGTCAGCGCGGCGCGACCTTCCGGCCACCAGCTGACGTATGCCGTGTTGTATTGCTCGATAAAGGCCCGGTCGCGATCGCGCTCGCCGTCGTTGCGGTAACGGTCGTAACGCACTTCAATCATTTTCCCGATCACAGGGTCGCCGATGTACATCGCGGCATGGCCGGCATCAGCCCCGTGGGGATACCAAATGTAAACGACGACGCTTGCGAGTGGGGTCATGACGCATCCTGAATGCTTGCGGTGAATGCAGGCAGAACGGCACAGCCGGCGGTTTTATTCCGCGGTCTTTTAAAATTCATTTCATGCGCGCCTGAAAAACACGGGTTTAGCGCTTCCTTGCGAGATGAAACGATTCATCAGGCGATAAACGGCGCACGCAAGCGCTTGCGTAAGAAAATGTTTCTGGCTTAGAGTCGGCGCACTCGACTACAAAAATAATAATGCCAGGAGCTCATCCATGAGCCTTGAACCCTTGCTTGAGATGCAGGGCATCAGCAAAACCTTCAATGGTTTGCGCGTGCTCAAGAATGTCGGCCTGAAAGTCTATCCCGGTGAAATCCACGCCTTGATGGGTGAGAACGGCGCCGGCAAATCGACCTTGATGAAAATCCTTTCCGGCGCTTACCAGGCCGACCCCGGCGGTGAAATCCGCATCGACGGCCAACCCGTCGCCACCTTCGACCCCGCCACCGCCAAAGCCCTCGGCATCGCCGTGATTTATCAGGAACTGAGCCTGTGCCCGAACCTGAGCGTGGCCGAGAACATTTACCTGGGCCGCGAATTGCGGCGTGGCTGGACCATCGACCGCAAGGGCATGCAGGCCGGTTGCGTGGAGGTGCTGCAACGCCTGGGCGCCGAGTTCACGCCGACAACCCGCGTCAGCAGCCTGTCGATTGCCGAGCGCCAATTGGTTGAAATTGCCCGCGCCCTGCATGCCCACGCCAGGATCCTGGTGATGGACGAGCCGACCACGCCGCTGTCATCACGCGAGACCGACCGCCTGTTTGCGCTGATCAAACAATTGCGCAGCCAGGGCCTGGCGATCATCTACATCAGCCATCGCATGGCCGAGATCTACGAGCTGTCGGACCGGGTTTCAGTGCTGCGCGACGGCCAATACATCGGCGAGTTGACCCGTGATGCGCTGTCGGCCGAAGTGCTGGTGAAAATGATGGTCGGCCGCGACCTCTCCGGTTTCTACAAGAAGGAACACGCGGCCTATAACCCCGGCAACGTGGTGATGCGCGTGCGCGACATGGCCGACGGCAAGCGCGTACGCCAGTGCAGTTTTGACCTGCACGCCGGTGAAGTACTCGGCATTGCCGGGCTGGTCGGGGCAGGGCGCACGGAGCTGGCGCGGTTGATCTTCGCCGCCGACCCACGCACCAGCGGCACCCTTGAAGTGGTCGGCAAGACCGTCACCCAATTGCGCACCCCGGCGGATGCGATCCGCGCCGGCGTGGTGTACCTCACCGAAGACCGCAAGGCCCAGGGCCTGTTTCTCGACATGAGCGTGGCCGACAACATCAATGTCTGCGCGTGTGT
>NZ_JBARTQ010000674.1:0-4482 GCF_049645325.1 Pseudomonas sp. | reverse complement strand
CAGATGTACTGACTGATTCACCGCTTTCGCGAGCAAGCCCGCTCCCACATTTGGATCTCGGCATGGCTTATTTTCAGTGTTGCACGCGTTAAAACCCTCGCAACCCCACGTCCTGCCAGAAAATTCTTTCTGGTTATATAAACATTCTTAAATAGTATTTTTAAGAATATCCGCGCTTATCTACTATCGCCCTCACGCCGCAAGCAGTGCCGCCACTGCGAGGCACTATTCATTTCAGGAGCGAGACCATGAGCGCATCTCTACGTAGCGTTGACGGCCAGGACGAAGCAGCCATTTTGCGCGAGATCCAGAGCGCCCTGCGCGATCTGCGGTTTGGCGCGGTGGAAATCACTGTGCATAACGCCCAGGTGGTTCAGATCGAACGCAAAGAAAAATTCCGTTTGCAGAACCCGGGCAACAAACCGGCTTAAGCAACACCGGCGATTCGCATGCTAGACCCGCAACTATAAGAAAAAGCCAACACCCAAGCATTCTCAGGAGCCTTCTATGTCGTCGATTCGCCGTTACGCCCTGGCCGCACTGGCCAGTGCTGTGTTTGCAGGTTCCGCCGTTGCCAAGGACTACGAGTTGCTCAACGTCTCGTACGACCCTACCCGTGAGCTGTACCAGGACTACAACGCTGAGTTCACCACGTTCTGGAAACAGTCCCATCCAGGCGACAACGTCAAGATCCAGCAATCCCACGGCGGTTCGGGCAAGCAAGGCCGAGCGGTAATCGACGGCCTGCGCGCCGACGTCGTGACCCTGGCCCTGGCCGGCGACATCGACGAAATCGCCAAATTGGGCAAGACCCTGCCGGAAAACTGGCAGACCCGCCTGCCGGACGCCAGCACCCCGTACACCTCGACCATCGTGTTCCTGGTGCGCAAGGGCAACCCTAAAGGCATCAAGGATTGGGGCGACCTGATCAAGAAAGACGTGTCCGTGATCACCCCGAACCCGAAAACTTCCGGCGGTGCGCGCTGGAACTTCCTCGCCGCCTGGGCTTACGGCCTGAAAGCCGGTGGCAACGAAGCCAAGGCCCAGGAATACGTAAAAGAACTGTTCAAGCACGTGCCGATCCTCGACACCGGCGCGCGCGGCTCGACCATCACCTTCGTCAACAACGGTCAGGGTGACGTGTTGCTGGCCTGGGAAAACGAAGCGTTCCTGGCCCTCAAGGAAGACGGCGGCGCTGACAAGTTCGACATCGTCGTGCCTTCGCTGTCGATCCTCGCCGAGCCGCCTGTGGCCGTGGTCGACAAGAATGCCGAGAAGAAGGGCAACACCGAGATCGCCACCGAATACCTCAAGCACCTGTACAGCCCGGCTGGCCAGGAGATTGCGGCGAAGAACTTCTACCGCCCACGCGATGAGAAAGTCGCCGCCAAATACGCCCAGCAGTTCCCGAAACTGGACCTGGTGACTATCGACAAAGACTTCGGCGGCTGGAAAACTGCCCAACCGAAATTCTTTAACGACGGTGGCGTGTTCGACCAGATTTACACGGCGCAGTAAGCCAAAGTACCTGTAGGAGCCCGTCTTCCGGCGGGAGCCGGGCTTGTGTGGGAGCTGGCTTGCCTGCGATGCAAGCACCTCGGTGTAACTGATACACCGAGGTGCCTGCATCGCGGGCAAGCCCGGCTCCCACAGAAGAGCCAGCTCCCCTAGAAAGCGCGCTCCTGCAGTGGTTTCTACCCTTTAACCAAGGACTCTTATGTCGCGTCGTATTTCCCCCGTCATACCCGGCTTCGGGCTGACGCTGGGCTACACCGTGGTGTACCTCAGCCTGATCGTACTCATCCCCCTCGCGGCGATGTTTGTACACGCCGCTCAACTCACCTGGGATCAGTTCTGGAATATCGTCACCGCGCCACGTGTGCTGGCGGCGTTGAAACTGAGCTTCGGTACCGCATTTTGCGCGGCGATCATCAACGGCCTTATCGGTACGCTGCTGGCCTGGGTGCTGGTGCGCTACACCTTCCCCGGCCGCAAGATCATCGATGCGATGATCGACCTGCCGTTTGCCCTGCCCACGGCCGTCGCCGGTATCGCGCTCACCGCGCTGTACACGCCGACCGGCCTGGTCGGCCAGTTCGCCGCCGACCTGGGCTTCAAGATCGCCTACAGCCCGCTAGGCATTACGTTGGCGCTGACCTTCGTCACGCTGCCCTTCGTGGTGCGTACCGTGCAGCCGGTGCTGGCCGATATCCCCCGGGAAATCGAAGAAGCCGCCGCCTGCCTGGGCGCCAAGCCGTTGCAAGTGTTCCGCTACATCCTAGTTCCCGCTTTGCTGCCCGCCTGGCTGACCGGTTTTGCACTGGCCTTCGCGCGTGGCGTGGGTGAGTACGGTTCGGTGATTTTCATCGCCGGCAACATGCCGATGAAAACCGAGATTCTGCCGCTGCTGATCATGGTCAAGCTCGACCAATACGACTACACCGGCGCTACCGCCATCGGCGTGATGATGCTGGTGGTTTCCTTTGTCCTGCTGCTGCTGATCAACTTGTTGCAGCGGCGCATCGAAACCCCATAAGGAGGCGCGGAACATGTCCCAATCGTCTATTTCCGCCGCGTCCTCGGCCAACGCTGCCCGTCGTGGCAACGCGGTGTCGCGACGTATCCTGATCAGCCTTGGCTGGTTGGTGTTCTTCCTGTTCCTGCTGCTGCCGCTGTTTATCGTGGTGTCCCAGGGCTTGAAGAACGGCCTCGGTGCGTTTTTCACCGCGATCCTCGAACCCGACGCGCTGTCGGCGCTGAAACTCACGGTGATCGCCGTGGTGATTTCGGTGCCGCTCAACGTGGTGTTCGGCGTCAGCGCCGCCTGGTGCGTGAGCAAGTACTCGTTCCGTGGCAAAAGCATCCTGGTCACGCTGATCGACCTGCCTTTCTCGGTGTCGCCGGTGATTGCGGGCCTGGTCTATGTGCTGATGTTTGGCGCGCAGGGCTTTTTCGGCCCGTGGCTGCAGGACCATGACATCCAGATCGTGTTTGCCTTGCCCGGTATCGTGCTTGCCACCATCTTCGTGACGGTGCCGTTCGTGGCCCGTGAACTGATCCCGCTGATGCAGGAGCAGGGCACCCAGGAAGAAGAGGCCGCGCGTCTGCTGGGCGCCAACGGCTGGCAGATGTTCTGGCACGTGACCGTGCCGAACATCAAGTGGGGCCTGATCTACGGCGTGGTGCTGTGTACTGCGCGGGCCATGGGTGAGTTCGGCGCGGTGTCGGTGGTGTCCGGCCACATTCGCGGCGTGACCAACACGTTGCCGCTGCACGTCGAGATCCTCTACAACGAATACAACCATGTCGCCGCGTTTGCCGTCGCGAGCCTGTTGCTGATCCTGGCGCTCTTCATCCTGCTGCTCAAGCAGTGGAGCGAGAACCGTATCAACCGCCTGCGCAAAAGCGCCGGTGAGGAATAAGTCATGTCGATCGAAGTCCGTAATGTCAGCAAGAATTTCAACGCCTTCAAGGCCCTGAACAGCATCAATCTGGACATCCAGAGTGGCGAGCTGGTGGCGTTGCTGGGCCCGTCCGGCTGCGGCAAGACCACCTTGCTGCGCATCATCGCCGGCCTGGAAACCCCGGATGACGGCAGCATCGTGTTCCACGGTGAAGACGTGTCCGGCCACGACGTGCGGGACCGCAACGTCGGTTTCGTGTTCCAGCACTACGCGCTGTTCCGCCACATGACCGTGTTCGACAACGTCGCCTTCGGCCTGCGCATGAAGCCGAAAAACCAGCGCCCGAGCGAAAGTCAGATCGCGGTCAAGGTTCATGAATTGCTGAACATGGTGCAACTGGATTGGCTCTCGGATCGCTACCCGGAGCAGTTGTCTGGTGGCCAGCGTCAGCGTATCGCTCTGGCCCGCGCCCTGGCGGTAGAGCCCAAAGTGCTGTTGCTGGACGAACCGTTCGGCGCCCTGGATGCCAAGGTGCGTAAAGAATTGCGCCGCTGGCTGGCCCGCCTGCACGAAGACATCAACCTGACCTCCGTGTTCGTGACCCACGACCAGGAAGAAGCCATGGAAGTCGCCGACCGCATCGTGGTGATGAACAAGGGCGTGATCGAGCAGATCGGCTCACCGGGTGAAGTCTACGAAAACCCGGCCAGCGATTTCGTTTATCACTTCCTCGGTGACTCGAACCGCCTGCACCTGGGTGAAGACAAGCACGTGCTGTTCCGCCCGCATGAAGTGTCGCTGTCGCGCCATGAGCTGGAAGACCACCACGCGGCTGAAGTGCGTGATATTCGCCCGCTCGGCGCTACCACTCGGGTAACGCTGAAGGTCGAAGGCCAAAGCGAGCTGATCGAAGCGGAAGTGGTCAAAGACCACGACAGCCTGACCGGCCTGGCGCGGGGCGAGACGCTGTTTTTCAAACCCAAGGTCTGGCAGAAAGCTTAAACCCTCTGCAGGGTCCAATGTGGAGGCAGGCTTATGTGGGAGCTGGCTTGCCTGCGATAGCCATAAGTATCTACAC
>NZ_JBARTQ010000673.1:0-6107 GCF_049645325.1 Pseudomonas sp. | reverse complement strand
AGCCCAGCGCGGGGCAAGCCCGCTCAGCACAGAGGCCAGGCTCACCACTTAAGCCGGCACACTAAAGAACCCAGCTCAGCACAAAATCCGGCTCACCACAAAAGCCCCGCTCACCAACTCCCCGACGCCCCGCCGCCGCCGCTGGAACCGCCGCCGCCAGACGAGCTGCTGGAGCTGGAACTGGAGCTGCTGGAGCTCGAACCGGAGCCGCCGCCCGAGCCCGAACTCCCGTCCGAAATGCTGGTGATAAACACAATAAACGCCACGACCGAGGCGGCCGGTATCGCGATTATCCAGTCCTGGTAGCCATGTCCAAGCAGCAACCCCACCAACACGTACACCGCCGCCACCGCCAACACGCGCACGATGAAGAAGCGTGGTTTTGTCTTCCAGGATTCACGGATGACAAAGAACAGCCCCACGTACAAACCCAGCACCAACGCGCCGCCAAATGGCATCGCCAGCCAGTGGAGGAAGCTGACCTCGACGAAATGGTTCACCACCAACAGCCCGACGACATACGCCAGCACCGCCATCACGCAGTAAAACACCGCGCGCGCCAGCCACAACGCGCCGAATGTGGCGCCGCCGATCAGCATGGTCAGCGGCAGTACCAAACAGTACAGCGGCCAGTCAGGGCCACCGGCATACATCACCAGCAGCACCGTCACTGCTAGCGTGGCAATCAGCGTCCGGCGCCACTTCAGTTTCCCGGCGGCGATTAACACACCGCCGATGCCGCCCGCAATAAACGCCAGCAATACCGCGATGATCTGCGGGTTAACCTGCCGCGCCGCCTGTTGTGGCAGGTCGCCGCCGTCCACCAGCACGCTCAGGTCGTTGACCGCCTGTTGCACGCCGCCCGCATAGTCGCCCTGGCGAAACGCCGGCGTGATGTGTTCTTCGATAATGCGATGGGCCAACAGGTCGGTGACGGTGCCTTCCAAGCCGTAGCCGACTTCGATGCGCACCTTGCGGTCGTCCTTGGCCACCACCAGCAGGATGCCGTCGTTGACGTCTTTGCGCCCCAGTTTCCAGGCACGGAACAGTTGGTTGGCGTAGTCCTCGATGCTCGCGCCGCCGGTGGTGGGCACCAGCAATACGGCGACTTGCGCGCCTTTGCGCTGTTCGAGGGCGGCGAGTTGGTCTTTGAGGCGCGAGGTGGTGCCCGCGTCCAGCGTATTGGTGAGGTCGATCACCCGCTGGTCTAGGGCGACACCGATGGGCGAGATGTCGGCCTGCGCGGCGCTGGACAGGCCGATGAACAGCAGCGCCACCAGACTCAAGACCGATTGCCGCAGAATCGCCATCATGTTTTGTTACCTGAAGTTTCTTCCTGAAGGGGCGACTTTACCTCATCGGCGCTATAACGCGTGACCCCGCGCCTGCGACTATCTAAACTGCCTGCACGCCCGCATAGCAAAGTGCCATCTTCGAGTAGCCCATGAGCCTAAAGCACCGCAATAACGTCTGTGTGATGGGCAACGGGCCGACGACCTTGGTGTTTTCCCACGGTTTCGGCTGCAACCAGGCGATGTGGAGTTACCTCGCGCCTCAATTCATCGACCGCTTTCGCGTGGTGATGTACGACCTGGTGGGTGCCGGCCTGTCGGACCTGAGTGCCTACGACAAGACCAAATACAATGCGCTGGAGGGCTACGCCCGCGACTTGAACGAGATTATCGACGCCTTCGCCATCGGCCCGGTGATCCTGGTCAGCCACTCGGTCAGCGCGATGATCGCCACCCTCGCCGACCGCCTGGCCCCCGGGCGTCTCGCGGCGCATGTGATGATCGGCCCGTCGCCGCGCTATATCGATGACGTCGGTTATGTCGGCGGCTTCAAGCGCAGCGACATCGACGACCTGCTCGACACCCTCGACAGCAACTACCTCGGCTGGTCCAGCGCGATGGCCCCGGCAATCATGGGCGCGCCGGGGCAACCGGGGTTGAGCCAGGAATTGACCGACAGTTTTTGCCGCACCGAACCCGACATCGCCAAGCAATTTGCGCGGGTGACGTTTATGTCGGACAACCGCCAGGACGTGATCGGCCTGGCCGCACCGGTCCTCATCCTGCAATCGAGCGACGACCTGATCGCCCCGGTGGCCGTGGGCGAATACCTGCACAGCGTGTTGCCCAACAGCAGCTATTGCCTGGTGGACAACGTCGGCCATTGCCCGCACATGAGCGCGCCACAGGCGTGCGCGGCGGCAATGGAGCGTTTCCTGGCACCGTGGGTGGCCGCCCATGCCGGTTGACCTGTTCGACAGCGCCGCCTGCGCCCTGGCCGTCACCGCCGAAGACGGCACCCTGCTGCAGGCCAATGCGCGTTTCAGTGAGTGGCTGGGTTTCAGCACCGCCGAGCTGTGCAGCCTGCGCTTTCAGGACTTGTTGACCATGGGTGGGCGGATTTTCCACCAGACCCACCTGGCGCCGATGCTGCGCCTGCGCGGCAGCGTCACCGAAGTGAAGCTCGACATGCTGCACCGCGACGGGCACAAGGTGACGGTGCTGCTCAACGGCAGCAAGCGCGAACAGGCTGACGCCGTGGTGTACGACCTGGCGCTGTTCGGCACCACCGACCGCGACAAGTACGAACGCGAGCTGCTCACGGCGCGCAAACTCGCCGAAGCGTTGCTGCAGGAAAAAACCGACACCGAAGTTGCGTTGCAACAGGCCCAGGCCGAGTTGCGCGAGGCCTATGCCATCGTCCAGCGCCGCGCGCTGTTTGCCGAGCAGATGGTGGCGATTGTCAGCCACGACTTGAAAAACCCGCTGACGGCCATCCGCATGGCGTCGGATTTTCTCGGCCGGGGCGAGCGCACGGCCAAGGAGCATCAGTTGCTCGGCCACATCGCCCAGTCTTCCGAGCGTGCGCAACGCATGATCGCCGACCTGCTGGACTTCACCCAGGCCCGGGTCGGCCAGGGCATCATCATCAAGGCCGCGCCACTGGACCTGCACAGTGTGATTCAACGCGCCGTGGACGAACTGCGCGTGACCTTCCCCAAGGCCACGCTGGAGCACCAGGCCCACGGCAGTGGCGAGGCGTGCCTGGACGCCGACCGTGTTCAACAGATTATCGGCAACCTGGTGGCCAACAGCGTGGCCTATGGCGACCTGCAACGCCCGATCACCATCACCTCATCCCTCGGCGAAAGCGCCTGCGAAGTCTCGGTGCATAACCACGGCGCGGTGATTCCCGAAGCGCTGCTGGCGGTGCTGTTCGAGCCCATGACCCGTGGCACCGACCAAGGCAGCGAGGTGCGCAGCGTCGGGCTCGGGCTGTATATCGTGCGCGAACTGGCCAAGGTCCATGGCGGCGATGTGGCGGTGAATTCCTGCGCCACACGGGGCACCACGTTTACCGTGACGTTTTAAACCGAGCAGGTGGTGCCTTGCATGATCGGCTCGACGCTGCCGGTCAGCACCACGCCGCCCTGGCCGTCCCACTGCACCGTGACGGTGCCGCCATCGCACTGCACGTCGACCGTGTCGTCCAGCAGCCCACGCCGAATCCCGTTGACCACCGCCCCGCAGCAGCACGAACCGGAACCCAGCGGCACACCGCCGCCGCGCTCCCAGATGCGCAGGCGGATGTGGTTGCGGTTCAGCACCTGCACGAAATGCACGTTGGTCTTGGCCGGGAACAGCGGGTGAACTTCCAGCGCCGGGCCCACGGCCGCCACGTCGATGGCTTCAATGTCGTCGACAAAAAACGTGCAATGCGGGTTGCCCATGCTGCACGCGGCGGGGTCGCCGTCGATGGGCAGCACGCGCGTGTCCACGGCGTGCACCAGCGGCACGCTGGCCCAGTCCAGCGACGGCGCGCCCATGTTCACCGAGACCCGCCGCCCGGGCGCGCGCGTGCAGGTCAGCAGGCCACGGTCGGTGCGCAGCACGATGGACGCGCTGCCGGCTTCGCACATCAGGCGGTCGGCCACGCCTCGGGTGGCGCTGCCGCAGGTTTCCAGGGGCGTGCCGTTGGGGTTCCAGAACTTGATGCGCGCAGCGGCGTCGTCGCAATCGAGTATGACGGCCAATTGGTTAAAGCCGATGCCGGTGTGGCGATTGCCTAGCTGGCGGGCGATTTTTGCGGTGATCGGGTCGTGCTGGCCACGGCGGTCGATGATGATGAAATCGTCGCCGTGGGCGTGCATCTTCACGAACGGCAAGGGCATGGGCGCTCCTGTTGGCGAGCTGAATGAGGGGGTAAGCATACGGGAGTTTCATCCAGGCGGATTCGGCCGCGTGCTAGCGTGAGCGCGTTCGAGCCCAGCAGAGCCCCTGATGAAAAAAATCACCTTCGCCTTGAGCCTTTTGCTCGCCGCAGTTTCCCACGCCAGCCTGGCCGCCAGCCTCTGCCAGCCGGTCGCGTCAACCCCCACAAGCAACGCGTTGCTGGCCGCCGCCCAACGCCATTTGGGTGATGTGCCCAACCCGCTGGCCCATGTGCACACCGAAGGCACGCTGCCGAACCATGGCATCCGCGAGCAGAGCATCGCCGCCGAAAAGGACTGGCCGCTGATGCGACAGGCGGCGCTGGCATGGCGCATCAGCGGTGACCCGCGCTACCTCAAGCAGGTCGACGATTACCTGGCGGCCTGGGCTGACGTCTATCAGCCGGACTTCAACCCGATCGACGAAACCAACCTCGACATGCTGATCAACGCTTATGCGCTGACCGCCGACCATCTGCGCCTCGAAACCCGCGCTGCGAGCCGTCGTTTGATCAGCACGCTGGGCAATGGCTACATCGCCCACATCGAGCAATTCCACGGGCAGAAAAAAGGCACGCAGACCAACAACTGGCAGAGTCACCGGGTCAAATTGGTCACCGTGGCAGCTGCCGCGCTTGGCGACCGGGCAATGCTGGAGCAGGCCCACCAGCTGTTTAAACAGCAAATCGCCGACAACGTGCTGCCCGACGGCTCGGTGACTGACTTCCAGGACCGTGACGCCCTGCATTACGTGGTCTACGACCTCGAACCCCTGGTGCAAGCGGCGCTGGCGGCCAAGCCCTACGGCATCGGCGGCGACTGGCTGACCCTCAGCGCCAATGGTGCCTCCCTCGGCGCGGCCCTCGACTGGCTGGTGCCCTATGCCACAGGTCAACGCAGCCATCAGGAATTCGTGCACACCCACGTGCAATTCGACAAAGACCGCGCGGGCGTGGGCGAAGCCGGGTACAGCGGCACCTGGCAACCCAAGAGCAGCGCCACGCTGTTCTGGCTGGCGGCGCAATTGAGCCCGCGTTATTTGCCGGTGGCCAAGCAGTTGGCGGATCACCCGGCGGACTGGATCAGTGCCTGTTATTTGAAGTAAGCCCCGCTAGACTGGCGCGGTGTCTCTTTCAAAGGATTGACCATGCTTATTGTATTCAGCGGCCTGCCCGGTACCGGCAAAACCACGATCGCCCGCGAACTGGTGCGCCAGACTGGCGCGGTTTATCTGCGCATTGACGTGATCGAACAAGCGCTTCGGGCGGCCGATGTATTGGCGGGTGATGTCGGCGCCAGCGGCTATGGCGTGGCGAACGCCGTGGCGCTGAGTAATTTGCACGTGGGGCACAGGGTGATCGCAGACTGTGTGAACCCGGTCCGCGAAAGCCGGGAGGCCTGGCAAGCCGTGGCCTCGGCGGCAGGCGTTGAACTGCTGGATATTCGGGTGATGTGCTCAGACCGGCAGGAGCACCAACGCCGCGTGGAAGCACGCAGCGGCGATATACCCGGGCTGACGCCGCCCAGTTGGGAATCGGTGTTGGCGCATGAGTATGAGGTTTGGGATGAGCCGCCACTGACGATCGACACAGCCCTCATGACACCTGAGCAGGCCGTCGCGATTGCCCTGGCAAACCTCAAACCTGAGGCGAACAGGGCCAGATGATGACGCGCTTATGGTGATGAATAGGCGCTCTGTGGTGACTGGGCTTTCTGTGGTGACTGAGCTTTCTGTAGTGACTGAGCTTTCTGTGGTGAGCGGGCTTGCCCCGCGCTGGGGGGGCGAAGCCGCCCCAACCAAGCCACCTCATTTACTCAGACACTCCGCGCACTCCGGTTTCAGGGCGGCTTCGCCCCCCAGCGCGGGGCAAGCCCGCTCACCACA
>NZ_JBARTQ010000672.1:0-2408 GCF_049645325.1 Pseudomonas sp. | reverse complement strand
AGCTCGCGTCAGGGCACACCGCTTGCGCTTTCACTCATGTCTAGCTCACATTACTCTGCTGAAAATGAGGTTTGACCGACGGACACGGCTGTGGGCTTCCTGAGAAAGCAGCGGGGCGTTCCCTTCGTCCGCCGGGCGCCGACCAAGAGCGGCCAAGACATCCCGATTCACACTGCGAAAATGACCGTGTCTCACGTTCTGTGGTGGCATTCCCACGTCCAACCGATCATCGATCGCGATCCGACCCGAGCAGACAACGGTTGGAACTGGCTCCTCTACGTCCCCTTCGCCCGAGTCGCTGGGCGCGTTCTAATACGGAAACCGGGCGGCTATACGATCGGGATCACCGACCCGGAGAGAGATCGGTTCATCCCATGCGCCCTCGTGCAGCTGCTGGGGCGTGTGCCTGCGCTCGACGAACACGACCGAGAAAGCGTCTTCGTCTGGTTTCTCTCGACGGCTCCCGATGAGGCGCTGACGACCATCGAAGATCACCCCATACCGGAAGATTGCATCCCTCGGCGCCTGGGATCGATCGCACTCGATGTGGCGGTCACGCACTCGCTCAATGAACGGCGATTCGGTCGGACCGCGCTCTACGCGGACGAGCGTGGCGGCGACGTCTTGCTCCAATGGTATCGCCGGCGCGGCATGACCGTCTTGCCAGACGAGGACGAGCTTCCGCCGGGGCCGAGGCGCTTGTTCAAACCAAGCGACGGCCGCTACTGCTACTACACCGTTCCGGCCGCGATCGCGGCAAGCAAGGAGCTCGATCCACTCCGTTGACGGTACCATCATGCCAACACCCACCACAGCCTTTGCCGATGCGGCCGCCGAGTACGGCGATGTCGATCCCGAAGACATCGAAGCGGTGCAGCACTGGTTCACCGACGAGCTGCCAAATCTGCCGGTGGACACCATCGAGCAAGTTCTTCGCGATCTCCTGGTGCAGGATGGAGCGGCCCCAGCGCGCCAGATCAACCCTGTCTACCCGGAACGAGCGCCCCTGCCGTCCTTGCGTTCGAGTCCGGCGGTGGCCGCTCCACTCCTCGCGGAAGAGTGGAGGCGGCTTTTCAGTAGACTGCTGGGTCGTCTCAGAAGGGGATGAAACCGCACAGCGGTTTGAGTTTTCGCCGGAACTGCACATGCAGCGATCTGCATGTTAGGCGACATCGTGTTGGGAGCGTCTCAGGAAATCGAATCCGAATGGACGACGATCCGATAGATTGCAGGGCCTCCAAAATCGATGTCAACGACGGAGATTCGATCGCCACTGCTCATTTCATGAGCTTGCATTACGCCGGCCTTTTGCGAATCCCCAAGGACGAGGGGAAAACGAGGGGAAATTGGGGGGCTCCGCTACCTGACCAGCTCCACGTCCGCCAGCTTGAAGGTCTTGTTGTAGAACGCCTCCTCAGGTCCGTAGAAGCGGAACATCATGTAAGGCGCCTTGCCCGCCGTCGGGATCCAGTTGTTCTCGTATCCCTTCGGCGCCTTGGGGCCGACATAGAGCGTGACGCTGCCATCCTCGTTCTGCTTCATTTTCGCGATGTCGCGGGATGACAGCCCGGGGCGTTCTTCCTTGGTGTAGATGAAGGCCCAGGGTTCCATGTCATAGATGGTCAGCGACCAGAACTGGTTGACCGGCACATCCTTTGGCACCGTCAGCTTGTATATCTTGCCCGCCTTGAACAGCTTGCCGTTCTTGTCCCGGGCCGTCGCGAGGTACATGGTCGGTGGCTTTGCGGTGACCTTGTTGGGGAAATAGATCGCGGTGAACCAGGGGTGAACCGAGCGGTTGTCGTAGTCGAGCATCCCCTCATAATCCCAGCTGAAACCCATGTTGGGATCGCTGTAGAAGACGTTGCGCCAGCGCCGGCATCGACCAGACCACCGCCTCAAAAGCGCGCTGATAGGTCACCCGGTCGGACAGGTCCTTTACGGAGGGCTTCGAACCGACGGGCGGTTCGCCACCGACTGGATCGGTGGGCAGCTTTTCTGCCGATACCGACGCCGCCAGGGTGGCGGTCATGAGCCCGATCAAAGCTAGCTTGCTCGCTGTTCTTGCTTTCATCATGTCTACTTCACCAACTCGATCTCGCCGATCCTCCAGCTCTTGTCGAAGTACGGCTCGAGCGGACTGTAGATGCGTAGGATCGTGAACCAGCCCTTTCTGGGTACGGTCTGGATCCAGTTGGCCTCCTTGCCCTTCGGCGCCGTCGGGCCGAAGTAGATGTCATACGATCCGTCTTTGTTGGGGACCGCTGCAGGTGACGGGTACGACTGGCTGCCCGCCCGCGGATAGCGCTGCGGTGTGCGCAGCATGGAGCGGGTCTGATTGTCGTACACCGTGAACGACCAGAAATTGTTTTCCGGAATGTTCTTGGGCAACCTCACCTTGTAGGTCT